>JALYKQ010000031.1 GCA_030774675.1 Gemmatimonadota bacterium | reverse complement strand
GATTGAGCGGTCTTGATGGCGTCGACTTCCGCCAGGTATGCGGGGGAGCTCACGGCAGCGGGTGCGGCAACCGGGAACTGGGTCGGTGCGGTCAATACGATCATGCGCCAGGTTCCCGCATTCGCGTCGAGGCTGGCCGCGTCGAGCGGTGGCAAGACCTCGGTCGGATGAATGGAGTTGTCGCAACCGGCCGCGAGGAACACGGCAGCGCACGAGAAGGCAACCGGAAGAGCGGTACGCAAACGAGATAATCTCAAGGGTCGCTCCGGTTCTTAAAAGTGAAATGTGTGGAAGGCGCCTGCCGTGATCGTGGTCGACTGACCCACATTCCGACCACTCAGGATCTTTGACGCGCCGATCTGGACGGCGAGGTCGGTCGGAACAGTGAGCCCGTACATCAGCGAGACATCAGCCTTCGTGTAATTCATCCGGTTGGACACGAACGGCATGTCCTGTCGGCGAATATCGCCGCCGCCGAGCGTGCGCTGTTGCGAGATGGAAACCGGAATGAATACGTGAGTCTTCCGAATGCCGGTGCTCACCTTCCAGTCGAACACGTCGGGCATTTCAACCTGATTGGTGAGATAGAGCTGGCCGTTTGTGTAATAGGCGGCGCGATCGAGGCTCACATTGTTGCGCCAGGTGTGGGCGGCGGAGCCATCGACGAACCAGTCGCCCCTGGACTGGAATCGCAGGGTGAAGCGTCCAGACGCGCGACGACTGTCGAGCCCGATCGAGAGCGGAAGAAAATCGGGACTGTAGTTGCTCGCCGGGACACCTATGGCGCCAACGACGACCGCGCTCAACGTACCAAGCTCGGTGAACCCGGTGGTGAGCAGTCTGTACTTGAGCGCCAAGGTGAGATCCTGGACGCCGCTGAATCCGCGCAAAGGGCCCTCGCTCGCGTGCGTCCAAACGTAGGGAAGCTCGGCAACCAGGGTCACTCTGTCGGTCAGGCCGTAATGGCCCAGAAGAGCGATGCTTTGAGTCGTAATCGTCCCGATATTGCCATTGCTGCGTTTCAAATCCCCTTCCCAGTACTGGTCCCAGCTGTCGTGCATGTACATCACGCCGGTATTCAGCACCCTTCTTGGCATCATCAAGCCATCGTCAGGGGCCTGGGCGCGAAGCGAGACGGCTGCTAGTACCAGCGGCAAAACGACGCGGGCTGAAGAAACGCAAAGCTTCATTTGTGAGGGGCCTGCGGAAGAGAGAGCGCGCAAATATAGGAAACAGCACCGCTCGCTGCCACTCCAGACTTGTCCGCCATCCTCGCGGATAGCGTAGCTGAACAGAGCACTGGTGCCGCTATTCCCCGGCTCGCATCTTTTGGTTCATGTCCGAGCCACTCGTCATCGCCAAGGCGGGGGACACCGACCTCGCTCTTCTCCCCGGGCTCGCCAACCGACACGGCTGCATCACCGGCGCGACGGGCACGGGCAAGACCATCACACTCCAGGTCCTTGCCGAACAATTCTCGCGCATCGGTGTCCCCGTATTCCTAGCCGACGTCAAAGGAGACCTGAGCGGGATCAGCAAGGCGGGTCAGATGAGCGAGAAGCTCGCCGCGCGACTGAAGAAGCTCGGGTTGCCCGAACCGGTATGGAGGGGCTGCCCTGCCACCTTGTGGGACGTCTTTGGCGAGCAGGGGCACCCGGTGAGAGCCACGATCTCCGACATGGGTCCGCTCCTCATCGCCCGGCTGCTGAATCTCAACGAGACGCAGGAAGGCGTGCTCTCGATGGTGTTCCGCATCGCGGACGACAACGGACTTCTGCTGCTCAACCTGCCGGACCTGCGCGCCATGCTGCAGTTCGTCGGTGACAACGCGGCACAGTTCAGGACACAGTACGGCAACGTGTCGTCCGCCAGCATCGGCACGATCCAGCGCGGATTGCTGCAAATAGAACAGCAGGGAGGCAAGAGCTTCTTCGGTGAGCCGATGCTCAATATCGACGACCTGATTCAGACCGTCGACGGCCGCGGAGTGGTCAACATCCTCGCCGCCGACCGATTGATGAACAACCCGCGGCTCTACGCCAGCTTCCTGCTCTGGCTATTGTCCGAGCTGTTCGAGCAGCTGCCGGAAGTAGGCGATCCGGAAAAACCGAAGCTCGTGTTCTTTTTCGACGAGGCGCACCTTCTCTTCGCCGACGCGCCACCTGCGCTACTGGAGAAGGTGGAGCTCGTCGTGCGACTCATTCGCTCCAAGGGTGTTGGAGTCTATTTCGTGACGCAGAATCCGATCGACATTCCGGACAAGGTTCTCGGTCAGCTCGGCAACCGTGTGCAGCACGCGCTTCGCGCCTTCACTCCGCGCGAGCAGAAGGCGGTGCAGGTAACCGCTGAGACGATGCGGCCGAACCCTAGGCTCGACATCGAGAAGGTGATTCTCGAGCTCGGCGTCGGAGAAGCGCTCGTTTCGCTGCTCGATGCGTCGGGGACGCCTGGCGTCACCCAGCGCGCATGGATTCTTGCTCCCGGCTCCCAGATCGGTCCGATCACCCCGGAGGAGCGGCGCTCGCTCATCGCAAACTCGATAGTGGCGGGAGTTTATGAGAAGGAAGTGGACCGGGAATCGGCGCTCGAGCTGCTGAAAACGCGCGCGGAAGCGGCCCAGAATGCGGCGACGGCCAGCGGGCACGCTCCCCCGTTCGGTACGAGCCCCGCCCCCGGCGCGACCGGTGGCACGAGCGGCGCATTCGGCGGCCTGGGTGGCATGATCTTCGGTACGACCGGTCCGCGGGGCGGAAAGCATGATGGCCTGGTGGATGTCATGGCCAAGAGTGCCGCCCGCAGCGCAGGCTCAGCGATATCGCGTTCGATACTGCGCGGGGTCCTCGGTTCACTGATGGGCGGAAAGCGGTAAAGCTCTTGTGATCTCCGAGGCGACTGCTTTCGACGCCATCGTCGTCGGCTCGGGAATTTCCGGCGGCTGGGCGGCCAAAGAGCTTTGTGAGAAGGGACTGAAGACGCTGGTCCTCGAGCGCGGTCGCAACGTAGTCCACATCAAGGACTACCCCACCATGAACCTGAATCCGTGGGAGCTTCCGCATCGCGGCGCCATGTCGCGCCAGCAGCTGAAGGAGAATCCGCTCATCAGCAAGGCCGCCGGATACGGGGAAGACACCGCGCACTTCTTCGTGAAGGATCGAGATCACCCGTACGTGCAGGAGAAGCCGTTCGACTGGATCCGCGGTTATCAGGTGGGTGGCAAGTCGATCATCTGGGGCCGAGCGTGCCAGCGATGGAGCAAGTACGAGTTCACGGCGCCCGAGCGCCAGGGCTACGGCATGAACTGGCCGATCGGGTACGACGATGTCGCGTCCTGGTACTCGCACGTCGAACGGTTCATCGGAGTGTGTGGCAACGCAGATGGGCTGGAGGCGATGCCGGACGGCGAGTATCTACCGCCTTTCGATTTCAACTGCGTCGAGAAACACCTTAGCGAGAAGGTTCGCACGCATTATGGGAATCGGTACGTCGTACAGGGACGATGGGCCCACCTTTCCCAGCCGAAGGAGATCCACCTGCAGCAGGGACGTGGCACGTGCCAGGCCCGGAATCTTTGTATGCGTGGATGTCCGTATGGCGGCTACTTCAGCTCGAATGCATCGACACTTCCATGGGCGGCGAAAACGGGAAATCTCACCATCCGTCCCGACTCAGTCGTCCATTCCATCATTTACGACCAGGCGAAGGGAAAGGCGACCGGCGTCCGCGTGATCGATGCGAAGACCCATGCGAGCGCTGAGTATCGCTCGCGGATCGTGTTCGTGAATGCATCCGCGCTCAACACCAACCTCATCCTGCTCAACTCGACCTCGCAACGCTTTCCCCACGGGCTCGGCAACGATAGCGGACTGTTGGGCAAGTACATTGCGCACCACAACTACCGCACCGGGGCGAGTGGAAAAATCGCGGGCTTCGAGGACAAATACTTCTACGGACGGAACCCCACCGAATGCATTCTTGTGAACTTCCGCAATCTCGGGAAGCAGGAGATGGATTTCGTCGGCGGCTACACGACTTTCGCGGGAGCGTATCGTGAGCGTGGGGAGCCGACGACAGAACGCGTCGGTGGTGCATACAAGGACGCGCAGGCCCAGCCTGGTCCGTGGGGGATCTACATGTACATGCAGGGCGAGACTATTCCCAGGGAATCGAATCACGTGCGACTGCACGAGACCGAGAAGGATCAATGGGGAATTCCGCGGCTCGTCACGTCGGTCGGCTACGACGACAACTCCGAAAAAATGATTCGTGACTGGCGGACCGAGGCGAAAGCGATGCTGGAGATCGCCGGCTGCCATGACGTCGAGACGCGCGACAACGGCCAGGCTCCAGGGTTGGACATCCACGAGATGGGCGGAGTACGCATGGGACGGGATCCGAAGACCTCGCTTCTCAACAAGTGGAACCAGCTTCACGCTTGCCCGAATGTGTTCGTCACCGATGGCGCGTGCATGACATCCACCGGCAATCAGAGTCCATCGATTCTATACATGGCGCTGACGGCGCGCGCCGTGAACCACGCCGCCGGCGAAATGGCGAGGCAAAACCTGTGAAGATGGGATCGTCGTGCCTCCGATGAACCGGCGGGAAGCGGTGAAGGCCGCCACCGCTTTGGTGGGTGGCGTGTTGATCACGTCGAACGGTTTTCTGATCGCGTGCGCGCGCGATTCGACCCGGGCGTCATCGAGCGCGCTGACGCTGGACGATCAGTCGCTCATTGAGGAGATAGCCGATACGCTGCTGCCAACGACTCCGTCATCTCCCGGCGCGAAAGCTGCGGGCGCGGGCGCCGCGATCAACTTGCTGCTCACCGACTGTTACGAGCCGGAGGCGCAGGAGCGACTGCTGAATGGGCTGACGGAATTCCGCAGGATGTGTCGCGGGCGATGCGGTGATGATTTCGCCTCGCTTCCGCAACGCGAGCGCGAGCGGGTGCTGCGCGAGATCGACACCGAGGCACAAACGGTGGGTCCCACGCACTATTTCACCCTCGTCCGAGAGCTTGCCCTTCGCGCCTATTTCTCTTCCGAGATCGGTGTGACCAAGGCGCTCCGCTATGTGCTGGTTCCCGGGAAGTGGGTGGGATGTGTCCCGCTGGTTCCGGGGCAACCCGCGTGGGGATGAGCCGCCGGCTTGCAGCGGTTGCATTCTGTACTCTTGCCTCAGCCTCCGTCGGCGCGCAGACGCCGCAGCTCTCGGTCGCCCCCACGCGTCCCGAACCAGGAGCCATCGTTCGACTGACGCTGAACGCCCGTGCGCCGCGCGATGACTCGATAGTTTCGATTAGCGGTGCTCTCGCTGGTGAGCCACTCCACTTCATCGCATCGACAGCTGGAGCCTGGCACGCAATCGGAGCGGTTCCCGTGGATGCCGAAGGAACCCTCATCGCCAGCGTCATTCTCCGGCGGGCATCGGGCAAGACCGAAACAGTTCGCGCGCGGCTCACGCTGCCGAAGCTGCCACCGCCTGTGTCGCAACCGCTCGCCGTCGACAGCAGCTTCACTCGCCCTCTCGACTCGGCAACCGCGGCGCGGGTCCAGCGCGAAAACGCGCGGGCGCGAGCGGTCGGCACCCGCGCCCACGATTCGCCTCCGATGTGGACCGCTTCCTTTCTTCGGCCGCGAGCATCCGTAATCACGAGCGAGTTCGGATCCGGGCGGCTGTTCAATGGCCGCATGACCAGCCGCCACCTCGGGGTCGATTTCCGTGGGGCGGTCGGGGAGCCGGTGCGCGCGACGAACCGCGGTGTTGTCACGCTCGTCGACAATTTCTTTCTCGCCGGCAATGTCATTTACATCAACCATGGCGGCGGGATAGTCACGGCGTATTTTCACCTCAGCAAGCCACTGGTGGCGGTCGGCGACACCGTGGTGAGGGGACAACAGATCGGACTCATCGGAGCAACCGGGCGAGTGACCGGCCC
>JALYKQ010000030.1 GCA_030774675.1 Gemmatimonadota bacterium | reverse complement strand
CAGCACCAAGGTCGCCCCCCTCGCCGATCGCGTCGTTGTCAGGGCGCTCGAGGATACCGAGCAAATGCGCGGCGGCCTCTTCATCCCTGACACGGCCAAGGAAAAGCCGCAACAGGGCGAGATCATTGCCGTCGGGCCCGGTAGGTACGAGAAGAACGTTCGAGTCCCGATGGAGGTCAAAGTCGGCGACAAGGTCCTGTACGGAAAGTACAGCGGCACCGAGGTGACCATCGACGCCGAACAGTATCTCATCCTCCGCGAGTCCGACGTGCTCGCGGTCGTGAACTAAACCAGACACCCAAAAGAGCGATCACATGGCAGCCAAGGAACTACACTTTAATACCGATGCGCGCGCGGCTCTCAAGCGCGGCGTCGATCAGCTCGCCGAGGCGGTCAAGGTTACCCTTGGCCCCAAGGGACGGAACGTCGTCATCGACAAGAAGTTCGGTGCGCCGACCGTAACCAAGGACGGCGTGACCGTCGCCAAGGAAATCGAGCTCTCCGATGCCCTTGAGAACATGGGCGCCCAGATGGTGAAGGAAGTCGCCACCAAGACCAGCGAGCTCGCTGGCGATGGAACTACGACGGCGACCATTCTCGCCCAGGCCATCTTCCGGGAGGGCCTCAAAAACGTCACCGCCGGTGTCAACCCCATGGCGCTGAAGCGCGGTATCGACGCCGCGGTCGCAGCCGTCGTCGAAGACCTCAAGAAGATGAGCCTTCCCACCAAGGGCAAGAAGGAGATCGCCCAGGTCGGCTCCATCTCCGCCAACAACGACAAGGAGATCGGCGACCTGATCGCCGAGGCAATGGAGAAAGTTGGTAAGGACGGCGTCATCACCGTCGAAGAGGCGAAGGGCCTCGAGCCGACGCTGGAGACCGTGGAAGGAATGCAGTTCGACCGCGGATACCTGTCGCCGTACTTCGTCACCGATCCCGAGAAGATGGAAGCAGCCCTCGAGGACGCTCTGATCCTCATTCACGACAAGAAGATCTCGTCGATGAAGGACCTGCTCCCGATCCTCGAGAAGGTGGCGCAGATGGGCAAGCCATTGCTCATTATCGCCGAGGACATCGAGGGCGAGGCGCTGGCGACTTTGGTCGTCAACAAGCTCCGTGGCACTCTCCGCGTCGCCGCGGTGAAGGCGCCGGGCTTCGGTGACCGCCGCAAGGCCATGCTCGAGGACATTGCTGTTCTCGCGGGCGGCCAGGTGATCTCCGAGGAGCTCGGCCTCAAGCTCGAGAACGCAGTCGTGACCGACCTCGGTAGTGCCAAGCGGATCGTCGTCGACAAGGAGACCACTACGCTCATCGATGGTCACGGCGACGAGGAGAAGATCAAGGGCCGCATCAAGGAGATCAAAGCGGCGGTCGAGAAGACGACTTCCGATTACGATCGGGAGAAGCTACAGGAGCGTCTGGCAAAGCTCGCCGGCGGTGTGGCGGTGATCAACGTCGGTGCACCCACCGAGAGCGAGATGAAGGAGAAGAAGGCGAGAGTCGAAGACGCGCTTCACGCGACTCGCGCCGCTGTCGAGGAGGGAATCGTTCCTGGCGGCGGTGTCGCGCTCATTCGCGCGCAGAAGGCGCTCAAGACTCTCAAGCTCGCGGAAAGCGACGAGCAGATCGGTGTCGACATTGTCCGTAAAGCGATCGAGGAGCCGATGCGCATCATCGTCCAGAACGCGGGTGGCGAAGGCTCGATCGTGGTCGAGAAGATCCGCCAGTCGAAGGACAACAACTACGGCTACAACGCGCTGACCGATCAGTACGAGGATCTGGTCGCCGCTGGTGTCATCGACCCGACCAAGGTCACCCGAACTGCGCTGCAAAACGCGGCGTCGATTTCGGGACTCCTTCTGACGACCGAAGCACTGATCGTCGAGAAGAAGGAGCCAGCCGGAGCTGGAGCTTCGGGCGGTGGTCCGCCGGGCGGAATGGGCGGCATGTACTAGCCCTCGGCACGATTCGAGAAAGGAAAGAGGGGGCCGCGAAAACGCGGCCCCCTCTTTTTTTCTTGACGGCCTTACCCGGTTCCCGCTTCCCGGTTCCCGCTTCCCGGTACCCGCTTCCCGCCTTGACCAGAACGGTGGATCGCGATATAATCTGAAAACAATCGAAGTGCACTGTGGTCATTTGCCGCGTATTGCAGCCACGTTAAATAAATGCTAAAAAGCGAGGAACGCCCGCGGCCTCACAGTCACGGGCGTTCTGCTTTAAGCGCGGAGTCCATCAACAGAGGATTCCAATGACGCCCCAGCAGCAACTCGAGCTCGATCCGCGGCCTTTGCTGCGCGAGATTCCCATTTCTCCGCTCGTCCCTCACCGGAGCGAGAGCAACCCCAGATTCACGAGCTACCGTGAAAGTTCAGCGAGCATCTCAGTTGGCACCCCAAGAACGATCCGCCTGGCTCTGGCCGGCTGCGGTGTCGTTGGCGGCGGCCTGGTCAGACTGCTCCACGAATCCGCGCCGGCGATTGCGTCGCGGTTCGGTGTTCGCTTCGACCTGACTAACGTTCTGGTTCGCGACGTGAATCGCGAGCGTAACCTGCCGATCGACACGAGCCTCTTCACGAACAGCCTCGAAGATTTCCTCGCCCACGACGCCGATGTGGTCATCGAGGCAGTTGGCGGTGACGAGCCCGCGCGAACAATCGCCTCTCACGCGCTCAGGCGTGGAAAGAAGCTGATCACGGCCAACAAGGAGCTCATCGCTTCGCACGGTGACACTCTTTCCGCGCTCGCCTGCGAAAGCAGGGTCGGGCTCGACTTCGGGGCGGCGGTAGGCGGAAGCGCGCCGGTGATTTCCACGCTGCGCGATCTGGTCGGTGCCTCCACGCCACTCTCGGTGCGCGGGATTCTCAACGGGACATCGAACTATGTCATATCGCTGCTCGAGCGGGGTACGACCCTGGAGGCCGCCCTGGCGTCTGCGCGCAAGCGCGGTCTGGCCGAGGCCGACTGCTGTCGCGATCTGGACGGACGGGATGCGGCGGCGAAGCTGGCGATCATCGCCTGGATCACCTTCGGCATACGACCGGCTGCTCTCCAGGTGCGCCGGACGCCGTTGGTTCCTGGGCTCGAGCGCCTCGTCCGAGTCGCAGCGATCGAGGGGGCTCGCGTCCGCCTGATTGCCGAATGTACGCAGCTTTCCGGACACCGCGTGGCTGCAACGGTCGCGCCGGTGATCGTTTGCTCAAAGAGCGCATTCGGACGAACGATACTCGAGGAGAATCGAGTCGAGGTAGATCTCGGCTGGCCGTCGCCGCTCAGCGTCTCTGGACCGGGCGCTGGCGGACGTCCAACTGCGGCGGCGCTGCTCAGCGACCTGCTTCGGGTCTCCCCACCTCCCAACGATCGGGGAGTTCAAGCGACACAGTTCGTCTCGACCGCGGATCCGCGGGACCATCAGTGGCTCATAGTGGCGCGAATCGACTCCGCATCGCTAAAGCAGGCAGTGACGGCGAGTGGCCTTGCTTCGGAGCGAGTCACCGGCGACCGCGGCGACGCAGCGGTCATCACGGCCAAATCGAGCTGGCATTCGGTCCAACCACTGGTCAAAGCGCTGGATGATTTGAACGCGGCGCCTTGCATTGCGCGGTACGAACCGGCCAAGGAAGAGGAGTGGCTCCAATGACCGCCATCGCCGTGATCAGCGCGGACGAGACGACGATCTCCTCCTCTAGCGAATTTTCCTTTGGCTCGCGCGAGCCCGAGCCGAGAGCCCCGCGCTACGAAATCATCGGGCCTCGAACCGCGCCTGTAGTCGTCGTCCTGGGAGGCATTTCTGCATCGAGACACGCCGCATCGTCCTCGTCTGATCCATCACCCGGATGGTGGGAAGACGTCGTTGGACCAGGGCGCGCGATCGACACTCGGCAGTTTCGCATCCTTTCCATCGATTACGTCAGCCATGAGAGCAGCGCACCCCCAGTTACTACTGCTGACCAGGCTGAAGTCCTCGCGGCTGCCCTCGATCATGTCGGCGTTCGAAGCGTGCACGCAGTGGTCGGTGCGTCCTATGGGGGAATGGTTGCCCTGACGTTCGGCGTCAAATTCCCCGCGCGCGCAAAGCGTCTGATCGTGATCAGTGCCGCTCACGAGAGCGACCCTATTGCAACGGCTCTCAGGCATCTTCAGCGCCGGGTCGTCGCGCTTGGAAGCGCGGTGGGTCGAGACCGCGATGGATTGGCAATTGCCCGCGGCATCGCGATGACGAGCTATCTCACAGCGCGCCACTTCGAGGAGCGGATCGCGTGCTCTGAGCGGAGCGATGCGCGATTGGTCGAGGATCGCATCGGAAACTACCTGAAGACGCGCGGCGAACAGTTCGCCGATCAGTGGACCCCCGACAGGTACAATGCTCTTTCCCTGTCGCTCGATCTTCACCAGATCCGTCCCGAGGATGTTACAGTCCCGACGACCGTTATTGCCGTCAGTGGCGACAGGCTCGTGCCGGTCGCCCAGTGTCGCGAGCTCGCACGCAGGCTGGGCGGTTCCAGCCAGATACTAGAGCTCGACTCATCTTATGGCCACGACGCCTTTCTCGGAGATTCCGCCCGTATCGCACCCTTCGTCAACGAGCTGCTCCGACTTGGACTGGAGACACAGTCATGACCGACGAGATCAGGGATTCATCCACGCGTCCTCCGTGCCGGCCGGCAACGCGCGCGGTCCGAGCGGGGATAGCAACCGACCTGCACCATGGCGCGGTGGTGCCTCCCATTCATCTGACTTCGACATTCGCGTTCGACGGGTTCGGAAGGAAGAGACTGTACGACTACACGCGCACAGGCAACCCGACCCGCGAGCACCTTGCTAACGCTCTGACCGAGCTGGAGGGTGGAGAGGGCGCGGTCGTGACGAGCACCGGAATGTCGGCGGTTGCGCTTGTGCTCCAGCTGCTGCGACCGGGAGACCTTATACTGGCTCCCCACGACTGTTATGGAGGAACCCATCGCATTCTGCGCTCTCTGGGCGCTCGTGGGCATTTCGACGTCGAGTTCGTCGATCTTACCTGCGAAACCGCTGCGCAGACGGTGAGGGCGCGCCGGCCCAGGCTCCTGTGGATTGAATCGCCAAGCAATCCGCTTCTAAGGCTGACCGATCTTCCCTGCTCTATCAGAGCAGGGCACGAAGCTGGAGCCATCGTCGCCGTCGACAACACGTTCCTCTCACCCGCGTTGCAGCGTCCGATCGAGTTCGGCGCAGACCTAGTTGTCCACTCGACCACGAAATATCTGAATGGACACAGCGATGTCGTAGGGGGCGCGGTCGTAGCGTCTGACGCGGCGCTCGTGCAGGAATTGGCGTGGTGGGCTAATTGTATCGGTATCACGGGCTCTCCGTTCGACAGCTTCCTCACGCTTCGAGGCGTGCGCACTCTTCACGCGCGGATGCGCGTCCACTGCGAGAACGCGGCGCGAGTGGTGGACCTGTTGGCCGGCCATCCCGCGGTAAACAGGGTCTACTATCCGGGCCTGAGCTCACATCCGGGACACATCGTTGCGGTGTCCCAACAGGATGGCTTCGGAGCGATGGTGAGCTTCGAGCTGAATGGCGGAATCGACAGCGTACAGCGATTCGTGAACGCGCTCCACTATTTCACGCTTGCCGAATCATTGGGAGGTGTTGAGAGTCTGATCGCGCATCCGGCGACGATGACGCACGCATCAATGGATGAGTCAGCGCGTGCAACTGCGGGGATCGACGATTCGCTGTTGCGACTCTCGGTCGGCATAGAGCATGGTGACGACCTCGTGGCCGATCTCGCGGCGGCGCTGGATACCGCCTCATCGGTTTCAGAGAGCTACGCCGACGCTGAAAGCAAGGAGGTGGCCGCAGCCGTCTGACAGTTGCAGCCGTGCGTGCGGTGGTACACTATCTAAAGCTCAGTAAGCAGCCCTCACGCTTCCTAAGAAGGATCCTCCCATGTCGAAGATCTCAGCAGCCGCGTTCGTCTTCCTGACCGCCAGCTCCCTCGCCGCACAATCACCAGAGCGTGCCTACATCGTTACCCGTCTGGGTGTCGACACTGTCGCGATCGAGCGATACACGCGCTCCAGCGGAAAGATTGAAGGCGATCTGGTGTTGAGGTACCCACGCACCAGGACTTTCCATTATGTCGCCGAGCTTGGTCCGCGGGGCGAGGTGAAAGCGATGACGACGACGGTGCGGAGGCCTGGAACCGATCCAGCGGCTCCAGCCTTCATGGATGCGGTCGCCAAGTTCAGCGATTCTATCGCCGTGATCGAAGTGAAGCGCAACGGAACCGCGGATACCAGCATGTCGGGCCGGAAGGTATTTCATGGCTCGGTACAGCCGACTTTTGGCACTGAGCCGCCCGCGTACGGCCTCTATGAGCAGTCTCTGGCGAGCGCCAAACTCGGCCGCGACAGCGTCGTTTACGCTCTTATTGGACCAGGTGGCGGCCCGGTGCCGTCCATCATCATCCGACGGCGCGGCGCCGACTCCGTCGCGTTTACCAGCACATTCTTTCCGAACTGGACGGAGGTAGCGCGAGTGGATTCCCGTGGCCGCATCATGGGATTGAATTCGACCGCAACAACTGTCAAGACGATCGCCGAGCGCGTGCCGAACATCGATTTTGATAAAGTCGTAAAGGCGTGGGGCGCGGCCGACGCTGCCAAAGGAGGCGCCATCGGCCAGATGTCTCCGCCGGACACCACCAAGGCGACCGTCGGAGGCGCGAACATCCAAGTGGCTTACAGTCGGCCCTTAAAGCGCGGTCGCGTGATCTTTGGGAACGTCGTTCCCTGGAACCAGGTGTGGCGCACTGGCGCCAACGCCGCCACCCAGCTTACGACCGACAAGGACCTCGTGTTCGGTGGCACCGTTGTTCCCGCTGGCAAGTACACACTCTGGACG
>JALYKQ010000029.1 GCA_030774675.1 Gemmatimonadota bacterium | reverse complement strand
GCCAAAGTCCGCTCGATCGACTCGACGGGGGTGCGGTCGAGATCTTCGGCGGTTACGATTGTGCCTCCATTCTGGTTGCGGGGCACAACATTGATGGTCGGGTCAGGGGGCGCAGATTTCCCGGAGGCACATCCGGAGATGAGCCCGACGAGGAGACCGCACGATAAGGCTACACGCGGTGAGAACGACATGTTGGTCCTGGCGCAAAGGCCGAAGGAACTCATCGATAAATGGGTGCATTACCTGTGCCCGTCAAGACTGAACTTGTTCCGGTGGCACATGAATGCTTTCGCAGGCTTTACGAAATTGGTGCAAAGTGGGTTCCTGACATCAGAAAACGGAGAATGAGATGAAGATGTACGTGCCGAGCTGGACTCGCGGAATGACGTTCGCCGCCTTTCTGGTCACCCTCACCGCCACCACCGCAATCGCCCAGGACACGGTCAGCGTCGCCTCGCCCGACGGCCGCAACAAGGCCGGAGTGACGACCTCTCAGGGGAGGCTTTATTACATCCTGAGCCGGGACGGCCGTTGGATCATGATGCCGTCCATGCTGGGATTCGCGTTCAAGGGCGCGGCGCCGATCCGCGATAGCCTCGGGATCACCGGCCAGGCGCGCAGGAGTCATGACGAGACGTGGACCCAGCCGTGGGGCGAGGTTGCGCGGGTGCGGGAGAACTACAACGAGCTCAAGGTCTCGGTCGTCGAGAGGACGGCGCCGGGACGAAAGTTCGACTTGGTCTTCCGCGCTTTCAACGACGGCGTGGGCTTTCGGTACGAGGTCCCGGCTCAGCCGGCGCTCGGGCAGTTCGTGATCACCGACGAGCTGACGGAATTCAACCTCGCTGACGATGCCAAAGCCTGGTGGATCCCGTCGAACCGGTCGCGACTCGATCGCTCGGAGATGCTGTACTCCTCGTCACCGGTAAGCGTGATCGACAGCATCCAGACTCCGCTGACGATGGCGACTCGCGACGGGAAGACCTTCATCGTGATCCACGAGGCAAATCTGGCCAACTACGCGCGGATGAACCTGCGGGGTCCGCGGATGGACAACCGCACCCTTCGCGCGGCGCTGGCTCCGCTGAGCGGCCAGGACAAGGTGATCGGCCACACTCCCTTCGTGACTCCGTGGCGCACCATTCAGCTCGCGGACCGCGCCGCCGACCTTTCGCCGTCGCTCCTCGGCCTCAATCTCAATCCGCCCAATGCACTCGGCGACGTGAGCTGGGTCAAGCCGATGAAGTACATCGGGATCTGGTGGGGAATGCACATCAACACCATGACCTGGAGCTCCGGTCCGAAGCACGGCGCGACCACCCAGAATACCAAGCAGTACATCGATTTCGCCGCCGCGAACGGACTCGGCGGAGTGCTGGTCGAAGGCTGGAACACGGGCTGGGATGGAGACTGGATCCAGAACAGGAATGCCTTTTCGTTCACCCAGGCGTACCCCGACTACAATCTTCCGGAGCTCGCCTCTTACGCGCACTCGAAGGGAGTGAAGCTGATCGTCCACAACGAGACCTCGGGCGGGATCCAGAACTACGAGAAGCAAATGGACGCCGCTTTCGCCATGTACCACTCGCTTGGCCTCGACGCTATCAAGTCTGGCTACGTAACGGACACGACAGCCGAGGGGTACTCGCACCACTCGCAGTTCATGGTGAACCACTACCGCAAGGTGATCGAGACGGCGGCAAAGTATCACATCATGCTGGATGTGCACGAGCCGATTCACGACACCGGCGAGCGCCGCACCTATCCCAACATGATGAGCCGGGAAGGCGCGCGCGGTCAGGAGTACAACGCGTGGGGTGGGGAGGGCGGCAATCCGCCCGAGCACGAGACGAATCTCTATTTCACCCGCCTGCTCGCGGGTCCGATGGACTTCACGCCGGGGATCTTCGATCTGCTGATCGAGCGAGGCACCGGGCGTCCGCGCCGCCCTGAAGAGTCCCACCCCAGGACGACGCTCGCCAAGCAGCTCGCGCTCTACGTGGTGATCTACTCGCCGCTGCAGATGGCGGCAGACCTGCCCGAGAACTATGTGGGCAAGCCCGCGTTCCAGTTCATCCGCGACGTGGCGGTCGATTGGGAGACGAGCAAGACGATCGACGGCAAGATCGGCGACTACGTGATCGTCGCGCGGAAGGCAAAGAACAGCGAAGACTGGTTCCTCGGCGCGATCACCGACGAGGAAGGCCGGACGTTCACGGTGCCGCTCGACTTTCTGACGCCGGGCAAGAGGTACGTGGCGGAGATCTACGCAGACGGACCGGGGGCGAACTGGGCGACGAATCCTCTTCCGGTGGCGATCTCCAAGCGCAACGTGGATTCCAGGACAAATTTGAGCGTGGTGCTCGCGCCTGGTGGCGGGCAGGCTGTTCGTATCACTCCGGCTCGCTAGAACTACTGCTCGGGCTGGCTTGAACGACAACAGCTTCAGAACGGATGCTTCGAATTTTGGCGGATGCACGCGGATCGCTCCGTGTGGCGATACGGCTCCTAATACCAGGGCCGTGATTTTTTGGGAACTGCCGCTCGGGATGCTTCGGGCGCGTCACGGAGCGCTACGAGCAAATGACAAAAAAGAACAAATCCGGAGCATCCGCTCCGATCCGACGCATCCGTCTAACGTTGTTCATCGTGGCCAAATTGCGCGCATGACCGCAGGCGGCGCATTGGTCCTAGCTGCCTGTACGACCGAGCAGAATGCCACGCCTTCGACGCCCCTGTTCGAGCTGCTGTCACCCAAATCAACTGGTGCCACCTTCGTCAATCGGCTCCCCGAGACGCCGGAATTCAACATCATCAACTACCTCTACTACTACAACGGCGGGGGCGTAGCTGTTGGCGATGTAGATGGGGACGGGCTGCAGGATCTTTACTTCACCGCGAACCTTGGTCCCAACAAGCTCTATCGGAACAAGGGGAACTATCAGTTCGAGGACATCACCGACAGGGCAGGTGTGGCCGACCCGGATGGGTGGAAGACCGGGGTCACGATGGCTGACGTCAACGGCGATGGGCGGGTCGACATCTACGTCTCGGGCGTCGAATACCTCACGATGCACGGACGTAACGTGCTCTATATCAACAACGGTAACGGCACCTTCACCGATCGCACCAGGGAATACGGTCTCGAGCACTCGGGCTATTCGACGCAGGCCGTTTTCTTCGATTACGACGGGGATGGCGACCTGGACATGTACTTGCTCGACAACAGCACGCACAGCGAGCGCGCGATCGAATCCCAGGCCCAGCGCGGTGGCAAAACCGCGCGCACCGGCGACCACCTTTTTAGAAACGACGGGAACCATTTCACCGATGTGACAGCCGCTGCCGGCATTCGTGACGGGATCGACGGATACGGTCTCGGTGTTGTAGCCAGCGACCTGAACGGCGACGGGTGCCTCGATCTATACGTTGCCAACGATTTTCAGGGCGACGACTACCTCTGGATGAACAACTGCAACGGCACCTTCACGGGCTCGCTCGCCCAATCGATGGGGCACACCAGTCAATTCTCGATGGGCGTAGATGCCGCCGACTTCAACAACGATGGCCGGCCCGACATCATCTCGCTCGACATGCTTCCCGAGCGCGAGGAGATCCTCAAGTCGTCGGCGAACGCCGAGAGCTTCAACGTCTACAACATGAAGCTCGAGGCGGGTTACCACCCGCAATTCGCGCGCAACGCCCTGCAGCTCAATCGCGGAAAGGGGAAGTTCAGCGAGATCGGATTTCTGGCAGGCGTGTCGGCAACCGACTGGAGCTGGGCTGCGCTCTTCGCGGATCTGGACAATGACGGCGAGAAGGACCTGTTCATCACCAACGGGATTTATCGCCGCCCGAACGACTTGGACTACATCAGCTACGTTGGCAACGAAGCCGTGCAGGCTTCGCTCGCGCAGGGGATCAACGCCCAGAACATCAGCCTGCTGCACAAAATGCCGCAGGTTCCTCTCGCCAACTACGCTTTTCACAACAACGGCAATCTGACGTTCACGAACCTGGCGGAGTCGTGGGGCCTCGCCCAGCCGGGCTTCTCGAATGGCGCGGCGTACGTCGATCTGAACAACAGTGGAGCGCTGGACCTGGTGGTGAACAACATCAACGCGCCGGCCTCGATCTACCGGAACAGCGCTCGCGGAGTGAACGGCAATTCCTATCTCACCGTCGAGCTGCACGGTTCAGGAGCCAATACCGCTGGAATCGGCACGAAGGTGATCGTCAGGGACCATGGAACGACCCAGCTCCTCGAGCAAGAGCCGACTCGCGGATTCCTTTCGTCTGTCGAACCGCGCCTTCATTTCGGGCTCGGCCAGTCGAAGCAGCTGGACTCGCTGATTGTTGTCTGGCCCGATCGCCGATTTCAGGTGTTGACCGGCGTGCCTGTAAACCGCACGCTGGTGCTCTCCCAGTCTGATGCGGCAGGGAAGTACGCCTATCCGCAGCGGTCAGGGGCGTTGACGTCCGGGCCCTCCGCACTTGTCGCCGGGAGCCGTTCCCGGGATACCCAGTCCGGTTTCTTCTCGGACGTCACCAGCCGGCTCGGATCCGGCTTCAAGCACGAGGAAGATACCTTCTTCGATTACAATCGCGAGGCGCTGATCCCGCACCTACTCTCGATCGAGGGGCCAGCGCTCGCCGTTGCCGATGTCAACGGTGACGGGCTGGACGACATCTACATCGGCGGCGCCAAGTGGCAGGCAGGAAAGCTCTTTCTGCAGCAGCGGGATGGGGCTTTTCGAGCTAGCAGTCAACCGGCCTTTGCCGTGGACAGCGTAGCTGAGGATGTCGACGCTGGGTTTCTCGACGCGAACGGGGATGGGCATCCCGACTTGTTCGTCGTGAGCGGAGGCAACGAGTTCTGGGGCAACGCGGAGCAGCTGCGAGATCGGCTCTACATGAACGACGGGCACGGCACCTTCAGCCGAGCTGCGAACGCTCTTCCGGATTTCTTCGAGAATGGCTCGTCGGTCGCGGTGGGCGATTTCAACGGCGACGGGCGACCCGATGTGTTCGTGGGCAGCAGGGTGGTGGCGCGAAGTTACGGGCTTATACCGAAGAGCCACCTGCTTCAGAACGATGGCGCGGGACGGTTCATGGATGTCACGCTCGAAAAAGCGCCTGGGTTGTCCGAGGCGGGAATGGTTTCTTCAGCGGCCTGGCTCGATTACGACCACGACGGGAAGCTCGACCTGGTCGTGGTCGGGGAATGGATGCCCGTACGCGTCTTTCACCAGGAAAACGGCAAGTTCGTCGATCGAACGAAGGAAGCCGGGTTATCGGCGACCAATGGCTGGTGGAATTCCGTTGAGGCGGTGGATTTGCGCGGGAACGGGCGTCCGGATCTCGTCCTGGGGAATCTCGGCCTCAACTCGTACCTGAAGGCTTCCCGCCAAGAGCCGGCTCGTCTCTATATCAACGATTTCTCGCATAGCGGCGGCGGAAATGTCGAGCAGGTACTCACGTTCTACAGGAACGGCGTAAGCTACCCGGTCGCTGGACGCGACGAGCTGGTGCGCAAAATACCGTCGCTCGGAAGCAAGTACCCGTCGTACTCCTCGTTCGGGGCCAGCCGCGTCGAGGACATCTTTCCTGCGGCGGACCTGAAATCAGCGCAGGTGCGCGAAGCGTACATTTTTGCGAGCTCCATCGCGCGCAACAACGGCGACGGCACATTCAGGCTGGAGCAGATGCCGGCCGACGCCCAGCTCGCTCCGATCTACGCTTCGTTGGCCGGGGATTTCGACGGCGATAGACGATCCGATTTGCTCGTAGCCGGGAATTTCTACGGAGTGACTCCGGTCTTCGGGCGCTACGATGCGAGCTATGGACTGATGATGCGGGGGACGGGATCCGGGCAACTCGTCCCTGTGGACATGGAAGAGAGCAACCTCGTGATCGAAGGACAGGTGCGTGACCTCAAGGCCTTACGCGGTCCGAACGGCGAGCGGCTGATAGTAGTTGCGCGGAACAATGACAAGCTCGAGATCCTGCGGATCCACCCTCCGAAGAAGACGAGCGCGCCCTAGCTGAAGCGAAGCTTCGCAATGGCGAGGGAGCCATTGAGCACGACCATCCCAACGTTGGTGACGATCACGGGCCACGATCCAATGATCATGCCGTAGATG
Source organism: Gemmatimonadota bacterium (assembly GCA_030774675.1). Classification (GTDB taxonomy): domain Bacteria; phylum Gemmatimonadota; class Gemmatimonadetes; order Gemmatimonadales; family Gemmatimonadaceae; genus UBA4720. The sequence goes on along the minus strand of JALYKQ010000029.1, from coordinate 2,146 downwards.
ATCCACAAGGTGCTCGCGGTCACCAGCAGGGTGAACATTCCCAGATGAAGGTCGCGCACCTGCCGGCTGCGCCACGTTCGGATGACTTGCGGGAGGAAGGAGGCGACCGTGAGGAAGCCGGCGAAGTAGCCGAAGTACTGTATCATGTGGCGTTATGGGATTGTGGAATTGCTTAACTGCAACTAAACAAGATCTCCGGGGCCAGAAGTGCAGGCGTCAGGAGGCAGGTTCACTACATCGGGACGTCTCCGCCGCACTCCATGACACAGCAACTGCTTTGCCTTCGAGCACTAGTGACATCCCGACGTTTGCACCTGCCTCCTGGCCGCTGTGCATCTCTGGCCCCTGACGTCTTGTTCTGTTGCAGTTGCCGTTGCATTTGATCTACGCCGCAGGCTCTATCTGCGCCATGCTCGATCCATCCCGGATGGTGAGCCAATCGGTACGGACCCGATCCCACTCCTGAATCAGCAGCCCCTGCTCCTCGAACGCGAGGCGGATCTGGCTCGGATCATAGCCGCAAATTTCCTCGAGGATCGGAATCAGGACACTGAGCGCGTCGTCGCTGATCACCGTGCGTCGAGCAATCTGGGCGATGTGTCTCGCCTCCGAGGCGGCGATTGTGAGGCCATCGCCGCGATTCACGTGAAGCATGACGTGGATGTCAGAGCTTCCATCTCCGACGTACACTACGCGATCGCTGGGAACGCCAAGGCGAAACCGGAGCGAGTCCACAGCAGCGACCTTTCCGTAACCCGCTGGCACCTGAATGATGGATTCCACCTCGCCTGACTCGGTGTTGAAGCCGAAGTGGGCGCCGATGATGTGATCGGGAGGCACGAGTCCCTGCAGCGCCGAGTGGACGACGAGCCATGGGGCGGCCGACACTACGTAGAAGTCGAACCTGAAGCCCTCGATACCCTCCCGCAGAAACTCGGCGAGCAGCGCGATGTTCTTCTTCAGGCGGATTTGACGACCGACCTCGACGAGGTCTTCTTCCCGAACTCGGCGAAAATCGGGATCGTGCCGCAACAGATAAGTGAGCTCCGCGCCCGACTGCACAAGGTTGAGGCGCGAAAGGTTTGCGACCTTTTCCTGGAAATCGGGAATTCCCAGCATCTCAGCCAGGACGAGCCCTGAGTCGTTGAAGCTCAGGGTCTGATCGAAGTCACTCACCAACAAATAGTACTTCTTCCTCATCAATCCTCCATTCGTGGCCGAGCGTTTCCGACGGTCGTCGGAATCCGCACTCACCGGTGACTAAAAACGAAAACGCCCCCGCATCGGTCCAGAACGCGGGGGCGAATCTTGGCAATTATCAGAGTCTGCTAACCCCGTCGCCGTCGCCCACCATGCATCCCGCACCCACCATTATTGGCGGCGCCGGGCATTGCGTTGGTGAGGATGTGAGCGATGAGAATCATTGTTGCAATCGGGTTTAAAGCGAGCGACGAACTTGAAATGCTCTTCATGCAAGCTATTGGTGCAGCACGATCGTGTCAACATTTCTGGGTCACACATCTGTCACAACGCGGTCTGGGCAGCCGCAACCACTATGGTATTGTGGAGTCCGCCCCCAGTTAGACCTTGGCGGAAATGACGCGGCCATCGCCGCCGAAAAGGTGTACGCGTGCGGCGGGTACCCGCGCTGTAATGCTGTCTCCTACCTCAGGCAGAGAATCGCTCGCGACAGATGCCAGCAGTCGGTGTTGACCCACTTCAAAATGAACATGGCTGGTTCCCCCGAGGCGCTCGACCAAAACGACGCATCCGGTTAGGGTGTTGCCGTCAGCCGGGCCTTGCGCGGACTGCAGACCGGTGGAATTCACTCGCAGATCTTCCGGTCGGATCCCCAGCGTTATCGGCCCTACCGGCGTCGGTTCCATGATTCCTTCCCAAACCTTCAAACGCGTGCCTTCGCTGGCGAAGTAGGTTTGGCCACTGTCGCGCTCGAGTATGCCAGGGAGGAAGTTCATCGACGGTGTGCCGATAAATCCGGCCACGAAACGATTTACGGGGGAGAGGTAGAGCTCGATCGGGCGGCCAATCTGTTGGATGCGCCCGTCGGCGAGCACGACGATACGGTCGCCCAGCGTCATGGCCTCGACCTGGTCGTGGGTGACGTAGACGGTTGTGGTCTTGAGGC
>JALYKQ010000028.1 GCA_030774675.1 Gemmatimonadota bacterium | reverse complement strand
AGCAGGAGGTACTGCTTGGGTGCGGCTTCGAGCAGCGGTGGCGCAAACACCACGAAGAAGTTTGGCTCGAAGCGCGTCCACACGACTTTCCGGAGGCTCGTGATGCGAGTGGGGATCTCAACGCCCTGAACGTTCCAGGCGATGACATCGCCGAGTTTTACGTTGAGCTCCTTCGCGATGCCCTCCTCGAGGGAGATTTCGCCGGTGTCGGGGGCAACCTTCAGGGCTTGGCCGGCGAACCACTTGCCTCCCACGATGGTTTCACTCGCGGCGGGCTTCTCGCGAAAAGTCGACCGGAACTCACGTCGCAGCGCCCACGAGGCCCGCCCACGCTGTCCCCGTGCAATCGGCTTCATATCAGAAACTTTTTTCCCGTTTATCGCGGCGATCCGCATCGTGACCACGGGCGCAACCTGTATGACCTGGTGGCCGGCGGCCCTCACTATGGAGTCGAGGCCCGCCGCTTGATCCTGCTGGACATCGAAGAAGATCACGTTGCCCCGGGCTTCCGAGGCAGCCGTGGTGAACCGCCTCAGAATGTTGTTTTGCACGAGGTACAGTGTGCTGACCAGAAACGCACCGAATCCAAGGGCGAGTGTAACCGCCCGCGTTTGATTGCCTGGCCGGTAGAGGTTCGCCACTCCCTGCCGGACGACGTAGGGCCATCCAGTCCGCAATCCCTTCCGAGCGGCCCAGGTGAGCAGCGCGGCGCTGGCGGCAAGGGCGAGAATTGCAAACCCGGTAGCGCCGCTCATCCAGAAGGCTTGCATCGGCGTGCGCGCGCGGGTGAGCGCGATCACTACCACGCTCAGGATCATCGCGACGTTCACTGCTATTCGCGGCGCATCCGTCCAGCGCATACGCAGCACCTCGGCGTCGGTATCGCGTCGGAGAGTCTGAAGCGGTGAGACATTGCGCAGCGCCAGGAGCGGACGAAGCGCGAAGATGAGCGCGATCCATCCGCCAACCGCAAGCCCCGTCAGCACGGCGCTCGGCACCAGCGAGACTTGTACGTCGATCGGAAGAATCTCGGTCAGCACTTTGGGCAGAGCGAACTGCACTGCTACTCCGAGCGCGGCGCCGGCCGCGGCGCCGGCGAGTCCCATGGCCGCTGCCTGAGCGACATAGATGGAGAGGACCTGTCCGCTCGAAGCTCCGAGGCAGCGCAGCACAGCCACCGTGTCGATCTTGCGCGCGACGAAGGCGCGCACTCCGCTCGCAACGCCGATGCCGCCCAGCAGAAGCGCGACCAGTCCGACGATGCCGATGAAGTCGGAGAGGTTCTCGATTGCGTCGGCGGTGGCCATCTCGGATTGTGTCACCGTGCGTGACCGTACCTGCTGCTGGTCGAGGCGGGGCTTCAGTGGCTTGATGAACTTGTCGGGGTCGACCCCAGCTGGCAGCCTGGCGAGCACCGTTCTTTCCGCGATGCTTCCGAACACCAGCAGCTGTGTTTCGGCGATATACTTTGCCGGAATGAACACGCGCGGTCCGAGCATCTCGGCGATTCCCGCAGCGCCGGGGACGTCCTTGATCGAGCCCACGATCGTGAAGGTGCCGAAGTTGAGCCTGAGCGTGTCGCCGATCCTGGCGTTGAGTGACGTCAGGAGGGAGGGATCGACAATGGCGTTGGCGCCCTGGTGAAGCAGGGCCCACCGACCTGCGGGCTCCGTCACGATCTTACCGTAGAACGGATAGTTGTCGGTGACCCCGCGCACCTGCACGAAGCGGGTGCCGGTGGTGCGCGGCACGACCGCCATCGATGGAAATGTCGTTACGCGCGCGAACGAGACACCGTGTCGGGCGAGGGAATCGAATAGCGAATCGACAGGGGCGGGGAACGGCTTCGAGGAATTGAAGGAAACGTCCCCGCCCATGAGAGCGCGGGACTGATCTTTCACCGACTGAATGATGTTGGCGGAGAAAGAATCGATCGCGACGAGCGCGGCGACGCCGAGGGAGATCGACGACATGTAGAGGAGAAGACGGCGGCGCGCGGTGCGGCTCTCGCGCCAGGCCAGGCTCCAGATGCTCCGCGACGAGCTGCTCAAGCGGGCGCCTCCGGCACCGCGCCCGTGTCTTCCACGATCGCTCCGTCCAGAAGCCTGATCATGCGCGACGCCTTCGACGCGAGCGTCAGCTCGTGCGTCACCAGAACGATCGTCGAGCCGCCATCGGTATTGAGTGCCTGGAGCAGCTCGAAGATGCGGCGACCCGTCGCGTTATCGAGGTTTCCGGTGGGCTCGTCGGCGAAGAGAATCTTCGGTGAGTTGGCGAAGGCGCGGGCGATGGCGACCCGCTGCTGCTCGCCGCCGGAGAGCTGGGTTGGAAAGTGATGACCCCTGCCGGTGAGCCCGACCCGGTCGATCAGGTCACGGGCTCGCTCGGTAGCGCCCGGTGTTCCACGCAGCTCCAGCGGAACCTGGACATTCTCCAGCGCCGTGAGCGTTGGGATGAGCTGAAAGCTCTGAAAGACGAAGCCCACCTTCTCACCGCGCAGCCTCGCCCGCTCGTTCTCCGTTAGCTTCCCGAGGTTGGAGTCGTCGAGGAGAACGCTTCCCCGGGTTGGTGTATCAAGACCGGCGAGGAGTCCGAGGAGTGTGGTCTTGCCGCTGCCGGAGGGTCCGACGATTGCGACGAACGCTCCCTGCGGGATCGTGAACGACACATCGCGGAGCACGGCAATCTTCTGCTCTCCACTCAGGTATTCTTTGGTTACTTCACGGGCAATCAGCATGAAAGAAGTTGCGTTGCGGGTGTGTCTGCTCGCGGGCCTTGCCTACGCCGTTGCGTGTGGCTCGGACGAGAGGACGGATAGCGGCCGGAATTCGAGCGAGACGAAGGATAACATGACTGTTGCAAAGGGAGCGGCAGCAGTCGCAGGAGTCGCTGCACCGACCGCGGAAACCTTACGGAAGCCGGTAGTTCTTTTCTTCGGTACCAGTCTTACGGCGGGCTATGGCCTCGATCCGGACCAGGCATTTCCGGTGCTGATCGAGAAAAAGGCTCAGTCGGAAGGGATACCAATCAGGGTAGTGAACGCGGGTTTGTCCGGAGAGACGACCGCCGGCGCGGTGCGACGGATCGACTGGGTGCTCCGCACTCCGGCCGATCTCGTCGTGATAGAAGCTGGTGCGAACGACGCGCTCAGGGGTCTCTCTCCGGATGCCGCGCGCGCAAATCTCGAGCAGGTGATCGCGGCGGTGAGGCAGAAGCAGCCGTCGGCGAAGATCGTGTTGATCCAGATCGAGGCCCCACCCAACTTCGGGACGCCGTATACCCGAAGCTTCAGAGCGATCTACCCCGAGATCGCGAAGAAGGAAAGCATTCCACTCCTGCCGTTTCTGTTGAGTGGAGTGGCGGGCATACCGCGGCTCAATCAGGCGGACGGCATCCACCCGAACCTCGCTGGTGAGCGTCTCGTTGCGGACAACCTATGGAGAGCGCTCAAGCCTATAGTCGCGCAGCTTGACCGAGCAGAAAAGAGCGGCTAAGTTTTGAGGCTGTTTGCGTTTACGCCTCCTCTCGAATCGACGCCCGAGCGGCACCAAGCGGCGTCGTTCTTCAGTTTAAGACCTCAGTTCCGGAATACCGATATGGCAATGCCCGCCACCCAGATCCGGCGTGGAATGGTCCTCGTAATGGCTGGTGATCCGTGTCGCGTAGTCGAGTTCCGGCACCACACGCCCGGAAATCTCCGCGCCATGGTTCAGGCGAAGCTCAAGAATCTTCGCACCGGCAACAATTTCGAGCACCGCTTTCGCGCCGCCGATACGATCGAGAAGGCGTCGATGGAAACGCACGATCTCGAGTTCATGTACCAGGGCGGCAACACCTATCACTTCATGAACACCGAGAACTACGATCAGCTGGAGATAGAGGAAGAAGTGCTCGGTGACAACGCGCAGTGGATGCAGTCCGGGATGAAGATCCAGGCCGAATACTACAATGGCAGGGTAATCGGAATTCAGCTGCCGAACTCGATGGTGCTGGAAGTTGTGGATACGGCGCCGGTGATGAAGACGGCAACCAAGACCGCGTCGACCAAGCCGGCCAAGCTCGAGAACGGCGTCACGGTGAACGTGCCGGAATTCGTGAACACGGGCGAAAAGGTGCGCGTAAATCCGAATACAGGCGAGTACATGGATCGCGCCAAGTAGCTTGTTGCTTTTTTGTTCGAGATTTTTGCGCCGCTGCGAGAGGCGGGGTGTCCGCTTCGGCGACGACGCTCGCTCGGGCGGAGCCCCTAACTACGCTCCCT
>JALYKQ010000027.1 GCA_030774675.1 Gemmatimonadota bacterium | reverse complement strand
GCGGCCCGAGTACGCCTCGGGAACCGCTCTTCGGCTTCGATAAGATATCCATCGCACGGTGAATGGTGTCCGTTGTGGTGTCCATTCGCATGCGCAAAATATTCGCGGAAGTGCGCAAGACGTTCTCAAATGCGCAACGTGCTGAGCAGGATGTTCGTGAAAGGCAGGCGAATTGGAACTCGACTTCACGCTTGTACGTGCTCGAGAGTATCAACGGCCAGCACGTACCTGCCATTCAGTCGGCCGGAGCAGGGGACACCCTGTGGGTCGTATGGTCGACTATTACCCTCGGTGCGGATGGCAAAGCAGATATCGTGGATCACGTTAAGCACGCCTACCTGAATTACGGTGCAGAAGAGAACACGTACCTCAGGAACCAACCCTACCGGATCAGCGGCGACAGCCTCACCATCGGGTCATATCAGGGGTGCCCAGATATCTGTGCGTCCCCTGTGGTGGGCTTACTCGCCGATTCGACTCTGACAATAAGCCCTCCAAGCGCAGCTGTGCAATTGTATCGGCTCACGCAAACGTACTGAGCCAACTTCTGTGGTCCGGCTTCATTCGGGGTGATTTAATACCGAAGCCAGCCGACGGTGAAGCCTGGCTTTCCGCAAAACCTGCGGCGCCGGCACTTATCACCTCATCGTAGGGAACGAGATGTCACCCTCGGTCAAGGTCGTTCAGGTCAAGGCACAGGTTGGGGTGCACTGGATAATTCCGGTCTCTCAGCACGTGTCTTGCGACTACTGAGTGCGTCGCCAACGGCGACGGCAAGCACACGACAACCGGATAAGGAAGCGATCATGCCGGAAGCTGAGACGATCAAACGGGCACAGGAAGATGCGCGCGAAGGAAAATCTCCCTCGACGCAGGCGGGCGAATTCGTTCGCGAAGAGATTCACCACGTCCGCGAAGGGAAGCACGGAGCGCGATCGACCAAGCAGGCCATCGCGATCGGGCTCTCCAAGGCGCGCCGCGCCGGAGTGAAGCTCCGCCCGCCGAGAAAGAGAGCGGCATCAAAGCGGACCAGACTCCAGGCGACGCGTGACGAAGCGAAGGGACGAAGCCATACAAAGCGCGCCGTGTCTCGCACACGGTCGACCGCCGTGAAAGGTGCGTTGAAGCGCGAGGGTCATTCAGCGGCCTCGCATAGTGCTCTCGCTAGACAGGCGCGCTCGAGCGCACGACGTCGCACCGCTTCCCAACGTTCTGCGGCGGCGAAAAGAGCGGCGCGCACCCGAGCAAGGCACGGACGTTAGCGGGAATCAGGCTCTCGCGGACGAATTCTGAGCTCTCGAATCACCCGCCCGCTGGAGAGCAGCTATCACAGCTGGGCGAAGTCACACGGCCAGATCACCTACAACCTGGCGACGAGCGGCGTGGCGTGCTTGCGCTCGTAGCACTCGCGCGATCTACGGCTTCCTCGGCTGTTCTTCCATTGTGGCTACGGCGTAGAACTTAGGCGGCTTGCCCAGCGCGGCGCTTCGCTCATGGCGAGCGGGCACCGTCAGATCACGTCAATGGGTCGTCGATACGCAGTCTCGAGGAAGGAGTCGCCTTGCGAGGTTCGCTGGCGGCGTTGCACCGTAGAGGAGCGCGAGGAGGACCGGATAGGTCACGGTGGTGTTGCCCGTAACTTTGTCTGGATCGATGACGTCGTGCGGGAGGCGCAATGAGTCCGGAAACTCGAACATCGACACGCGCCCACCGGTCGCCGACCACTGCGCCGCGAGCTCGTCGATTGCGTCGCGGCTTACAGTCCGGTCGTTCGCGTTTACCAGCACGCGAATGTCGCGGGCAGCAGGCGCACGTTTGTCCGCGGCACGCCGAACAGCCGCGCTCAGTCGCAACATCTGCCCGACCGCGCGCGTGCTCCAGCCGAGTGTACGATCAGGGCGGAGGCTGTCAGGAGGATCGTTTTTCGAGTAGTTGGGGACTCGCAATGTGAGATTCATCATCGGCGTCGCCACGATGGAGGACATGTGCGCAAGACCGAGTGTGGGAGCTACGATCACCGCCCGATCGACCTCCGGCCGGAACTGCGCTGTCCACGCGGCCATGTCGCCGCCGAGACTGAGTCCGAGAACGACGACGGTATCGCCGAGACCGCTCGCAAGATCGATCGCGGCGTCACCGACATCGCGCAGTGCTTCGGCTGTCAAGCGCCCCAGGTCGTCGGCATTTGCTCCCCGGAGTGCGTGCTGGGGGAGTCTCGGGACGAACACATTGTCACCGCGGTCGTAGAGTGTGGCAGCGAGCTGGCGAAATTGACGAGGCGAGTTTGTTAGGCCGTGAAACAGGACTATTGCTCGCGGCGTGCGCCGACCGTGAAGCAGTATGATCGATTCGCCACCGATCGCCGCCGCCGTATCCGCTCGTTGAAACACTTGCGCGAGCTGCATCGCT
>JALYKQ010000026.1 GCA_030774675.1 Gemmatimonadota bacterium | reverse complement strand
TCGAGCCTCCACCGATCGTTCGTCAGGGCCCACCCGAAGAGGCGTACATCGTAGGAACCATCTTCATGTTCGTCTTCCTGCTTCCGATATCTATCGCCTTTGCGCGACGGATCTGGCGCCGGAGTGCCGCCGTTGTAACCTCATTCCCGAGGGAAATCGCTGATCGGCTTTCGCGGATGGAGCAGGCGGTAGAAGCGACAGCCGTCGAGGTTGAGCGCATCGGAGAAGGCCAGCGCTTCCTTACGAGGCTCTTCACGGAAGGCGAGGGAGCGCGGGCAATCGGCGCTGGAGCGGCGCAGCCGCTCGAGCGGAAACAGACAAAGTCCGCCGAGCGGCTGCCTTAGTTCTAGGCCGTCACGTGCCACACCTGCTATCCTAGCGGAATCCGGGACTTGTTCGCGGCAAGCCAGCGATCGAACGTCATCAGCTCGGGATTGAGCGTCTTCGTCTCGCTGATGTTCCGTGCGTCGCAGCAATCCTGCTCGAAGTCGCTGTTGAACTGAAACATGTTGCCCAGATCCTCGGCTCCCGGGAACCCGAAGCCCCTGAAGGTGGCGGGCGGCACTGCGTTGTACGCCACCGGTTGTCCCAGCGCCTTCGACAGCGACTTCGCCATTTGCGCGCCGGTTAGGTGCGCTCCCGCAATCCCGACCGTCTTTCCGATCATCTTATCGCCTTCCTCGAAGATCGCGTAGGCGGTCTTGCCGATGTCCTCTGACGAGATGCTCGCCAGCTTCTTGTTCCCCATCGGCAGCGTGATTGCGAGCTTGCCATCGGCGCCCTTCTTCGGGCCCATGCCGAAGTAGATGAAGTTCTCCCAGTAGAACGACGTCACCAGAAACGTCGTCGGGACACCGAGCTCGGTGAAAATCGCATTGGCTTCTCCCTTCGCATCGAAGTGCGGGACCTTGTACTTGCCCATCAGCGTGGGCATCCGGTCATCCGATAGGGGAACCGAATTACGAGTGTCCTCAAGTGTCGACCAGATGACGTGCTTGACGCCCGCATCTTTTGCCGCTTCGGCCATATTGCGGGCCTGGGAAAGCTCCTTTTCCGGCTTGAAGTGCTCCCAGAAGTTGGTGACGCAGAAAGCCCCGTAGGCGCCTTGGAATGCTTGCTTGAGGCTCTTCACATCGTCGAGATCCGCCGAGACCACTTCGGCGCCGGCCTCCGCCAATGCTTTCGCCTTGTCGGAATTGACGTTCCTGGTGATCGCCCGAGCGGTGAACGGACCGTTCTTATCATTCAGGATCGCGCGGACCAGCCCGCCGCCTTGAGCGCCAGTGGCGCCAACTACTGCGATGATCCTCTTGCCGGTCGCAGCTCCGGTCTTCTTGTCAGCAGCCTTTTTGATTCTTCGGGGCGTTTTCCTGGTGGCCATCTTGATCCCTCGTGGCTGGTTAGCCGGTGGGTTGCCAGCGACGCTGGTAATACCCATATCCTGCAGCAGTTGCAGGATTCCGCAAGGCTGAAACGTCTGCCGGACGGCGACCAGGCGTCAGGCTTTGCCTCAGCTCGCGGGATTATTTCGGGAACAGCGGATCCGCTGTTGTACAAAGTACTGGCAGACTCGAGCTAAAGCGCCGACACGCGCCTTACACCATCTTTCGGAAACGATGCGCATGATATAACGCCGAGTCAGAATGCAGTTCGATCTCGCGCTCGTGATTGACGACGAGCCACAAATTCGACGCGTGGTGCGCAATGCCCTTGAGGGTGAAGTCGCCCGGGTACTGGAAGCGTCGACAGGCACGGAGGGCCTGGAAATCGCCGCTGCACAACTTCCGGCTCTCATAATTCTCGACCTCGGACTCCCCGATATTGGCGGTATCGACGTTTGCCGCGAAATCCGCAAATCCTCCGCTGCACCGATCATCGTCCTTTCGGCGCGCCATTCCGATCAGGAGAAGGTGAAGCTGCTCGACGTCGGAGCGGATGATTATGTCACCAAGCCATTCAGTACGATCGAGTTTCAGGCGCGCGCGCGAGCCCAATTGCGGCGCGTGAGGCAGGCCCCCATTGCGAGTCTGGATGCACCCCTTGAGACAGACGGGCTCGTGATAGACTTCGCCAAACCTGCCCTCCAACGCGATGGATTGCCCGTTCACCTTACCAGGACCGAATGGGAGCTCCTTCGAACCCTGGCGAAGAACCGCGGCCGTACTCTCACTCATCGGCAACTCTTCACAGCGGTCTGGGCCAAATCTTACGGAGATGCGCAGCAGAACCTGCGGGTGCATATCCGCAGCCTTCGCCGCAAGCTTGAGTCCGACCCGGTGCGCCCTCGTCTCATCGTTACTGAGCCGGGCGTTGGGTACAGATTCGAGTCCGAACTGTAACGGCGAGGCAATGGTAAACCTCGTCCGTTCCGTGTCTCGCGCCTGGATCTTCTGGCTCGCGGTTTTCGCAGGCGTCACCGCGCTCATGTATCCTTGGCGCGACGCTTTGAACGAAGCTTACGTTGCGCTCGCCTATCTGCTGATCGTCCAGTTAGCCAGCGCCAGCCGCGGTCGGACTCTCGGTCTTACGCTGGCCGGACTCGCCTTTCTTTGCTTCGACGTTTTCTTTCTTGAGCCTTACGGTACTCTCGCAGTAGAAAAGCCGTTGGATTGGCTCATCCTCGCTGCGTTTCTCGTAACAGGCATGGTGGCTGCGCAGCTGTTCGAGCGCGCACGACTGGCGGAGCACGCTGATGCGCTGCGCGAGGCGGCGAAGCTCAAGGATGCGGTGATCGCGTCGCTATCCCACGATCTGCGTACTCCTCTAACCAGCATCAAGGCGCTGGCACATGATCTGGCGGCAGGAGGAGATGAGCAAGCCATGATAATCGAGGAGGAAGCGGACCGATTGAGCTCCTTCGTTGCTGATTTGCTCGACCTGTCCCGGGTCAATAGCGGAGTGCTTCCTCTCGAGCCGGAGCCGAACGAAGCAGAGGATCTGATCGGAGCAGCGTTGCAGCGTGTCAGCGGAGCTGCTATCGGACGCGACTTGCGCGTGTCGCTCGGCCCGGGTGAGCCGCTTCGGTTCGGTCGTTTCGATTTCAGTCAGACACTGCGCGCGCTGGTGAATCTCATCGAAAACGCCATCAAGTACTCCGATGCCGCGCAACCGATCGATATCGGAGTGAAGCGCGAAGGGGAGTGGCTCGTTTTCTCCGTCGCCGATAGGGGGCGCGGCATCCCGGCAACTGAGCGCGAACGGATCTTCGAGCCGTTCTACCGCCCGAAGGGCACGTCACCCGATGTGGGCGGCGCCGGGCTCGGGCTCTCGATAGCGAGAGCGGTCATGAAAGCGCAGGGCGGCTCGATCCAATACGAGAACAGGGATGGCGACGGAAGCGTCTTCCACCTCCGCGTTCCGGCGGTGAACGTCGAGGACCTGGCGGGTACAGAGTAAATCTTCACGTAATCTTTACGCAACCGCGGTCTGGGCCCAATGAGATTCATGGGTCCTCTTCTGTCTGGATTACCTCTGCGGTTTCGTTACAGTCGTTTCAAGCAGGTGCTTTTCGGTCGCCCGCTCGCGAGTGAAAGGCTGGAGCAGGAGAGGCTGAATAAGAAGACCGCGCTTGCGGTTCTCTCCTCCGATGCAATCTCATCGGTGGCGTATGCGACGGAACAAATCCTTCTCGTCCTCGCCGTGCTCGGCACTTCTGCCCTCGCGTATCTAGTGCCGATCTCTGCCGTCATTGTCGGCCTGCTGATACTCGTCGCGATCTCTTATCGGCAGACGGTCTTCGCCTACCCGGAAGGCGGCGGCTCATATACGGTGGCCAAGGAAAACCTTGGAGTGAGCGCTGGGCTGGTCGCCGCGTCCGCGCTCCTGACCGATTACATACTTACAGTTGCTGTCTCGATTTCCGGCGGAGTGGCTGCAATCACCTCGGCCTACCCGAAGCTCGCACCGCACACGGTAGCCCTCTGCGTCTTTGCGATCTGCCTGTTGATGATCGTGAACCTGCGTGGTGTCCGCGAATCGGGCATCGCCTTTAGCGTGCCGACGTACGTGTTCATCGCAGTGATGCTGTTGTTGATCGGACAGGGCATTTACCAGGGGATGGCCGCACACACACTCGCACCAAGGGTTGGGCCGCTTCGGGTCGATGCGGCTTCGGCCGCACAGCACCGGCTCGGCATGCCGGTGGGATTTGCCTTCACCTTTCTCATCCTCCGCGGGTTTGCCGAGGGCTGTGTCGCGATGACGGGGACCGAGGCGATCTCCAACGGAGTAAGCGCCTTCAAGAAGCCTTCATCAAAAAACGCTGCCATCACTCTCGGCTGGATGGCCGCGATTCTGGCTGCCTTTTTTCTTGGCACCAGCTACCTCGCTCGGCATTTCGGCGTGATGCCGAGCGCATCGGAGACGGTGCTGTCACAGCTCGGGCGCCACATTTTCGGCGGCGGGTGGCTGTACTTCTCTCTCCAGTACGCCACCTTTGCCGTTCTTGTACTGGCGGCAAACACCGCTTTTGCTGACTTCCCGCGGCTTTCCGGAATTCTCGCCAACGACCGCTTCATGCCGCGCCAGCTCGCGGCACGCGGTGACCGTCTGGCGTTCTCAAATGGGATAATCACGCTGGCGCTCCTCGCCATGGTGCTGGTTTGGCTCTTTCATGGCGACACCAGTGCATTGATTCCGCTCTACGCCATTGGTGTTTTTCTCTGCTTCACAGTTTCCCAATACGGAATGGTGAGGCGATGGCTCCGGACCAAAGCTCCTGGCTGGCGATGGAAGGCCGCCTTGAACGGTCTCGGCGCCCTGGCAACCGCGATTGTCACGATCATACAGGTCGCGACGAAGTTTACTCACGGCGCCTGGATAGTGGTGATCGTCATTCCGCTCATCATTCTTCTCCTGCGGACGATTCACCGCCATTACGAGACATTCACGAGGGAGATCCGGTTCGAAGGACACAGTCCAATCCTGCCACTCCATCACACCGTCGTAGTGCCCGTGAACGGCATCACCAAGGCGGCCGCTGGAGCTCTCGTCTACGCCACGACAATCTCCGATGAAGTCATCGCGCTGTACGTGGAAGTGGACAAGCGGAACACTGCCGAAATGCGCCGGGAATGGGACGAGTGGGATATCGGAGTACCGCTCGAGATTCTGCCCTCTCCGTATCGATCAATTCTGCGGCCGCTGGTGGAGTACGTCGAGAATCTGAGAATGCTGTCGCCCGGTGAGCTCGTCACGATCGTCGTGCCGGAGATCGTGCCGAAGAAGTGGTGGGAGCATCTGCTGCACAACAAGACCGCGCTCTACATCCGGACCGCGTTCCTTTTCAAGCCGAACGTCGTAGTCACGGCCGTGCCGTACTTGCTTGGTCACGCCTATCGCCTGCGCGATCTGATCGACTACGATGAGGATCTCGACGCCGATCCGGAGCGCGACGCCGGACGATCTAAGGAGGTGGCCAGGTGGGCTCGGCTAGAGATCGCTCCCCGCTGATTGTCGCTTGCTGGCCGCTTTTCATCCTCTGCATCGGATGCGGTGAAATGAGCGGAGGAGGCAGCGGAACCGTCGTGACCGCTGACCGTCTCGTCGGATCTTGGGAGGGGAATTTCCAGCTAGCCGATGAGTTTCGGAGCCAATCAACTGTTACTCGTGGAGTGCATGGCACGTTGGTATTCGTGCAAGCCAGACGGGGACTGACAGGGTTCCCCGACATGGCCGCGCCACTTCATTACGGATTATACGACATCGACTTCTCCCCTTATGGTTTCGATTCGCGGGTCACGGGCGTTGTCCCGACCGCAATCGCTCGTACCCTTCCCACGCCAGCTTCTGAAGCGGATTCAGTATTCATCGTTCTCGACCCGGAGCGGCGGGGAGTGATAGTCCTCATGAGAGGTCAGCTTCTCGGTGACCGCGCGGATGGGGTGTGGACAGCGGTTTCTTCGACCAGATCGGGAATTGGGGAGTCCGGAAGTTTCGTAATGACGCGCGCTCGCAGTGCTCACAAGTAGGAGCAGGCGAGCTCACCAGTTCCCCTGCTCCCCCATCACCTCGATCGCGCGCACCAATCGGTCGGCTGCGTGACGCCAGTTCGTCTGCACCGCGCGCTGCGCGGAGGCGGCGTTTCCTGTCCGAATCGCATCCACGATGGCATCGTGCTCGGTCCCCGCGGTGGCGACCGTGTCGAGCAGAAGCGCGATATACATCCTTATATAGCGCTCAGCCTGGGGCTTTACCGCTGCGTGCAGTGATCGCAGACGAGGTCCGGCACCGGCCGCGACGTAACGGCGGTGAAAGGTCTCATCGAGCTCGTATAACTTGCCCGGCTGGGCGCCGCGCGCCGATGCCGCCCTCCGAAAGTCTGCGTTGAGCGCGCCGAGGTCTTTCGCCAGATGCTCTCGCTCGGGGGTCGCCAGGCGCGCGGCGCTACGGGCGGCGAGACCCTCCAGCTCTCCGACAATCTCGAGCAGCTCTCCGACATCTTCACGCGTGAGCGGGGCGACCGTCATTCGCGCCTGGTGGGTCGGCGAAGCTACTACGTAGCCCTCCTGCTCGAGCCGCTGAAACGCGGCGCGAACGGGTGTCCGGCTGACGCCGAATCGTTCGGCGACTTCGGTCTCGACTATCCGGGCGCCCGGTGCGAGCTGACCGCGGACGATCAGGTTGCGCAGCGAATCGTAGAGCCTGTTGGCCCGCTCGCTCGCCCCAGAAGCGCGGCGCCCCCGCTCCGATGGGACGCGTGGTTTGCTGACGTTTCTCCTCGGCACAATGCGCCAATATAACGCCCCTTTGGCCGTCCCATGCCTGCCCTTCTTGCGTCCCAAGTCTGGCCGGGTTATCCTAGCCATAATTGTATACAATTTCGCATCCAAAGCCGGAGGAATCATGTCGCTCTTCATACGGAAGGATCTCCAGGCACTTCTCGCCGAGGCCGGAGCCGGGACACTGAGACGCGAGCTCGGACCGGTTGCGCTGGTAACCCTCGGCATCGGCGCCGTCATCGGAGCGGGAATCTTCGTCCTCGCCGGAACTGTCGCCTCCCGGAATGCCGGGCCGGCGCTTACCCTCTCGATGGTGCTTGCCGGGTTCGCCTGTGCGTTTGCCGGCCTTTGTTACGCCGAGCTTGCCAGCATGATCCCCATCGCAGGGAGCGCCTATACCTACGCGTACGCTACCCTCGGTGAGCTCGTAGCCTGGATCATCGGCTGGGACCTCGTCCTCGAGTACTCCCTCAGCTCTTCGACCGTAGCCGTCGGGTGGTCGGCATACGCCGTCATCCTCCTGGGCGAGCTTGGCATCACAGTCCCAGCTGACCTCACCGGGGCACCTGGCACCTCAATAGTTCTTCCCGATGGAAGCTCCGTCACCGCGCTGTTCAACCTTCCCGCCGTCATCGCCTGTCTGGCGATTACCGCCCTCCTCGTGATCGGTATCCGGGAATCGGCGCGGGTCAATACCACGATAGTCATCATCAAGCTTGCGGTGCTCGCCCTTTTCGTCGCCATCGGCGCGCGCTACGTCAATACCGCGAATCTCCATCCGTTCATCCCGCCCAATACCGGAGAATTCGGCTCCTTCGGGTGGAGTGGAATTCTCCGCGGGGCTGGCATCATCTTCTTCGCCTACATCGGGTTCGACGCCGTATCCACCGCATCGCAGGAGGCCAAGAATCCGGGGCGAGACATCCCGATTGGGATCCTCGTTTCTTTGGCGATCTGTACGGTGATCTACATCGCGGTTGGACTGGTGATGACCGGACTCGTGCCCTACGCCAGCCTCGACGTCGCATCACCAATCGCCGTTGCCATACAGGCTACCGGCCTCAACTGGCTTCCGCCGATCATCAACATCGGCGCGATCTGCGGGCTGACGAGCGTGATCCTCGTCAACATGCTGGCACAGTCCCGGATTTTCTATTCGATGAGCCGTGACGGACTGCTGCCGCCGGCCTTCGCCAAATTGCACCCGCGCTTTCGTACACCGCATGTGACGACCGCAGTCACAGGAGTCGTCGTGGCGATCGCGTCAGGACTCTTCCCAATCGGTGTCCTGGGCCAGTTGGTGAGCATGGGCACTTTGCTCGCCTTCGCAATCGTTTGCACCGGAGTACTGATACTGCGGAAAATCGCGCCGGACACACCGCGTCCGTTCAAGACGCCTGGCATGCCCTGGGTTCCGACCCTGGGAACCCTGATCTGCTTCTACCTGATGTCCGGTTTGCCGCTGCCGACTTGGATCAGGCTGTTCGTATGGCTCGCGATCGGGCTCACGATCTACTTCACCTACGGACGATTTCGAGCGGCAGCCTTCCGGAATCGCCGTATGGCGAATGCTGCCTAACGCTGACCAAAAGCACCCACGGCCCAGCTTCGAATCGACATCCTTTTGCTTGTGGCCGCACGGCTATTCACGTATGCTGATAGTGTTCTTACCGGATA
>JALYKQ010000025.1 GCA_030774675.1 Gemmatimonadota bacterium | reverse complement strand
AGGGAGCGTTTGCGCGAGCGCCGACTCCACCGCATCGGTGATGACCTCCGCAGCCTGGTACGCAGGGATGATGATCGAGAAACTCGGAGCCGGACCCGCCACGATCGGACGCGCCGGTTCGGGCGCTAAGAACGTTCTCATGGCCATACCGCCCAGAGCATCGTCACACCAGGTGAGGCGGTCAACCGCGCCTATTGACAAGCCGCTTCGCCGCACCGATCACACGGTTGGCGACGTAGACCGGGTATCCGGCTTTTCTGGAGCGGGCGCTCAGCTCGTGCCACTCGTCGCGCACCCTTACCGAGAGCCTGACGAGCGCATCGTCGGGCGGGTTGAACGGGAAGCGCTGCAACTCGGGAGCCATTCGTCGAATGAGGTCGACGTGGTGACGCCTGGAGCGCCGCGTCTCTTCTGAGAGCGCCAGCGTTGTCGAGACGTAGACGTGGGAATTGGCGACGTAGAATCGCTCGTACGCCGTAAGGTCGAGCGCCTGCTCGATCGAGCTCACCCAGCCAGCGTTGCTTTGCTCGAGGAATAAGCGATCGCGCCAATCGAGACCTGGGTGCGGCGTGCGCGCGACCCAGTCGACCCATTCTGCGATGCCCTCGAAATGGGAGCACGAGCCGCGATGGAATTCATCGAAGCGGAAACGTTTGCTGATGGCCTGGAAAAGATCGCCTACAACCGGGTTTGGAAATTTTCGATTCATCGTGTAAGCCCAAAAGACGGCCCCGCGCAAGATCTGCGCCGGCGCTGGAATCGCCTCCCACTGCTTATGGGCGAAGAATCTGCGATCCACCTCGACGCAATGCCGTGCACAGTGGGCGTCGAACAACTCCTCGCGTCGGCGCGAAAACCGCGCCGGGCGAATGAACGTGTGGCTGTAGCCGAGCTCGCGTGCGAGGAGCGGCGGATATCGGCGGTCGCCGGTCGACATGAGTGGGTACTCCTGCGTGAACGTCTCGAGCGGGAGATCAGCCTGCTTGGTAGCTGCGAGGATCAGGCGCGAGTCGAAGCCCGAGGTCAGTGGGAGCCACATCGGCTCGCCGCGAGCTTCGAGTCGACACAAAGAGGTGACCAGGTTTCGCTGCAGAGCATCGAGGGTTTGTTCGTAGGACGGCTGCTGCACATCGACCAGGGGCGGGCGCGCCAAGACACGCCGGTCCGCTCCGGCCGCAAGTAACAGGATCTGGGTCGGAAGGAGCCTGCTGACGCCCGCGACGCCGGACTCTGGCGGCGGATACCACTCCATTCCCTTCCCCCAGTGGATCCGCGGCGCCCTGCGCTCGAGGCGCTCTCGGCCGGGTAATGCCGCGATCAGCGCGGGACTGCTCGATGCCCATAGCTCCGCCGTCGACCCGTCATGGATCGTGCGGTAGAAGCACCCGAGCAGGCCACATGCGTCGAGGTGAAGCTCCGAGTCGCTGATCAGGAGCCATCGGCCCACCCAGGATCCGTAAACGTCGAGAAGCTCGGTGTCTTCGTTGTCTGCGAGCTGCTCCAGTGGTTCGGGAGCATCAGGGTCACTCTGCACCGCAGTCCCGAGCAAGCGCCATGGGATTCCTCTCTTGTCGGTCACAGAGGCAAGCGGTAGTTCTGGGCAGTGGCTCAGATAGAGCGAAGGACTGATCTCCTCCGACACCCACCCCGCGCCGGCGAGCGAGGGCTCAGGCCCCAGGACGAACTGACGACGGTGAAGGCGGGGTAGATTCATTCGATAAGGCCGATCAGCGCCCCGGTCGATTGGACTGCAGACTGAGGGGAAGAGAGAAGAGGCCGCCGAGCGTCAGCGAACTGTGACAGTGACCGTGGCCGAGGTCGTGGCGTTGCCGGCGCGGTCGGTGGCGACGGCGGTCAGCAGGTGCTGTCCGCTCGTGTACTTCTTCGTGTTCCAGGTCGTTTGCCATGGAGAGTTGGTCGCCGTATCCAGAAGCACGCCGTCGACGTAGAACCTCACCGAACCGATTCCCGAGTCGGCATCCGCCGGCGAGGCAACGATCTTGATGTTGCCGGTGACGGAGGCCCCGTTCGCCGGAGACGTAATGCTGACGGTTGGAGCAACTGTGTCGATCCGGATCAACTGCGTCTTCGTCGCCTCGACGTTGCCCGCCACGTCCCATGCCCGGAACTTGACCGTCGTGGTGGTCGCCACGGTGATGGGTCCGGTGTAGAGAGTGCTCGAGACGGTCGGGTCGGTGCCGTTGGTTGTGTAGCGGATCGTGGCGACGCCGGAACCGAGATCGGTGGCGAGAAGCGAAACGCTCACCGACGCCGAGTACCAGTTGCCCGAGCAGACGACGCTGTTGCAGGCGATGGAGGAGGTCGGAGCAGTGGAATCGATCCGGATCAGCTGGGTCTTCGTCGCCTCGACGTTGCCGGCCACGTCCCAGGCGCGGAACTTGACGGTGGTCGTAGCCGAGACGCTGAAGGGACCGCTGTACAGCGTGCTCGAGGCCGTAGGGTCGGAGCCGTTGGTCGTATACCGGATCGCCGCGACGCCGGAACCGGTGTCGCTCGCCGACAGGGAGACGCC
>JALYKQ010000024.1 GCA_030774675.1 Gemmatimonadota bacterium | reverse complement strand
GCCCACCGTGGATTTGCCTGGCTCGACGTAAAGCTTCGCGGCCGAGCGTCGCATGGGAGCCGCTACGATCTCGGCATCGACGCAATCACGCATGCCGGTCTGCTACTCGCCGAGCTCGATGCGCTGGAGCGGACGCGCGATTCAGGGCCTCGCCATCCTTTGCTTGGCCGCGGCTCGCTACATGCCTCTACAATTCGGGGCGGCGTCGGCATGTCCACTTACCCGGAAGAGTGCGATCTCGCGATCGAGAGGCGCACCCTGCCAGGCGAGTCGACCGACAAGGCGCTCCACGAGATCACCGACGCCTGCGAGCGCGTGAAGGCAAGGCGACCGGACTTCGATGCCCGAGTTACATTGAGTACCGCGCAGCTTCCAAGCGACGTGCCGCCGGACGCGCCGATCGTGATGAGGCTGCGCGGAGCTCTCGAGCGCGAGGACATGCCCGTCAGGATCGAGGGGCTTTCGGCCTGGACCGACGCGGCGTTACTCAACGAGGCTGGAATTCCGGCGATTTGTTTTGGACCCGGTGACATCGCCCTCGCCCATGCGGCCGAGGAGTTCGTGCCGGTTGATGAAATCGGTCTCGCCACGCGAGCGCTCACCCGCGTCGTCCGCGAGTGGTGCGACGGGATCTGAAGCTGCGGTTCGGAGAGGAGAGGGCTCATTGGCGGAGTTGACCCACACCCAATACGATCTTCTCGAGAGGGCGATCCAGACCGGAAAACGGATCGCGGCCTTTCGACGCGGCACCGAGTACGTCCTTGTGCCGACGAGCCTGCGAATGATCAGCGGGCGGGAGGCGGTCGAAGCTACGCATCCGACCACCGGGGATCAGATCACGCTCTACCTCGACGAGCTTGATAGCTTCGAGGTGGTGAAGTGACCCGCGCCAAGTCGGGCGACCTTGTCGCCATCTACGCCGATGAATCGTGCCTTGGCAACGGCCGCGACGGGGACAATCCTGGCGGCGCGGGTGGCTTGATCGAATGGGTGAACCCGAAATCAACTGAAGTGACCCGTTGCGACTATTGGATCTCGGAGCCCGCCACCACGAACAACAGGATGGCGCTCCGATCCGTCATCGAGGCGTTTCGTGCGCTTTCCAGGAAGGGCAATACCTATCGTGTTGTATTCACCAGCGACTCGAAGTACATCGTTGAGGGAATGAACGACTGGGTTCATAACTGGAAAGCGCGGGGCTGGACAAAGAAGGCCGGCCCAATTTTGAATCTCGAGCTTTGGAAAGAAGCCCTTGCAGCGGCGTCCTCGCACGAATTTCGGTTCCTTTGGGTAGCAGGTCATGCTGGCCATCCCCAGAACGAATACGCCAACTTTCTGGCTACACGGGCAGCCGCGGAACAATCAAATTCAGGCGGGTTACGTGAATCAGAGTTCGGGAGCTGGCTGGCGAATTACAAGGAAGGGCCGCTTCGCTTGAAGGAAACGGCGCCTTTTCCGGATCTTCAATCATTCCAGCCGAGCAGGCGATCATGGACGACCTAGACAGACTTTTTCAGCGACTGGTTCACAACATCAGGAACGGGCACGCGGAGTATCTCAGCGTTCCTTTCACGGTGCAGGAGCTTTACGACACGCTCGTTCCCTACCGTCACTACCGGCGCGACCTCGGCATCGAGACAAATCAGGACTACGAGGCCGCGGTAACCCGGCTGCTCTCCGGCGAAAAGGGTTATATCCGCGCGGATCAGGGGATGCAGGAGAGGCTGAAAAAGGAGCTGGCGGCGTCGCACACCGATCTGGGCGCTTTCCGCGACTACGCTGAGACCCGGATCTCTCTCGCCCCCGACGCCGTACAGAAACTCGGAGTGTCGATTCCATCGCAGAACTCCGGCGGCTACTCGGTCGAAGGAGCTCGCGCTGCGGGAAGCAAGGGTGGAAACGGCGAGAGCACGACCTCCTTCGCTATCCCCGGAATCTCGACGATGGAGCCGCCGGAAGGATGCAGGTTCTGCGGTGGGACGCTGCCCGAAGGACGTCCCGTGATCTACTGCCCGCACTGCGGGCAGAACCTGGCCGCCAAGCACTGCGCGGGATGCGGCGCCGAGCTGGACCCGGCGTGGAAGTTTTGCGTGAACTGCGGCAAGAAGGCGGCATAACGAACGGAGTCGCCCATGAGCGCTAAACCGGAATCCGGCGGCGTCGTTTTCCTGTCGGCAGTCCGAACACCGTTCGGGACTTTCGGCGGAAAGCTGAAAGGGCTTTCTCCCATCGACCTCGCCGTCCACGCATCGAAGGCAGCGATCGAACGCGCGGGAATCGAGGCGACCGATGTCGACCAGACGATATTCGGGAACGTTCTCTACACGACCAGCGACTCGATCTATTTCGCCCGCCATGTCGCGCTCAAATCAGGCTGCAGGCAGGAGACTTCCGCGCTCACGCTCAATCGCCTTTGCGGCTCCGGGTTCCAGGCGGTGGTGAGCGGGGCGCAGGAGATCATCTTCGGCGATGCTCAGGTTTGTCTCGTTGGAGGCGCGGAGTCGATGTCGCAGGCGCCCCACGTGACTCGCGGGATCAGGTGGGGCACGCCCCTGGGCAAGGCGCCAGTGATGGAAGATGTCCTGTGGGAAGGCCTCACTGATTCCTACGTCGGGCTCGGAATGGCGGAAACCGCGGAGAATCTCGCCGAGCGCTACAAGCTTGATCGCGGTTGTGTGGACGAGTTCGCGCTGAGATCGCAGCAGCTGTCGAAGGCAGCGTGGGATGAGGGTGTATTCGACGACGAAGTCGTGCCGATCGCGATCCCAAATCCGAAGACCGGGAAAACCGAAGAATTTTCGACGGACGAGCACATGCGACCGGACACGACGGCGGAAAAGCTTGGCGCACTCAAGCCGGTATTCCGAAAGAATGGCGTCGTGACGGCGGGAAACGCATCGGGTATCGGCGACGGGGCGGCAGCGATGGTGATTGCCAGCGAGCAGTACGCCCGGTCTCGCGGGCTAAAACCCATCGGCCGGCTGATCTCGTGGGGAGTCGCTGGTGTCGATCCGTCGGTGATGGGCATCGGGCCGGTTCCGGCCTCGAAGATCGCGCTTGGAAAGGCCGGCTTGTCGATCGACGAGATGGATCTGATCGAGGTGAACGAAGCCTTCGCGGCCCAGACCTGCGCCGTGGAGCGCGAGCTGTCGCTCCCGCGCGAGCGGCTCAACGTGCACGGTGGCGCGATCGCCCTGAGTCACCCGCTCGCAGCGTCCGGGGCGAGGATCACGGCCCATCTACTGCATGCGTTACGTAGTGCTGGAAAGCGTTACGGTCTTGGCACGGCGTGTATCGGCGGCGGCCAGGGCATCGCCGTCGTGGTTGAATCCATTCAATAGACTGCGCTCGCCGCAGTGAACGAGGAAAACAACATGAAGCGACTCGGCGGTCGAATTTTGACCTGGAGATCTACCTCTGTCATACGGATGTTCGGGATGGCGGCGGCAGCTGGCATCATGGCCGCTTGCGCCTCCGTCGGCGGAGGTGGTGGCGGCACGGTCACGAACGGCGGCGCGGGGCCGTCTACCGATCAGACCTCGCCCGATGTAGTGTGGCCGGTAAAGACCCGCGAGCACGTCGATCTTTGGCTGCACGGATTCGCGCTGCTCCAGGAAGACACGACCTTCGTTCCTTTCTTCAAGCGCGGCTACAGCACCAACATGACCGTCCTCAAGAACAGGGCGAACGTCGTCACCCAGCTGGATGCGAACCGGGATCGACTGCGCGCGCGGATTGCCGTGAACCCGCAGTTGATAAATTCCCAGTTCGTACCGCTCTCTTTTGCGGACTGGACTGATCTTTCGCAGGCCGTCGACCTGTTCATCCGCGCACAGGGTGACCCACGCGCGGCATCGTCGCAGCAGCAAGCGAACGCGATAGCGTTTCTGGCGGCGTATTTCCCGACGGGAACGGACCGCGAGTGGCTGCGCCTCTTCGTCCAGTCCCTCAACGACGAGAGCACGCGCTTCTACCATTCCTACTGGATGCAGCAGCAACGGGAGCGAAGCAATGTGCTCGAGTTGGTCGACACGCTCTGGCAGCGCACTTATAGACCCCGCATCCAGCGGTTTCTCAACAACACCCAGCAGGCGCGTGGCGATATCCTGCTCTCGCTGCCGCTCGATGGTGAGGGAAGGTCGCTGACAAACGGCAAGCAGGCGAACACCCTTACAGTAACTTTCCCCGATCGCCCGAACGACGCCGTCGAGGCGATCTACGTGATCGCGCACGAAGCGGTGTCGGGTATTGCCGGCACCGCCGTTTCCGACAACATCACCCCTGAGCAACGGCGCAGCGGCCTGGGCGAGCGTTACCAGAGCGCCGCAGCCGTCCGCGGCGGAGCGCTTCTGCTCCAGCGCACGTCACCCGAGCTTCTCGACGGTTACATGCGCTACTATCTGAAGTCGGTGAACCGGCCCGCGGGTGCAAATATGCAGGCGACGTTTACCAGCACGTTCGGCCTGCCCGACACGATCCGCGATGCCCTTGTGCGACAGCTCGAGGTCGTACTCGGAGGGATTTAAGCAGATATAATTCTGCATGCCCGACGAGAAGACGTCACTCTCCGCTCCAATCCCAGCGAAGCAGACGCTGCTTGACCGACAGGCGCTCGAGCGCGTGCTGGCCCGGGCGGCGGAGCTGCAGGGCGCGGGTGCGATGCCCGAATCCTCGGATCTCATCAGCGAGAGCCAGCTTCGAGATATCGGAAACGAAGTCGGGCTCAGCGCCGAGACGATCAACCAGGCGCTCGCGGAAGAGCGAACCCGCGTCAACGTGCCGGAGGAGCGCGGCCTCGTCGCGCAGATTGCCGGGGCGAGCTTCGCCAGCGCGACTCGAACCGTGCCTGGATCTCCGCGTGACGTGCTCGCCGCGATCGATTCCTGGATGCAGCGTGAGGAATGTCTCCAGGTTCAGCGTCGATTCGCTGACCGCATTACCTGGGAGCCGCAACGCGGACTTTTCGGCAAGATCCGGCGCACCGTCAACATGAGCGGGCGCGGATACTACCTGGTGGATGCGGGACAGGTATCGGCGACAGTGCTGCCGGTGGACGGATCGCGAGTCGTGGTGAGGCTCGACGCCGACATCCACGCCAGCAGGGCGAGGCGCGTCGGCATGGGCGGTTTTCTCGCGGCCATGGGAGCGGCTGCCAGCGGAATCATCGGGCTGGGCCTCGTCGTCGCTCACCTTCCTCTTTTCATCGCGGCGGGCTCGGCCGTACTACCATTCGCCGGCAGCACTATCGCGGCTTACAAGCTCGCACGCACCCATCGCGCGGTACTCTCGAGCGTGCAGCTGGCGCTCGAGCAAATCCTCGATCGTCTCGAGCACGGCGAATTCGAGCGGTCGGGCGGATTGCTCGCCGCGATTTCCCCGCGAGCCCGGCTGCCGCGGCGATAGATTGGCTCGATGAAAAAAATCAAAAAGGTCAGCGTGATTGGCGGCGGGCTGATGGGCAGCGGCATCGCCCAGGTTTCGGCAGCCGCGGGATTTCCCACGACGGTTCGCGAGGTCTCGGAAGATCTCTGCGCCAAGTCGCGCCAGGCGATCGAGAAAACGCTTGCCAAGGGTATCGAGCGCGGGAAGGTCACCGAGAGTGAACGGGACGCCACACTCGCCAACCTTCGCTTCGTCACGCTGGTCGACGATCTGGCGGACTCCGATCTCTTCATCGAGGCGGTGGTGGAAGATCTCGACGTAAAGAACAGCCTCTGGTCCGAGCTCGATCGGATCGCCCAGCCAGACGCGATCTTCGCCTCCAATACCTCGAGCCTCACCATCATCGCGATGGCGACCGCAAGCGGCCGTCCGGACCGGATGCTGGGTCTGCACTTCTTCAATCCGGTTCCGCTGATGAAGCTCGTCGAGGTAGTGCGCACCATTACGACCAGCGAGGAGACGGAGCAGCGCGCTCTGGATTTCGTGAAGGCATTGGGGAAGGAGCCGATCCGGGCCAAGGACAGCTCCGGCTTCATCGTAAACCTGCTCCTGATTCCGTACATGATCGACGCCATCAATGCCGTCGACGCGAACGTGGCCTCGGTGGAAGACATCGACAAGGGGATGCAGCTGGGCGCCGGACATCCCATGGGGCCCTTCACGCTTCTCGATTTCGTCGGCCTCGACACCGTCTACAAGATTGCCGAGATCATGTTCGCGGAGTATCGCGACCGCAGGTATGCGCCGCCGCCGCTTCTCAAGCGAATGGTCCTGGCCGGGATGCTGGGAAGGAAATCGGGAAAAGGATTCTACGACTACTCCTTGAATCCTCCGCGCACGACCAGTCTCGGACTGTGAAGCCTTCAGGCTTTCGGGGCATCTTTCGCGAAGACGATGTCGCTCGAGCGGTATACTCCGAGGCAGCCGGGATAGCGAGAGCGATGCCAGCCGCGGTAGCGGTACCGGTAGATGCCGAAGACGTGGCGGCGCTCGTGAAGTGGGCTGCCGAGACTCATACCGCACTCGTCCCCCGCGGATCCGGTAGCAGCATGGCCGGTGGAGCTATCGGAACCGGCGTTGTCGTCGACCTGTCGCGACTCAATCATCTCAGTAGGATCGACGAGTCGGCGCACACGGTCTGGGCGCAGCCGGGAGTCTTATGGTCGACGCTCAATGTCGCGGCGAAGAGACGCGGACTGCGGCTGCCCGTTGACCCCTCGAGTGGGAGCTTTTGCACGCTCGGAGGAATGGTATCGACCAACGCGGCTGGAGCGCGCAGCCTCCGCTATGGCGCAATGCGGATGTGGGTCGACGCGCTCGACTGCGTCTTCAGCGATGGTGATCGGGCTACGATCACCCGGGGAGAGGAGCCACCGCGACGGGTCGAGGCCATCCGCCGGTTCCTTCGCGAAGCGCACGCCGAAGTGGTCTCGAGCGACGCCCGCCACCCGGCGCGCCACAAGGACGTCCGGAAGGAATCTTCCGGCTACGGTATCCATCAGTACGCTGACAAGGCAGATCTCCTCGAGTTGCTGGTCGGAAGCGAAGGAACCTTGGCGATAATAGTCGGCGTTAAGCTCAGGCTCGCGCCGCTCCCCACTGCTACGAGCAGTGTCCTTGGTTCATTCCGTTCGCTCGCAGATGCGACCGTCGCCGCGGGCAAGGCCGTAGAGGCGGGCGCCAGCGCGTGCGAGCTGCTCGATCGGACCTTCCTCAGCTACGCGGTGGCGGCTCCCGTCGCGGACGAGAAATTTCTCAGGTCGGCGACCGACGCGGAGGCGATCCTGCTCGCCGAAGTCGAAGCTGTCACCTCCGAAGAAGCAGCCATCATGGCCGAGCAGCTGGCCGCAGCTTTTCGAGTCGCTGGAGCAGCCGACGTTGATGTCGCCCTGACGCCAGAGGCTGAAGCGAAGATTTGGGAGCTGCGCCACGCGGCGAGTCCGATCCTCTCGACCATCGAGAATACGATATCGATGCAGTTCATCGAGGACGGTGCGGTTCCACTCGCAAAGCTTCCGGACTACGTGCAGGGTGTGAGGCAGGCGCTGGCCGCCCGGGAGATGGGTGGCGTGATATTCGGCCATGCCGGGGACGGCCACGTCCACGTGAATCCTCTGGTGGATGTGAGGGACCCCAGCTGGCGAGACAAAATGCAGCGCCTGCTCGACGACGTTGTTGCTCTCACGGTTCGCCTGGGCGGTACGCTGGCGGGAGAGCACGGCGACGGAAGGTTGCGGGCTCCACTGCTCCGTCTCGTCTGGCACAAGGATTCGTTGCGGGCGTTCGAGACGCTGAAGAAGTCTTTCGACCCCGACAATATTTTCAATCCGGGCGCGAAGATTCCGCTTCCAGGTCAGAAGGCACTGGGCGACATCAAGTACGACCCATCGCTTCCCCCTCTGCCGGCAGAGGCGCGCTTCGCTCTCGACGACGTGGTGAAGCGGCGCGCGTACAATGAATTCCGGCTGTCGCTGATTCCGGGTTCATCTTAGCTTTCTGCCGCCCGCCGGTGAGGAAGCCCGCAGCCAACAGCCGACACGCCGAAAGCCCCTGGCAGGTAGTCTTCATTTGCAGTTTTCCTTTTTTACGCCACGGAAAACCTTTGTACTATACCGACCCCGTATTAACTCTCATCGCGCGTCCAGCCTTTCTGGAGCCGGCCCATCTTCAGGTCAAATGGCTCGGAGAGAGCACCGACGGTGAGCGGCTGGCGGAATTTGCCGGCCGACTCTGCTACATGAGCCAGAAAAATCCCGCCAACCGAGCCACGCGCGAGTATCTCGAGAACATCAAGAAGCAGGGACACGGCAGCGTCCTCGAGCACGCCAACTACTCTCTCCTCCTCGAGGGGGTGAGTCGCTCGCTGACCCACGAGCTGGTCCGGCATCGGGCCGGATTTGCCTATAGCCAGCTCAGTCAGCGCTACGTCGACGAATCGGACGCGAACTTCGTGCTTCCACCCGCGATCGTGGGAGACGAGGCTCTCGAAAAAGAATGGCGCGCCCAGATCGAGGAGGCGCAGAGATGCTACGTTCGCCTGGTGGAGCAGCTGATGGATCGTTACGGGTGGGTGGGCGACAAGGTCCACCGCCGGAAGATGGCGAGAGAGGCGGCAAGAGGAGTTCTTCCCAACTCCACCGAGACGAAGATCGTGGTGACCGCGAACGCGAGAGCCTGGCGGACGATGCTGGAGCTTCGTTCCAGCGAAGGTGCGGAACTGGAAATCCGCCGCTGCGCGGTCGCGATGCTAAAACTCCTCTCGAAGGAGACGCCCGCTTTTTTTTCCGATTTCGAGATTTACCAGGCGGAAGATCGACGAGAGGCGGCCCGGATCGTCTACCACAAAGTCTGACTACGCCCCGGAAGAAGAAGTCTGAGGGTCAGGAAATAAAACTCGGGCGGGCGAAAAAAATCCTCGAGGCTCCAAAAATATTTTTTCGCGACAAATTTTTTTTTCTGAATCGCGGAATAATTATTGCGCCACA
This sequence comes from Gemmatimonadota bacterium, assembly GCA_030774675.1. GTDB lineage: Bacteria > Gemmatimonadota > Gemmatimonadetes > Gemmatimonadales > Gemmatimonadaceae > UBA4720. Next base: position 51,799 of record JALYKQ010000024.1, on the reverse strand, counting down.
TGGTCGGCATTTATATACTCGTCCCCATGATTCGATCGCGTGAGTTTTCGTAGGGTGTCGATGACTCTCATCGGACTCGCCTACAATCAAAAACCCGAGCCAACAGAGCTCGCCGGCCCCGTCTCAGAGGGCGGCCGTCAAGAAGACGGGGAGCTTCCGCGTCCCGATGAAGAGCCTCCCAGTAAAATCCTCGAGCTCTCGGTAGCGGAGCTAATTGCCCGCGACGAGTTCGCCGAGTGGGACAGCCCCACTACGATCGCTGCCGTCGAATCCGCTCTTTCCAGGCTGGGAAAAGTCGTCCGCCTCGAGGCGACAGAAGATTTTCCGGAGCGTCTCCGTCAGGCCCGACCCGACATCGTCTTCAACATCGCAGAGGGGTTTCACGGGGTAAACCGCGAAGCCCATGTTCCTGCGATCTGCGAGTTTTTCGGAATCCCGTACTCCGGAAGCGATCCCTTCACCCTCTCGCTCTGTCTCGACAAGGCGAGAACCAAGGAGACCCTGACCTTCCACGGGATCCCGACTCCAAGCTTCGCCGTCGTGGAAAGACCCGCGGACCTCGAGAAAGTCGGAAAGCTCGCCCTCCCGCTATTCGTCAAACCACTCCACGAGGGCTCGTCCAAGGGAATCACCGACGGCAACCTGTGTTGGGATCGGCCCCAACTCCTCCGCCAGACGAAGTTTCTCCTCGAGAATTACAATCAGCCGGTCATCGTCGAGGAGTATCTGCCGGGCAAGGAGTTCACCTGCGCGGTTCTCGGCAACGGCCGCGAGGCGAGGGTGCTGCCGATCGTTGGAATGAATTTCGAAGCACTGCCGAAGGGCGCTCTCCCGATCTACAGCTTCGATGCGAAGTTCGTCTGGGATCGCCCCGAGAAACCGCTGGAAATTTTCCAGTGTCCGGCACGTATCACCCGAGAGCTTCAGGCGTCTATTGAGCGAGTTACGCTCGATGCGTTCCGCGTTCTCGGCTGCCGCGACTGGGCGAGAATCGATGTTCGGCTCGATGCGGCGGGAGTGCCGAACGTGCTCGAAGTGAATCCGCTTCCCGGAATTCTGCCGGATCCGGCGGACAACTCGTGTCTACCGAAGGCCGCGCGAGCGGCGGGGATCGGCTACGAGGAGCTCATACAAAGTTGTCTGAGGTATGCGGCCGCGCGGCAGGGAGTGGATCTCGAGAGCTCCCTCCCGCAGATAGGCGCAGCTCGGAGCGAGCCTCTGCTCGCCGCCAGCTGACCAGCGTGACCGACTGCACACGGAGGAACGCGCGATGAAAATAGCGTTGCTGTTCGATGGGCTCTCGGCTCTCGGGAAGGCGCCGGAGGTTCAACTGCTCGATTCCATCGAGGCGGTTGAAAGCGCCCTGCTCGAATGGGCGACCGAGGTCGTGCGCGTGCCCGTGAGCAACGACGGCCGCTGGGTCGAGCGAGTTCGAAAGGGCAAGTTCGATCTGATCTTCAATCTCTGTGAAGGCATCGACGGTGAGGCCGTGTACGAACCCATGGTCATTTCGATGCTGGAGCTGATTGGTATTCCCTTTACTGGAAGCTCCAGCTGGACGACCGCGCTCACGCTGAGAAAGAACGTCGTCAACGGAGTGCTCGACCGCGCTGGCCTTCCTGTTCCACGGTGGGCGCACGTTCGCCGCGGCGACGACGTCACGAGCGTCGGCTTCCCGGCAATCTGCAAGCCGGTGGCAGAAGACGCCTCCGTAGGAATCGAGCAGCGGTCGGTCGTCCGGAGCATGCGCGCGCTCTCGGCCAGAGTCGAAGCGATGTTCGAAGGCTGGGACGAGGTGCTGCTTCAGCGCTTCATCCCCGGGCGCGAAATGAACGTCGGGATCCTCGGCGACCAGATTCTTCCGATCGCCGAGATTGATTTCGGCCAGATGCCGCGGGGGATGTGGCACATTGTTTCCTATAGATCAAAGTGGGAGACTGGTAGCGACGAGGATCTCGGCGCCAAGCCGAATTGCCCCGCCGATCTTTCTGAGCAGCTCGCCAACGAACTCACCATGATCGCCCGCACCGCCTGGAGTGTCGTTGGAGGTGAAGGATACGGACGCTGCGATTTTCGCATCGACCAATCCGGTCGCCCCTGGCTGCTCGAGGTCAACGCGAATCCGGACATCTCGCCGACCGCCGGACTCGCGCGCATGGCCAGTATCGCGACCGTCGGCTACTCGGACCTGATTCGAAGGATTTGCGATCACGCGCTGGCCAAGCGCGAAGACAACTACACGGAGCGCTGGGTCAAAACGCTTCGCCTATCGGGAGTCGGTTGAAGCAAGAATCCGGTGTCGAGTCGTTCGTCACCGGAGTTTCGCCCCGATCCGAGGATGTTCGGATCATCAACAACGCCCCTCGCGGGGCCGGAGTGGTGCACGCATGAGCGATTGGCAACAGATCATCAAGGATCAGAGCATCGCGAACCTGGAGAAGCTGGCGGACAAGTTCGGGCACGACGTCATCGACGTCGAGGCACTGAAGCCGGCCTTCGACAACTTCCAGATGCGAATCACTCCTGCTGCCATCGAGCAGATCAAGGAAGTGGGCGATCCGATGTGGAATCAATACGTCCCGACCGTCGAGGAGCTCGACGTAGTCGATGGCGTCATCGATTCGCTCGATGAGGACGGCGACTCGCCGGTGCCCAACATCACCCATCGGTATCCGGACCGCGCTCTCTTTCTCGTGAGCCCGGTGTGCGCGACCTACTGCCGTTTTTGCACCCGTCGCCGCAAGGTCGGTGATCCGGAGAAGATACCGCTCAACCAGTTCGACTCCGCGTTCCAGTACCTGCGCGAGCACACCGAGATCCGCGACGTCATCATGAGCGGTGGGGACCCGATGATGCTGAGCGATCGCAGACTGGAGTACTTCTTCCAGCAGCTCCGGGCGATCCCGCACATCGAGATCATTCGGATCGGAAGCCGCATCACCTCGCACCTGCCTGAGCGGATCACGCCCGAGTTCTGCGAGATGGTCCAGAAGTATCACCCGATTTTCATGAACACCCACTTCAATCACCCGAGCGAGCTGACCCCGGCCGCGGTCGCCTCGCTCGATCGCTTGTCGAGGGCCGGAGTCTCGCTCGGATGCCAGACAGTGCTGCTCAAGGGGGTCAACGACGACCCCAAGGTGATGATGAAGCTCATGCACGAGCTGCTGAAGGCGCGCGTCCGCCCTTACTACCTATATATGGCAGATCAGGTGGCGGGCGGTGAGCATTTCCGCACGACGGTGCAGAAGGGTCTCGAGATCATGCAGGCGCTGCGCGGATGGACGTCGGGTCTTGCCGTGCCGCAATTCGTGATCGACTCCCCAGGTGGCGGAGGAAAAGTGCCGCTCCTGCCCGAGTACCTGGAGTCGATGACCGACGACGAAGTAATCTTCCGCAACTATGAGGGTAAGCGCTTCGCCTACAAGCAGCCCCGCGCGATCCCGGCCGCTCCAGCCGAGCTCGAGCCGGCAGCCGAGGTCGGTGTCGTGCCGATCAGCAGGAAGAAAACAGCGCCGCCCCGGCGAACCAAGCGCCGCCGCGCCGCGGGCGAGTAGGCCCACCCGAACAAGAACGCCGCCTTCTGATGTCGGGGCGGCGTTCTTGTTTTTGTGGTTCTTGAGATTCTCGCCGGTCAGTCAGTTTTACAGATCTCGACTAGGAAGGCAAGGGGTGTCCTCAGAGGAGAATCTACTTGGGCTTATGAAACAAAAAGGCCACCCGGGCGGGTGGCCTTTTTTTCTCTGACGAAGAAAGTCTTACTCTTCGCCCTCTTCGTCCTCGAAGGTGAGAGCATCCGCCTCGCGTACGCGGTCGAGCATGGCGTTGACCGGCACTGCAATTCCCCGGTCGTTCAGCAAGGCTTCGTTTCCGGAGCCCCGCTGGAACCAGCTTCGCACATCGGGCGCAGCCTCGCCACTTGTACCAGCCGCCTCTTCGTCAGGGGCGGTATCCGAACCATACACGTCCATTCGACCTCCACGGGTTTACTGTCCCTTGCAACCATATCTACGACACCCCAAAAAAGGAGTTTCGACTCGTTGTAAGAAGCTACAACTCGGAGCGAAACCCTTCAATAGTTAGACGATCTCCGAAGCCGAACTCGTCACAATCGAGACCAAACTATTGGATCGTTTTCGGGTCGATTCCTCTGGTAGCGAAAACCCGGCCAACAGCCTCGCCGATCTTGTTATTCGGAGTGCTGGCTCCAGCGGTTATTCCAACCCGCACTGGACCGGTGGTGGGAAGCCAGTCTGGGGACTCAACTTCTTCCTTTGAGCCGAGGGGACGGTGGCGGATAATCCCGGAGACCGGGTCGATGTCATCGGCATCCTCGACGTGGAAGGTGCGGACACTTTCAGAACATAGAGCCGCCAGTGAGATCGTGTTGCTCGAGTTGTAGCCGCCCACCACTACCATCACATCGAGGCGCTCCCGCAACAGCTCCACGACCGCATCCTGACGCTCCTGAGTCGCGCTGCAGATCGTGTCGAAAGTCCGGAAATTCTCGCGGGCGTAGTCCCCGCCGTGCGCGCGCGCCATTGACTGCCCCACCAGCTCGCCGATGGCGAGCGACTCCCGCGCAAGCATCGTGGTCTGGTTGGCGACCCCGATCCGCTTGAGGTCGCGCGCCGGATCGAAACTGGGAGATGCCGCATGGGCAAAGCGCTCCATCAACGCATTGGCGCTCAACCGGCCTTCGATGAACTCACATACCACCCCGGCCTCTTCGATGGTCCGAACGATGAAATACTGACCGCCCTCGTATTTCTCCGCCTGCGATGCAGTCGCGCGGGTTTCTTCGTGGTAGAACTTGCCGTGGATGAGCGACGTGAATCCGTCGCGCGCATAACTCTCCACCCGCTTCCAGACATTGAGGACCGAGCCACAAGTGGTGTCGACCATCACGCACCCGATCTGCCGGAGTATCTCAAAGTCCCTGATCGTGACGCCAAAGGCGGGGAGAATCACCACGTTTTCCGACCGCACCCCGCCAAAGTTGATCCGTCCGTCCTGGGGCATGAGGAAGGTGATCCCCATGGCCTGGAGTTTCGAGTTCACGTGCGGGTTATGGATGATCTCGCCCGCCAGGTAGATGGTACGATCGGGGAACTTCTTCCTGGCCTGGTAAGCGTACTCTACCGCACGTTCCACCCCATAGCAGAAACCGAATTCCTTGGCTAAACGGATGGTTACATCGCCCGCCGTCAGGGTATATTCCCTAGCCTTGAGCAGGTCCACCAAGTGCCCGGTATAATCCGAAGCAAGCTCGGACTGGATCTCTGATTTGAGCCCGAAACCTTTCCGAAAGTAGGTAGGGACCCCGGTGCCGTTTGGGCTGCTGGCCCGCATATTCCCTATAGTGGGAGCCGCGGTTCCGTTCGGACTCGGTGCCTTCACTGACGCGTCAGACATAACCTTGAATCTAGCAGCGCCAATCCGATAATGCGCTTCGATAAACGACGATGACCGAGTCATTCGGAGCGTACCCCGCTGAACAGGCGATGGCGTCAATCGACACCGCGCCATCTGCTTCCCTCCATCCGCCCGCTACGCGAGCGCCCGGTTTGCTCAGGCCTCCTCCACTGCTCAAGGGGGACACGATCGGTGTCGTAGCGCCATCGTATGCACCCCAACATGGGTGGCTTCTGCGCGGCGCGAAGGCGATGGAGGAAGCCGGATACAAGGTCATCCTCGACTCCGAGATCGATCGCTTCCGCCGTTTTCAAAAGCGCGAAGACGAACGGCGCGCGGAGAACCTGATGGGGATCTGGCGAAACCCGGAAGTCAAAGCAGTCATCTCGGGCACTGGAGGATACGGTGCGATGCGCCTCCTTTCTTACCTCGATCCGGAGGTTTTCCGCAAAAACCCCAAGGCTTTCGTCGGGTACTCGGACATCACCGCGCTCCATCTGTGGCTCATGCGCCGTGCGCAGTTGAGGGTGTTTCACGGTCCCACTCTGGACGACCTGTTTCCCGGCGGAAGTGATCCGAGCGCACACTCCCTCATCACAGCGCTCACGACGCTTCGCCCCGACGCTGAGCTGGGGCGCGGGTCGGCGCGCTCGGTCCGACCGGGAAACGCGGTCGGACGTCTGACCGGCGGTAATCTCTCGCTGGTGCAGCAGACCGTCGGAACGCCTTACGAGATCGACACCCGTGATGCGATCCTCTTTCTGGAAGAGACTCGCGATCCGATGTCCGTCGTCGATGAGCGGCTGTTGCACCTTCGATCCGCCGGACTGCTCCGTCATGTGCGCGGTATCGTGTTCGGCCAGCTTTCCCTCGATCGCTCGGAAGAAGATGAGTTCGAGGATTTTCTGCTGGATCTGGTATCCGATCTCGAAGTTCCGATTCTCATGGACTTCCCCGCCGGACACGAAGTACCGAACCTCACCCTGCCGCTCGGCACCGAGGTAGAGATCGTCGCGGACGGGACTACCGGGTGGCTTTCGTATCGCGAGGACGCGCTCGCGTTCCCGGAGGAGAGGCCCAGACTCAGCCTCGTATAGAGCTTCTGGATTGGGGCCTGTCTCGCCGATCGAGGCTAGAGTCCGCCCGCCTTGATCGTTGCATCAACCGCAATGCACCAGACGTGGAGGAGCATCAGGTGAACTTCCTGGATGTACGCTCCTTCTTCGCTCGGCACTGCGATGACATGATCGGCAGCACCATTGGTCAGCCCAGGCTTGCCGCACAGCGCAATTGTAACCGCGCCTTTCTCCTTCGCTGCCGCGAGCCCGCGCAACACATTCTCGGAGCGGCCGCTGGTCGTGATTCCGACCACCGCATCACCCATTACCGCCAGTCCCTGGACCTGACGCTCGAACAAGGCGCCGTACCCAAAATCGTTGGCGATGCAGGTGACGACGCCCGAGTCGGCGACCAGCGAGATGGCTGGTAATGGCCTGCGCGTCTCCTTGAAGCGGCCGACCAGCTCTTCAACGAGATGGCTGGCCTGGGTCGCGCTGCCTCCGTTACCGAAGGCGATAATCTTCCCACCACGGCCAAGACAGGAGATGATGGCGTCTGCCGCGGCGTCTGATTCCGGTTGCAGCGAAGCGATGCAAGCCTCGATCACTTTCTGATGCTCGCGAAAATGTGTGGCGAAGTGTTGTGCTGGCATGCGCGGATTATACGAACGCGGCCAGGCAACGCCAGTGCGGTTGCTGCCTACCGTCCGCGCCGCCGCCGCCTCGGATCTGGTTTTCCATGACGGTTGGAGGCTCCGCCGCGCCGATGAACATCGCGTCCTGGCCGCCCGTGATCCCCGCCCCGTCGGTGGCGACGGAACTCGCCCGCAATGCGCTTGACCTCACGCTCGGCGTGAGAGAGTATCGCCTGATCGTCGGCGGATCCTTCTACTTCGTCGGGTGACCACGGCTGCGCCAGGCGCTCCTGAAGCTGGTCGAGATCGTCCGCTCGGACCGCGCCCCGCTGACCGCGCAGCACCACGAATCGCACCGGCCGATCGAGCTGGGGTATCTCTGCCGCCGTAAGGGAGCGCGCGATCTTCTCTGGCAGACGCAAACGGGCAACTCCGCGACGCTGCCCGTTTTGCTCTTCCACATCGTAGTCTATCTCCACATCACGGTCGCGGAGCGTCACGTTCGTCGGCAGCTTCTCGAGCCTCTCACGGACCTCGCGCGGAACGAACCACTCTCTTTGCAGCTCGAGACGGGCGGATTTGAATTCGTCCATTGAATTGACCTGGCCGAGCTGCTCCTCGTAGAACGAAGTGAGATCCGAAAGGCCGAGCCTCTTCGTTTCCCCGCCGGATCGCTTGTAGGCTTCGCGAATCTCCTCGATCACATCCCGATTCTTTTTCACTGCGAAGTGCCTGGCCTCGCCGCGCGCCAGCGCCTCCGCGAGCACGTGTCGCGCCGCGCCCGCCAGCTCGGGAGGAAATTCTTCCAGCGTCTCGACCTCGCTTTCCAGCTCGAAGCCGAAGTACTCGAGTTTGCGCTTGATCACCAAGGGGCCGTGCTTGCGCCGCGGATCGTAAACCACTTCTCCTTCGCTCCGGGTGGCATAGCGGCGAATGAGCTCCATCGGAACCTGGGTTCCTTCGATCGCCGCACGCGGAATTCCGGAGCGATCGGCGAAGTATCGCAGATCTCCCGCGATGGGACCCCAGCTACCGCATACGCTGGTCTTGGAGACGCGGGCCTCGGTCCCATCTGCAGTCTGCTCGTCGATGACAAGGTCGAAGGGCATGAACTGCGCGAGAAGCTCGGTGAACTTCCTATAGATGTGATCGCGGGCGTTCACCATCTTCGATGGCAGCTCCATCCCGAGAGCACGGTAGATACTGGCCGTGGCAAGCGCGGCGTCCTCGATCGACTTGACCAGCACACCGCGCCGCTCCGCCCACTTCTCGATGCTCTCGTCGAAGAGGTGCCGCGGCAGCCCGTACACTTCTCCGATGTAGCCGCAATGTGAAAACGCTTCGGCGTACAGGTTGTAGGCGGTAAGGTTGTCGCTCCCCGGCACAGTGACGCCGGACAAATCGCGGTCTTCACGGGTCATGCGGTGGAGCGACTCGATCGAGCTCATCACCGCCAGATACGGAACGAGCTCGTCGTCCGCGTTCACGAGGAGCTCCGCCCATGGGCGGTCGACGGGCATCGCCTCTACAGCCTTGCCATAGCGGGAGAGTCGGCCGTTCTCGATGATCCCGCGCTGCTCGAGCAGCGACACGGCTTTCCGATAGGCGGTGCGATCGAGCTGCACCGGCAGCTCGAGCTGGTCAGCGGCGACGCCAAGATCGGCACACGTCATCGCCACACGCTCGGAATCGCCGGCAAGCTGGAACTCCGGCGCAGTCGGCCTCAGCGCGGAGAACTGAATATCGCGATCGGAGAGGATGAACACTCTGCCGCCAGCGACGCGTCCGTGGACGCGCCCCGCCATCTGAAGAATTTCGTTGGCACCGAGGTGGAGCTTGGTGAGGACGTTCTTGCCGCGCTCGATGATGTTGCTGAACCGGGTGTCGTCGATAACGACCGTGTCGAGGCCCTGCACGTTGAGCGCGCTCTGTCCTGCCGCGGTCATGCTCAGGAAGTAGGGCTTTTTCTCCTCGCCCTCGAGGAACGGGCGGATGACCCGGATCGGCTCGCCCCCGTGATAAAAAGCAGTGTTGATTCGAGGAAAGCGCTCGCCGACCAGCTCCGCTGCTTCCTCGACGCCGGCGCGTGTGGGAAGGAACATCCCTACACCACGCTTCTCCTTCACAACCCGTTGGAGGAACTGGTCATCCAGAAAGGTCAGCGGTGCTTTGCGCACGATCTTCACATCGGCCGCCCTTGCCGGATCGAACACCGAGCTCTCGAGGACCGCCGCGGCGTTCAGGTATCGCGCGTAGAAGGTCGGATCGACGGTCGCCGAGAGCCAAATGAACCGGCAGCCCACTCTCTTTCCCAAGGCGAGGCACAGCTCGAGCTCCGCCGAAGTCTGATGTATCTCATCGACGACGAGTGTGTCGGTGGGCAGAATGTCTCCGTCCTGAAACCACCGGCGTGCTATCCCGGTGGTGACGACGATGACGTTCCAGCCAGGAGTCTCTGGTGTTGCTTCGCGCTCGCGATTCACGACGCCGACCTTGAGCGCTTCGGTGCCGAGAATGGTTTCGGCGATCGGCCGGATGGAGAGAGTCTTTCCGGTGCCGGTGCCGGCTACGATTCCGAATCCCTTGCCTGCGGCAGCGAGGTCACGGATTTCCGATCCGTGCTGCTGCTCGAGGACAGTCGGAATTCGGAGGCCGAGCGCGAGCTCGATTGTCTCGCAGGCAGCGCGCGTGGGGGCGATGACGATGAGGCGTCCAGTGGGCGGCTCGGCCGCAACGAATGCCTCGCGGTCGGGCGGAAGGTATCTATCGGTGACGGTGCGCTGCATCACCGTGGAAAGTGCATACATCGCACCGGATGCGAAACGGCCCCGGAAGACCGAAGCCTTACGGGGCCGTCGCTACGACTGAAAAGCTTAGTGATTGTACTTGTGGTTTTTATTCTGCTGCTTCTGCTCTTTCTTCCACTCCTTCTCCTGATCCTTCTGGGCTTTTCTGTATTCCTTCTCCCGCTGCTTCTCCGCCTTCTGCCACTGCTTGTCGCTGTCGTTGGCGTAGCGAGTGCTGAGGATCCTGAACGTGCCATCGGGGTTGCGACGTGCTTTCTGGATTATGAGGTTGCCGTTGGCATCGCGGGTGCGGCGCTCGTAGACCGAGTTGTTGTTCGGGCCGCGGCCTACCTGGTACCAGCCGCCGTCGACACGATTGCCGACATCGTCGCAATAGGTGTCGTTGGAGCGACCAAAGATGATGTCCCCGACGCTGTTGGACGTGCGGTTGTAGTCGCAATTCCTGTTGTCGCGACGATCGTTGCTCGCAACCGTTCGGCTGCTGATGATCGTCATGTTGCCGTTGGCATCGCGGCGCGCACGCTGAATCACGATGTTGCCGTTCCGATCAGTGGTACGCCGCTCATAGATCGTGTATCCGTTGGCGTCGCGCCCGACTACCTGCCACTGACCATTGATGGTGGTGCCGCGGCTGGTACTGGGAGTCGGTAGCCGAGTGCCAAGGACCTGGGCGTCGACCGATGCGCTCGTTGCGAGGCCCGCGAGCGCGAGAGTAATGATGACTGCCTTCATCTTGAAATCCTCCGAGTAATTAGATCGACAAGCTCGTCCGTTGGGTTGGACTTGGTCTTGTCGGATTTGCCTTTCTTGCCCTTCGGCGGATCATCCCCGAAGAGAACCTTTCCGTTCGCCGGGCGATTTCTCACCGCGGAGGCGCAATCGGTTGGTGCGGGCTGCTGCGCGGCCGGAACACCGTTTACCCAAATGCGACACATGCCGGCCGGCGGATAAAATCCGGGGGGCACGACCTGATCGCGACGCTGCGACTGCTGCACGCTGGGCTTCGCCGGAACAGGACGCTGCGCCTCCGCGACCCCCGCCGAGAAGAACAATCCGACCAGAGCAGGAAGCGCAAAACGAAGCGCAGAATGGAGCTGAAGCTTGCTGACACGGTAAATCATGGCCCTATGGGGTGCACGAGGGGTGCCATTTGAGGTTGACCAAGCTAACTCATTGCCATATAAGGAGTTAGCCGTATCCGAGCAGGCCGGCCAGCGACCCGAATGTCCTCTTCAAAGGACAGAAAACGATACACTTTCGCGCCTGCGGATGAGCCACTCAGCTTCACCCGTTTATCCCCTTTTTACGGCCGTCCAAGACCCAGGCGGCTCCGATCATCAATCCCCAAAAGAGATTCCCGTCGCCCGCGCCGTCAATACCGTGTCATGATCGGCCTCAACTCGCTTCGGCGTCTTAAGAACGTCAGCCAGTGGGACCGTCACAATATGCGGCGACTGGAGCGCGATCATGTGGTCCCATCGTTCTTCCGCGACCGCTCGCACCGCCGCCCCCCCAAATCTCACCGCAAGCAGCCGGTCGTAGCTCGTTGGCTGACCGCCACGCTGAAGGTGTCCGAGAATCAGCGACCGCGTTTCTTTTTTCGTGAGCTCTTCGATCTCGTCCGCCAGCCGCTCGGCGACTCCACCGACGCGGATTGCCTGGCCTGGCATCGATTTCCCGCGTATCGCCGGTCCTTCGCCGCGAGGGTACGCCCCCTCCGCGATCACGACGATCGAGAAGTGCCGTCCGGATCGGCCGCGTGCCATGATCTTCTCGCAGACCTTGTCAATGTCGTACGGAATCTCGGGGATGAGGATCACGTCGGCAGTGCCGGCGAGTCCCGCGTGGAGCGCGATGAATCCGGCATGCCGCCCCATCACCTCGAGAACGATCACTCGGTCGTGACTCTCCGCCGTCGTGTGGAGCTTGTCGATCGCTTCGAGCGCGGTGTTGACTGCCGTGTCGAAGCCAAAGGTCGTGATCGTGCCGCTCACATCATTGTCGATCGTCTTCGGAACGCACACGATTTTCATGCCGCGATCGCATAGCTGGTGGGCAATGCTCATCGATCCGTCCCCGCCGATCGAGATCAACGCATCGATTCCCAGCTTGCGCGCGTTCTGAATGAGCTCATCGGAGCGGTCTTTCTCGACGCAGCTACCGTCGGGTAGATAAACGGGATAATTGAACGGGTTGCCGCGATTGGTGGTACGGAGGATAGTGCCGCCGAGGTGGGCGATGCCCCTCACCGTCGCCGCGGTCATCGGGATCACTTCCTCTTCCCCGAGGAGACCCGCGTAACCCTTCTTCACGCCAAGGACTTCCCAACCGCGGTTCACCGCCGAGAGCACCGCGGCGCGAATCACCGCGTTGAGCCCTGGCGCGTCACCACCTCCGGTGGATAACGCGATTCTCATGATGTCAGGTATTCTTTTCTAGTAGGGATAGGACTTCACCCGGCTTGGCATGACGTCCTGTTCTCGATTTCTCGAAGACGGCAACACCGTCGCGGACGACCTCGAACCGTCCACCCCTCGACGGAATGAGCTTCACTTCCGCCTCTGGAAAGCGCTGCCGTATCTCAGCCGCCAGACTGGCGGCTCGCGGCTCATAGTTTCAAACAATGCAGTATTCGATGCTGATTTTCATGGATTCGTGTGGGGAGTTGATTTCTATTGTCCCGCCGGCGGGTACTGCTGCAACAGCTCCCGCGCCTCCGGCGTATCGAGTGCCTTGAGAGCGTTGATGGCCGGTGTGCGAATGACGTTCTGCCAGACTTCCTGCGCCATCAACTGCTTGGCGAGAGGAAGGGCCGCGTTCTTCTCCTGACGGATGTCGGCGGCGAGTGCCGCGCCACGCACGATGAACGATGGATCGGAGCGTGCAATTTCTCGCAGGCGAATGGTCACTTCGGTCGCGGTGCTACCGGTCAGAGCAAGGTGGCCCAGCGCAATAGCCGCTTCCTGACGCACGCGGGCGTCGGGATCCCGGGTAGCGTAAATGAGCGCAGACTTGACGCTCTGCATCGGCGATATCCCGGCGCGGCTTGGGTCGCTCCCCCACATGCCGATGGCATTTACGGCTCGGGCGCGAACGCCATAGAACCGGTCATTGCGAGTGGCGCGGACGAGCGCGTCCAGCGCCAGCTGATCGGCGGGGCGCTCTGCGAGCACGTCCACTGCCTCGATTCTACCCAGCACATCGTCATCGTTGACCACTTGGTAGCGCATCATGGCAGTGGAGCGCGGGAAATCCGTGATGTCGAGTATCCAGTTCCCCTTGTCCCAGCGAACCGATCGCGGCGCGGCCTTGACGTTCGCTCCCGCCTCTCCCGTTCCATTGCGTACCGGCACGACAAAGCGCACGATACCGCTGTCGGTGCGAACTTCGACGTCCACGTCGACGTCAAAATACCCTGTGAGGTTGTCGCGGGGCTGTACTTCCTTGGCGCTGACGACGACTCGCCCAGCTGCGCGATCATACAGCGACGAAACCTGGAAGACCGGGAACCCGGCGCCATACACCCACTGATCGAAGAACGCCTTGTAGTTCTTGCCGGTCGATTCCTCGAAGGCCTTGCGGAGATCGTCTGTTACCACGTTGCCGTAAGCATTTGCCGTGGTGTAGTGCTTCATTGCCTTCCAGAAGAGCGCGTCACCGAGCTGGTGACGGAGCATCTGGAGTATGGTGGCGCCCTTGGGATAAATGTGCCCGCTAAAGAAAACCTCGATCGGATCGTCGACCCACTTGTCCCACACGACGGGCCGGCGACCGCGCCGGTCGGCATCGATGGTCTGTTCCTGTGCGCCGAGCCGGTCGAAAGCGCCCTCGTTGACCCCCTTGGTCTCCTCGCGGAAAATCTGTTCCATGAACGTCGCAAAGCCCTCGTTGAGCCAGACATCGGCCCAGCGGCGGGTCGTGAGCAGATCTCCGTACCACTGGTGTCCGAGCTCGTGCGCCATCAGCCCTTCAGAGTTGCCCTGCGGCTCCGACCACGCGGGATGGAGTATCGCGGCATCGTTCTGCGATGTTGCTGTGACATTTTCCATCCCGCCGTACTGGAACTTGGGAATGACGATCTGGTCGTACTTGTTCCATGGGTACGGTACGCCGGTTTTGCGCGAGAACGCATCAACCGCTTCTGGTGTTCTGGCAAAGCCGCGCCATGCTGCCTGGGTCGAGTCGGGATAGGTCCAGTATCCGATCGTTACCTTCCGCCACGGCTTGTCCTGCAGCACGGTGTATTTACCGACGACCGTGGTCATCAGGTAGGTCGACGCGGGCTTGTCGAGAACCCAGTGCCACTCGATGCTGTCACCGACCGTGCGGGATCCTGCCAGCTTTCCGTTCGACAGAGCTCGTTCGCCCTTCGCTGTCCAGATGTAGAACTCCCAGGTCGTCTTGTCGTTTGGGAAATCGTAGGTTGGAACCCAGAAGTGGGTGTCTTCGGTCTCGCCCTGGGTCCAGACGATGTGCCTGGCGGGTCTGAAGTAGGCGCCCTTCGATCGGTTCGCGCCATCGTAGTCGATCGTGAGCGACGTTTTCTCGCCAGCGCGGAGCGGCGCAGCGAGATGTACTACGAGGACGTGGCCATCGTAATCGTGCTTCAGCGGTGTCGTGTCGTTGATGACGCGCTTGAACGTCATGTCCCCGGCATCGATGGAGATGCTGGACAGCGGTGCTGCTCCGGCGAGACCAGTGATGCTCAGCGTCGTCGTTCCAACCACGGCCTGGCGAGGCCAGTCGAACCTGACCGTAGTCGATTGGTGCTGCAGATCGTACTTCCTTGTTCTCTCCGGATGCGATACTCCGGCGGGCGGCGGACCCCACACAATGAGGGGCGCTGACAGGAAAGAAGGCACTCGGTCGGCGGTTGTGCCCGTGTCCATCTGGAACGGCGGCAGGACCAACGGTGGATGTGGTTGCGGAATCGCCGACACGGGAATCCGCTGATTGGTCGTTGGAGGCGGCGCGCATGCGACCGCAATCGCGCACGCGACTGCGCCCGGAAGCAAGAGGCCCTTCATTTTACAATGCAACAGGATGAGTACATCCGGATAATTCGGGGCTGCGGTGAAGCGCGGCTCGATCATATGCTATCTAACCAGCCAACCTGGCGGAAGGACAGGTGCGACACGCCTTTACCATTATCGAGCTCACCATCACGGTCTGCGTCCTGAGCATACTCTCGGCCATCGCCATCCCGTGGGCGGGCAAAGTTCTCGACAGAGTCAAGGTGGGGAGCGCGGTGGTCGAGATAGAATCGCTGTTCAGCGCAGCGCGGCACATCGCGATCGCGCGCGCCGCCCACGCGACCGTGGAGATAGATACCGTTGCGCGATCCATCAACGTGAGCGTTGGAGGCGACACAGTTCGAAAGCGCGAGATCGGCGCTGCCCATGATGTTCTGCTTTCCGCGAGCCGGACGCGAATGTCCTACTCAGCTACGGGAACAGGATACGGCGCCGCCAATCTCAGCGTCGTCGTGCGACGGAACTCGGCCGTCGATACCGTTTTTGTGTCACGCCTGGGTCGGGTGCGGCATTGACCGCGATAGCGCCAGCGGCTTCGGAATCGCCGTTCGTAGCAACGGTATCGGCGGTCGTGCCGAAATCGTAGCCCGGCACTGAAATGCGCGGGATCTGCTGCCCTATCATGCGCTCGATGGTCCGGACCATCGCGATCTCGTCCGTCGACATGAAGGTGTATGCATCGCCGGTAGCCGCAGCGCGTCCAGTCCGTCCGATGCGGTGCACATAGTCTTCCGGCTGCTGGGGCACGTCATAATTAATGACGTGGCTGATGCCGGAGACATCCAGTCCACGTTGCGCGATGTCGGTGGCGACGAGCACGCGAATTTTCCCTGATTTGAAATCGTCGAGTGCCCGGGTGCGCTCACCCTGCGACTTGTCGGCGTGCATGGCGGTCGCGTTAATTCCCGCATCTTCGAGGTGCCTGACGACGCGATCGGCGCCGTGCTTGGTGCGAGTGAAGATGAGCACTGAATCCATCTGCGCTTCCTTCAGCAGTTCGACCAGCAGCATGGTCTTACGCTCTCGGGGGACAGGGTAGACAGCGTGCGTAACAGTGCTGACGGCCTCGGACCGACGTCCGATTTGCACAACCACCGGCTTGCGCAGGTACGTTCGCGCCAGGGCTTCGACCTCCGGGGGCATGGTGGCACTGAAGAGGAGCGTCTGCCGGTAGGGCGGGATTTCTGCCACGATGCGATTGAGCTGGGGCGCAAAACCCATGTCGAGCATGCGATCGGCTTCATCGAGAACGAGAACCTCGAGGTCATCGAAAACAACGTTCTGGCGTTCCATGTGATCGAGCAGCCGGCCCGGAGTAGCGACGACGACATCCACACCGCCGCGAAGCGCTTTGGACTGCGCCTCGAGCCCAACTCCGCCGAAAATCGGAACGACTCGCAGCGTTGTGTATTTGCCGTACTTGCGGAAGCTTTCCTCCACCTGTGCGGCGAGCTCACGGGTCGGTGTCAGAATCAAAACCCGTACGCGATGGACTGGTGCGCCGTTGGCGTCGGTGATAGGCGCGCTGATCAGATTGTGAACGATTGGAAGGGTGAACCCGGCCGTTTTGCCGGTCCCGGTCTGGGCGAGACCAATCAGATCCCGACCCTCCAGCGCCAGAGGAATCGCCTGCTGTTGGATCGGCGTGGGATGCGTATATCCGGCATCGAGGACGGCATGCAGCACTTCCTGAGCGAGGTCGAGCTCCGCAAACGAGACGCCGGAGTCCCCGGCGTCGATTTTCTCTTCAATCATTTATGTGGAATATACCCACGAGGCATAAGCCATCGGTCAGTTCTCAGCTCCCAATTTGTTCAGTTGCAGTTTTACGACCGGGACAGCATCTCCAACAACGCGCTGTTCACTTCCTCGGGTGTCTCTTCGGTGATGAGGTGCCCCGCATCCGGAATCACGCTTAGAACGATCCGCGGGACGAGCGGAAGGTAGATGCCCATTCCATCGTGGGGCATCAGGTGGTCGAGGCTTCCCCATACTCCTACGGCGGGAAGATCGACGACGCCGAGGGGGCGATGCTTCGCCGCGGTCCAGTCGTAGTTATGGAGCAGCTCCCGCATTGCAAAGGAAAACTCCGGGAATTGCGAGGGAGCCAGAAACTCTTCCACGTCCCGCTGCGTGAAATGGCCCCGCTTACCGTACACCCGCCTGAGCGCCAGCTTGACGATCAGTCGAGGCCTGATCTGCCTGAATATCGGCCCGAGCAGACGCGGAGTGAGAAAGCGGTATAGCCACATCAGCGGCACACCCGTCAAGCCGACCGGCGATACCATCCCGAGGCACCGCGCGCGCTGCGGATATCGCGATGCAAAATGATAGATCAGGGAGCCGCCGAGCGAGTGGCCAGCGAGAGCAGGACGGTGGAGTCCTAGCTCGTCAAGGATCTCGCGGAGATGCTCGACCATCGATTCGATTGTGTATTCCCGGGAGGCGACCGGTTTGTCCGACAATCCGTGTCCCTTGAGATCGACTGCGATCGCGCGGTATCCGGCATTTGCAAGAGCCGGCATGTTCCGCCTGAAGACGAATACCGAGCATCCCCAGCCGTGAACGAGCAGCACCGGGGGAGAGTCAGCCTCTCCGCGTTCCAGGACCCGGATTTTTATTCCTGACCGCAATCGCGGAAAGCTCACGCGGTACGCTGGATCGCCCGCGGGGAACATCTCGCCGGGACCCAGGTTGTCGCGGCGACTGGATCTGATCATGTGATCAGATCAATTCGATTTCTCTGCCGAGAAGTCTCCCGATCAGGCCGATGCGGAAGGTGACATCAGCCCACTTGGATTCCTGCCCTGCTCCATCATCAAGGGGAAACGTGGACCAGGCCCACGTGTTCGTCGTCACTGGCCGATCCATTCCCTTGTGGGGATGCCACACCCCCGCGCGATCGCGGTCGTCGGCGAAACGTTCGTAGAGTTTCATCCAGCCTTCGTTGCGGCGCAGAAAGTTGAGCCTCGCCATCGTCTCGAGCCACATGAGGGCAAAGGGAACATCGGCCTCTACTGCGTTCCGGTGCGGCAGCACATCACCCATAATGAGATGCGGTTGGGGAACCATCTTCTTGCCGAACAGCTGCAGCGCTTCCTGTCGGGGGAGCGGCTGGGTAATCCAGTCGTAGATGCGCTCGACCTCTGAGAAATGCTCGTGACGGAAAATCGGCATGTGGGCGAGCATCGTCAGCGTGTAGATCGACGGAGGGGCTGACTCCGGCGCGAGCACGTGAGTATTCCCGACCCGCATCCACGGCTTCTCGCCAAGCGGCGAATTCAGGTAAGTGACATTTCTCTCGAGAATGCGGCGCGCGGCGCCGCGAAGTCGCGGATCGTTCTCGTAACCAATCTGCGCGAGCGTGGCGGCGGCTGCCTCGCGAAACAGTCCACGCGTGCGGCGGACCAGATCGTCATCCTTGGTCTTGGTGCCGAGCTCGAAGGTGAACGCGGGATCGTTGTCTTCCGCGAGAAGCCTGAAGAGGAGTCGTCGCGCCAGAATGAGCGGCGGAGATTCGACCCCCCATCCGTACTCCGCCAGGCGGCGAACCGCGGGGATGGTTCCGATGTTGGCGAAGTCGGAGCTGTGCCGGCCAGGGATGGACAGGACGGAGTGATTCCACATACCGTCGCGAGTCTGTGCCACGGCGAGCTTGAGCGCTGGTCGGTGTGAATAGGGCAGCCAATCAATATCGCGCGCAGGAGGCTCGCTCAAACGCGCGACTTCCGTCATCGCGCGATATTTTATCGGCGCGGATGCGTGCTCGAGCAGCCAGCTCAGAGGGAAGGAGAGCGGCTCCGGGGCAGGTGTCGGTATCGTCGGGGCGAATTCGGGGGCGGTACTTGGTGCGGTCACTAGCGGCGCTCGGCACGCGTAAAGGAGCCAACCCAGGAAGTCGGCTGCTCATGAGCCGCCGACGCGCGGGGAAGAATAGCAGCTTTTCACCGGGACGCTAGGGGGAGTCCCATAACTCATTGTAGTTTAAGAAGTTAGTGGATGACCTCAACTGCAACTGACCAAGATCTCAGGTGCCAGAGATGCACAGACATCAGGAGGTGGTGCAAACGTCGGGATGTCGCCAAGTGGCGTCACGGCAAAAGCACTTGATTGTGCGCTGAACCTCGCCGGTTACGTCTCGGAGTAGTGAACCTGATCCTCTGGCAGCTACACTTCTGTCCCCTGACATCTTGTTCGGTTGGCGTTGCAGTTCGGTCCCCTCAACCTTTTCGGCATCTCTGGCGTATAAGAGTCTGGGCCGCCAAGTCCGGCGACCCACACACATCTCCAGGAGAAGCAGGATGAAGGTTATTAGCATCGCCACGCTGGCAATTGCCCTTTGCGCTGGCATGACCTCGGTCGTAGCAGCGCAGGGACAGCCCGCGAATCAGCAGGGACAGGGCGAGATGCGCCGTGGCGGCGGAATGGGCGGGATGCTCCTCAAGGACATCACCTTGACGGACGCCCAAAAAGATCAGATCAAGACTATCCGCGAGAAGTACGTGCCGAAGCAGCTCGAGCTTCGCAAGGCAGTCCAGGCGACAGGTGGTCCGCCGGACGAAGCCACTCGCGCCAAGATGATGGAGCTCCAGACCCAGCAGTCAGCCGAGATTCGTGCGATCCTCACAGCCGATCAGCAGAAGACCTTCGACCACAACCTGCACGAGATGAAGGAGCACATGGACGCTCGCCGCAAAGGTAGCAGCTAAGGTCCAGCTACGATTGCGGCTCCAGCGCCGCGATAGTGTAGTTGCTCTTCGGGTTCCAGAGTATCCAGCTCTGGAACCCGTTGTCGTATCCTGCCTTCTTCTGCGCCCGAATCTCCGCCGCCCCGTATCGGGGAGGACCGAGCGTGAAGTCCTGGTACCAGGGGATCACGGTTGCCGCGTTTGGGACGGAGTCGCTCCTGGCGATCACATCCTTGAGCGCATGATCGATGGTCCGGTATGGATGGGCGTTGGGATTCCGAAGCTTGTAGGTGCCCCGCGCAAAATGCGACGGATAGATCATGGGGAGAACGACATCCACCTGGTCGACGAACATCTCCCAGCGCTGGCCGATGCCCATGTCGGTCGTATCGGTCGCTGTCAGTCCAAACACATCGGCCGTTACGCGCATTCGCTGCGGCTTCAGCGCTTTGCGAACGAAGCCGAGCTGGTCGCGTATGACCTGAGCCCGTGAGCGCCCGTTAGCAAGCGGGAAAACCGCCTCGGCAATCAGCCGCCGTTCGTCGGGGAAGCGGACATAGTCGAACTGCACTTCGCTGAAACCGAGATCGTAGGCTTCGCGCGCGAGATCGGCGGCATACTGCCACACGACGCGCTGATGCGGATCGAGCCAGGGCTTTCCGTTCTTGTCGAGCCATGGCGTGAGATCGGATTTCCGCTTGATGGCGAGATCCATTTTCTTCTGCGCCAGCAACGGATCCTTGGCGACGACGATCCGGGCGATCGGGTAGATGTCGTGCGCAATCATCGTGTCCAGAACCGCACGGAGCTTCGTGCTCGACATCCAGTGCCCGTCAGCGGTGTCCGCTCCGATCTCGCGGGCGAGTGGGACATTCGACCTATAGAGCACGAATCCGCGGTCGTCCTTGACGTCGATAACCAGGGCGTTGACCTCGGTCCGTTTTGCGACGCCGATCAGATCATTGAGCTTCCGGCCGAGGGCTGCCCATCGATTGACGTAGAGGCCTCGCAGCGTATCGGGAGTCGAAACGCGAACGATTGCGCGCGGCACAACCGGATCGGCAACGCGGGATGTCGAAGAAGTTGTGGGCGCTCGCTGCGACACGATGTCTACGGCTCCAGGCTGCACCGACGCGTCGCCCTGATGCTGGCACGCGAGCGAAACCGACAAGAACGCGATCGTGCCGATGCGTATCAGAGAGCGTTCAGCTCGGCGTTGGCGTCGGAGAGATAGCCCATGTCCCTGACTACGCTCTGCGCCTGCTGGGTGACCATGGTGAGTCCAGTCGGTTGCGCATTGAGTCCGCCACTGCGAAATCGGACCAGCTCCAGCCGCATTGATCGCAGAAGCTGACGGCAGTTGTCGAGCTTTTCCTGGGCCTCTTTCTTTTTGCGACCGACCTCGGCGAGCGCGCGACGCTGGCGGCGCAAAAAGGCGAGTCGGCGCACCCGTTCTTCGCTGGCTCGGTAGTCGAGGGGATTGGCCTGCGATTCGAGCGTCGATATCTCTTTCTCCACGACCTCCGGTGATTCCTGCCCGGCCCCGCGATCCATGTCGGAGAGCGACAGTGCGAGCTGTTGCACCTTCCTGAAGACGGCGTCTGCGGATGCCGCGACTTCCGGGATCTGTTCTCTTTCGTCGGGTGGCATGTTGAGAAGCTGCCGGTGGATCTCGCGGTGATCAGATTCTGCTTCGCGAATAGCCGAGCCGTAGCGCGAATCGGCGAATGGTCCCGGCGCGCCGGCTGGAATCGGACTCAAGCTCGTCGTCGGCCCACCAACCCGCGGATACGGCTGGAACGGCTGCATCGAAGGAAGCGGAGGCAGCGGCGCGAAGAGGCCCTGCCCGCGTGCGCGCGCGCGCGCGCGAACCTCCGCCCGCTTCTTGTCGTCGAAAAGCGCGCGAGCGTCGTCGATGGTCTCGGCTGCCACGTCGAAGATCAAGCGGTCGCGCGGCTGGCGAAACACGTCTCGCCAGTCGTAGCCAGCAGCCCATAGCTTCGAGTACTTGAAGGCCAGGGCAACGGTCCAGATGACGGTCAGCGCGATGAAGTCATGATTCGAGAACAGCGAGATCGGGACGAGAATCGCATTCACCGCCAGATAGGGCGCGAGCTTGCGCCGGAAAGCAACGACCATCGGAGCGTTCCACTTGCTCAGCTCTTCAGGGGTTGGCGATGACGCCGTGTACGGTGGCTGCGGGGCTGGTGTGTAACGGTCGCGGACGGGGGACGTGACGTCGCGGATGTCGCCACGTGACTGCGGTGCAACAGGCGCCGTGGAGGCGCGCGTCGCCAGTGTCGGCATTGAGCCGCCATCAAGAGCGGCCGAGAATGCGGCCGCGCTTGGAAAACGATCGTTGGGATCTTTCTCGAGACAGATCATGACCGCGCGTGAAAGATCTTGCGGCAGATCCGGCCAGCGCTCGTCCACCGGGATCGGCCTCTCCGAGAGATGCTTTACGAGCATCGATGGAGTGTTAGTGGCCACGAATGGCGGTTGGCCACAGAGCATCTGGTAGCCCACGACACCGAGCGAGTACAGATCGCTCCGCCCGTCGATGGCGCGATCGCCTGCGGACTGTTCGGGGGACATGTACGCCGGCGTTCCGATAGCCATCCCGGTGGCGGTGAGACGCGAGTCACCACTGTCGGTGAGCGCGCGCGCGATACCGAAGTCGGTCACCATCGCGCGACTGGTTTCTTCATCGATGATGATGTTGTCCGGCTTGATGTCGCGGTGGATGACGTTCCGATGGTGCGCGTAGGCGAGCGCGTCACCGACTTCGCGCAGAATGCGGCGGACTTCCACGGGCGGTATCGGCCCATGCTGCTGCAGGCGCTGGCCAAGGTTGTCGCCCTTGATATACGCCATTACGAAGTAGACGAGATTGTCCCGCTCTTCGACGGTGTAGATCGGAACGATGTTCGGATGATTGAGCTGCGCGGCTGTCTCCGCTTCGCGCAGGAATCGCTGCCGAATATCGGCTCGGAAGCTGAGCTCGGGCGGGAGGACTTTGATCGCGATCTCGCGCTTGAGCCGTCTGTCGCGCGCGCAATACACGATGCCCATGCCGCCACGACCGACTTCGGTCTCTAGCTCATAGTTTGCAGAGAGAACCTGCGCCACATGTGTACCGAGCTCGTCGGTTGGACTAATTGGCATTTGGCCGCGTCAATTCAGCAGGTCTCGCGTTGCAATTCGTGCCTTGCTGGCGTAAATCCACGAGAGCAAAAGATGCAGTGTGTAAGCGCCGTGGAGTAGTATCTAAATAAGAATCTTGTCTTCGGAATAACAATGGCACAACGTCAAACGCTACCTGTACTCCCTTTGAGGGGGACGGTGATATTCCCGGGCCTCACCCAGCCGATCGCGGCGGGGAGGCCTTCAACTCTTCGTGCGATCGAGTCGGCCCTCAAAAGCGACCGTCTCGTCTTCGCGGTTGCACAGCGCGACAACACCGAGGAACCGACGGCTGACATCCTGTACTCGATGGGCGTAATCGCGCGCATTGGGCAGATTCAACGTGGGCTCGGCGGTGTCCAGCTTCTGTTACAGGGAGAGCAGCGTGCAACCGCTCTCCAATATTCGACTGCGGATGGATTTCTCAGCGCCGTGATAGTTCCGGCGGAGGAGATGACTCCTCAAACGGAAAACGATCCTGCATTCACGGCGTTACAGAAAGAAACCCGTGAGCGCGCCGCTGAGCTCGGCGAGCGCAGAGGACTTCCCGAGGAAGTCGTACACCAGGTTCTCGATTCAGTGACAGAGCCGGGTCGCTTTGCCGATCTGGTCGCCGGTTATATCGACCTTCCGGTTCCGGAAAAGCAGGGACTTCTCGAGACGCTGAGTATCGAGGAGCGCCTGCGCCGGATTCTCGTTCATGTGCAGCGGCAGGTCGGCCTCCTCGAAGCGCAGGAGGACATCAAGTCGCAGGTCCAGGAGGAGCTGGGTGAGCGCCAGCGCGAGATGTATCTGCGCGAGCAGCTCAAAGCGATCCAGAAAGAGCTTGGCGATGACGACTCGAGCAAGGAAATCACGGAGCTGCGCGACAAGCTCGCGAAGCTGGAGCTTCCGAAGGAGGCCCGCGCGGAGGTCGAGCGCGAGCTTGGACGACTCGAGAGGGCCGGACGGGAGTCGATGGAGGCGCAGGTCATTCGCACCTATCTCGAATGGATCGCAGAGCTGCCGTGGAATAAGCGATCGGACGATCAACTCGAGTTGAAGCATGCGGAAACAGTGCTCGAGGAAGATCACTACGGGCTCAAGGACGTAAAAGATCGCGTTCTCGAGTTTCTGGCGGTGAGACAGCTGCGCGCGAGCCAGCTGGCGGACGAAGTCGAGAAAACGGGCGAGGTACCAGCCGCTAAGCTATTCACTGAAAAGGACGACGCGACGCCGACGCTCGCCATTGGTGAGAAGGCGGATCGGCCCATTACCGACAAGGCCGAGGCGAAATCCCGCGCCATGGCGAAGGGGCCGATTCTTCTCTTCATCGGACCTCCGGGGGTGGGCAAGACGTCGATCGCTAAGTCAATCGCCAGATCGCTGGGACGCGAGTACGTTCGCGTCGCCCTGGGTGGCGCGCGAGACGAAGCGGACATTCGCGGCCACCGTCGCACATACGTCGGCGCGATGCCGGGCCGGATCATTCAGGGACTGAAGCAGGCAGGAACGAAGAATCCGGTGTTTTTACTCGACGAAGTCGACAAGCTCGGAACGTCGTACCAGGGTGATCCATCGAGCGCTCTGCTCGAGGTTTTGGATCCCGCCCAGAACGACACCTTTACCGACCACTACCTCGGCATTCCGTTCGACTTGAGCGAAGTGATATTCATCGCGACCGGCAACTTCGTCCAGAATATTCCGGGTCCGCTCCTCGACCGCATGGAAGTCGTTGACTTCGCCGGTTACACGGAGAAGGAGAAGGCCGAGATCGCGAAGAAGTATCTGCTGCCGCGCCAGCTCGAGGAGTCGGGGCTGACGGACAAGGACATAACCTTCACCGAAGACGCGATCATGTCGGTCGTCTCGAAGTACACTCGCGAGAGTGGAGTGAGACAGCTGGAGCGCCAGATCGGCGCCGTCGCGCGGAAGCTCGCTCGCAAGATTGCAGCGAGCGAAGACGTGAAGCACGTCGTGGACGCAGAGGGTGTGCGGGAGCTGCTCGGCAGGCCGCGTGTTCATCCGGAGCATGCGCTGGCGGAGAGCGAGGTCGGAATCGCGACGGGCATGTACTACACGCCAATGGGCGGCGATATCATGTTTGTCGAGGCGTCGATCAGGCGCTATTACGGAGCCCGCGAAAATGATGGGTCAGCCGCAGGTCCGGGCGGGGCAGTTTCACTGATCCTGACCGGTCAGCTCGGGGATGTAATGAAGGAATCCGCGCGAGCGGCGTTCACGTACGCTACGAACAACGCGGCCAAGCTCGGAATCCCGCGCGACAGGCTCGGCGCGATCGAGGCGCACATCCACGTGCCCGCGGGAGCGATCCCAAAGGATGGGCCGTCGGCTGGCATCGCCATCGCTACAGCACTCGTGTCGGAGATGGCGGATCGCCCGGTCAAGCAGGACGTGGCGATGACAGGCGAGATCACGCTGCGTGGTAGAGTACTACCAATCGGCGGACTCAAAGAGAAGGTGCTGGGGGCACATCGAGCTGGGATCAAGACCATCATCATCCCGAAGGGAAATGAGGCCGATATCGAGGACGTGCCCGAAGACGTCCGCAAGACGCTCGAGTTCTATCCGGTCGAGACGCTGAACGAGGTGCTGCAGATCGCCCTCGTTCCGGCGGAGCCGGGCGAGAAAGCGCCACCGCTGGAGATGAAGGAAGTCGCGTAAGAGGGAAGCCTAGAAGATGATCGGCCCCCAACCAAACACCTTCCAGGGATCCGCCCTCAGAGACGCCGGCTCCGTGCCTTCCACGAAGTACTCCGTGTACCGTCGGTCGGCCGGAGTCTGATCGGTGGCGAGCTCGCCGGTAGTGCGATCGATGTCACCCATGATCACGCCCAGGGGTGGCATCCATTGCTCGGCGGCGCGCGAGGTCAGGATCTCGGGCTTCGAAGCGTAGTAGCGGGCCAGCATCTTTCCCCACACCGGCGCGGCGAGCGATCCGCCCGCTGCACCGCTCGCGATCGACGTCGGCTTGTCGAAGCCGAGCCAGACTCCCGCCACGAGGTCCGGAGTCAGGCCGATGAACCACACGTCTGAGTTGTCGTTGGTAGTTCCAGTCTTTCCCGCCACAGGAATTGAAGCCGGCAGGTAGCGCCGGATGCTCGAAGCAGTCCCCCGCTCCACCACATCGCGCATCATGTCACGCACGACGTAGGTCACACGCGCGTCCAGGGCCGGTGCGAGCGCGCGCACCTCCCGCGAAAGAACCACTTTCCGGTTCTTGTCTTCTATACGGTATATGAAGCGCGGCTCAACCGGAGTTCCGAGGTTGGCAAAGGTCGTGTATGCTGCGACGAGATCGAGCGGTTGGACGACCGATGCCCCGATAGCGCTGGATGGGTACGGGGCAATCTTCGAGCTCAGTCCCATCCGGCGGGCGAGGCTCGAGATCGAGTCCATTCCAACCTTGATCCCGAGCTGAACGGCGATGACGTTGCGCGACCTGGTGAGCCCCTCGCGCATCGTGATCGGACCGAGGTATTCGCCGTCCGAATTTTCCGGACTGTAGACGGTGCCGTTGGGAAGATTGATCGCGAGCGCTGTGTCCTGAAAAATCGTGTTGGGTGTGACGCTGTCGGCGATCGCGGCCGCATAGACTATCGGCTTGAACGAAGAGCCGGGTTGCCGCATCCCGTCCACAGCGCGGTCGAAGTGCGAGTCGCTGTAGTCGCGCCCGCCGACGAGCGCGCGGACATCTCCGGATGTCGGGTCCAGCGCCACCACCATTCCCTGGAGGTATTCCGTGGTCGTGCGTCCAGCTCGTGACTCCGCCCCCGGTTGGTACCTGGGATGGGCGTAGCCGGGCTGCGACTCGACCGACGCCGTTTCCTCCAGCAGCGCGCTCGTCGCTGCGTTCTGAAGCACCGGATCGAGGCTGGTATAGATCCGGTAGCCGCCCTGATTCACTGGAATTCCGGCGCGCAACGCCTGTACTCGCACGACGTCCACGAACCACGGCGAGTACGCCGAATAGCCGGCGTTCGGCGAAGTTGCGAGCCGCGCCGCTTTGGCACTCGCAGCCTGGTCCTGAGTGATGTATCCCTGAGTCGCCATCAGCGACAGCACAACGTTTCGACGCCGGATGACGCGATCCACGTACTTGAGGGGATCGTAGAGCGCTGGCCCCTTCGGCATCGCCGCCAGGGCGGCTGCTTCGGCAAGCGAAAGCTTCGCAGCGCTCTTCCCGAAGTAGTGGCGGGCCGCGCTCTCCACGCCGTACCAGCCGTGACCGAACGGAATCTGGTTCAGGTAGCCTTCGAGTATCTGATCCTTGGAGTAGTGCTTCTCCATCTCGCGCGCCGCCGATTGCTCTGCCAGCTTCCGGCCAATACTCCTGTCTGTGCGGTCGATGACGGTGGGATGCATGTTGCCGACGAGCTGCTGCGTGATCGTGCTCGCTCCCCGCCGCTCACCGAATATGTTGTCCTTGAGCGCGCCGGCGATTCCGACGACATCGACGCCATCGTGCTGATAGAATCGATGATCTTCGACCGCGACGAACGCCTGCGGCAGGTACCTGGGAAGCGATTTGATCGAAACGCTGGTGCGGATCTCCCTTCCGATCTCCCCGATCAGAGACCCATCGCGTGCCAGAACAAGCGATGCCTGAGCAACCGGAACAATCGTCCATGGCTCTGTGTCGGCGGGCTTCGGCTCCTGGGCGCCCAATAGAACGGGGATAAACAGAAGCGCACCGGCGAGCAGCGCCGAGAGCGGTTGATTGTACCTCTGCGCCATGACAACTTCAGATGGATGGATCGGTCTATTCATCTCGTCGTAGTTCAGCTCAAGCCGCGAAAGGGCGATTATGCAGCCAACCTCGCCCGTCTTGCCGGCATTTTCTCGCAGATAGACTCCCTCGAGCCAAGACCCGATGTCGCCGTCTTCGCCGAGACGGCACTCACCGGATACTTCGTTGAAGGCGGTGTCCGCGACGTCGCGATGACAGCGGGCACCTTTGCCCGCGATCTGCAGTCGCAGTACGCCTCGGTGGTTAGTACACCGCGGCCGCTCGATCTGTGCATTGGGTTCTACGAGGTGTGGAACAACGCCTTCTATAATAGCGCGCTCTATGTGACGCTGGGAGGCAGCGAGCCGGTGATCCGGCACGTTCACCGCAAGCTGTTTCTCCCGACGTACGGCTTGTTCGACGAAGAAAGGTTCGTCGATCGAGGGTTCGAGGTACGTGCTTTCGACACGGATTGGGGCCGCGCAGCGATGCTGATCTGCGAGGACGCCTGGCACAGCCTCACCGGAACCGTAGCCGCGCTCGATGGCGCAACCACGGTCTTCGTGCTATCGGCATCCCCAGCCAGAGGTGTGTGGCGCCGCGACGACGAAGGCCCGGTGCCCGCCAACCTCAAGCGATGGGAGCGTCTGGCGCGGGATATTGCCGAGGAACACGGGGTGTTCGTGGCCCTGGTGAACCTGGTCGGCACCGAGGGTGGCAAGACCTTCTCCGGAGGATCGATCATTTGCGGTCCGCACGGCGATGTTCGCGCACAGGCGCCGTTGTGGGAGGAATCGATCCTGACGATCACGCTCGACCCACATGATCTCACCCGTGCCCGCTCCGACGCCCCGCTTCTCACCGATCTGCAGACGATGATGCCGCATCTGATGCGGACCGTCGATCGCATCCAGGCGGGAGAACCGCTGGCGTTGGCGTACGACGACGCGCCGACCGAGGGCGGGCCGCTCGCGCCCGCCGGAAAACGGGCCGATGGGGAGCACGCCGACGCTCCCTCGACCGAGGAGACTGCGCGCCGTCCGGGGCGTAAGTCGCGCAAACCCAATGTGGCGGCGACGAAGAAAACCACCGCCAGCCCCCAGGCGGGCAACCGGAGCCGAAACGGCAGCGAACCAATTCCGGTGATGCAAGCGCCGGATGCCCCCGCCGGTCCGCCGCCGCTCGAGATCGATCCGGAGCTGACTGCCGGATGGCTCGTTTCCTTCCTGCGAGAGGAGTTCGAGCGGCGGGACTTCAAAAAGGTGGTGTTGGGCCTCTCGGGCGGAGTCGATTCCGCCGTGACAGCCTACCTCTCAGCCGCAGCGCTTGGTGCGGAGAATGTGATCGCGGTGCGAATGCCTTATAGGACATCGAATCCTGATTCTCTCGCTCATGCGCAGCTTGTCATCGACGAGCTCAAGGTGCAGTCCCGGACAATCGACATTTCTCCCGCCGTCGATGGCTATCTCGCGAACGAGCCGGACGCCGATCCGGCGCGCAGGGGAAACGTGATGGCACGCGAGCGTATGATCGTTTTGTTCGATCAGTCAGCCAAACACCATGCGCTGCCGGTAGGCACAGGAAACAAGACAGAACGCCTGCTAGGCTACTTCACCTGGCATGCAGACGACTCGCCGCCAATCAATCCGCTCGGCGATCTCTTCAAGACGCAGGTGTGGGAGCTGGCCCGATTCCTCGGCGTTCCTGATGTGATCGTGGGCAAACCGGCCTCGGCGGACCTGATCGAAGGCCAGACCGACGAAGGAGATTTCGGAATCAACTACGCCGAAGCGGACGAGATCCTCAACTGGCTGGTGAGCGGCTATAGTCCGGCGCTCCTCATCTCGCGCGGCTTCGACGCGGCGAAGGTGGAGCTTGTTCGAAAGCGACTCGCCAGCACGCACTGGAAGCGAAAGCTGCCGACGGTGGCAATGGTCAGCGCCACCGGAATCGGCGAAGCGTACCTGAGGCCTGTCGACTACTAGGGCGCTTGCTGGGCCTGGCAGGATCCTCCAGTGAGCACGACGTTGGGCGGCATCCTGAACTCGCAGGTCGACGCGAGCTTATAGCGCGTATTGTATTCGCGTTCGGCGGCCGCAACCGCATCGAGCTTCCGGTAAAGCGCAGCGGAATCCGTCGTTTGCGCGCAGTAGACGAGGTAGTAGCGTGGACCGCCGCATGCCCTCGATCCAACCGGTGCCGTGCGGCACTGCGCGGCCGAACTGCATCTCCCGGCTTTCACGATTGTCTTGGCCTGGTCCTCGAGCGCGACGATCTGTGCCCAATCAGCTTTCTGATCTCCCGTGAACACGACCTTGTCGTCGCCGGGTCCAACTGGCGCTGGGCCCGGCGAGCTCTGAGAGCATGCCGCCGCGGCCATAGAGATCGCGAAAAGCGCGGAAACACTTCGAGTTAGCATGTTGTCTCTGAGTTCAGTGCCTAGCGATGTTCGGCAGGAATCTGGCCAGTTGCCCACGGCCTTCGCGCATAGCCTGTCCGGCGCGCTATCTGCTATTTTTGGAAGCCAAGCTCGACCCCCATCGAAGAACAATGGCCACCAGAACACTTCCCGATCGCAAGTCATCCTCAGGACCAGCCACGAAGCTCTCGTCGGAGCAGCTCGTGGCGGCATACAGGAACATGCTGTTGTCCCGGCGCATCGATGACAAGGAAGTGCAGCTTAAACGCCAGAACAAGATCTTTTTCCAGATCTCCGGAGCCGGCCACGAAGCGATTCTGACGGCCGCCGGAATGATCCTCAAGCCTGCCTACGACTGGTTCTACACCTACTATCGCGATCGCGCGCTCTGCCTCGGACTGGGAGTCACACCCGCCGAAATGCTCTACGAGGCGGTCGGCGCGGCGGCAGATCCCGCTTCGGGCGGCCGTCAGATGCCGAGCCATTGGGGGCATAAGGCATACAACATCGTGTCTGCATCCTCGCCGACGGGCACCCAGTTCCTGCAGGGTGTCGGCTCGGCGGAGGCTTCACTGCGCGCTAAGCTGCTTGACATATCGGACGGTTTTCAGAAGGACGAAGTGGTGCTGGTGACGACCGGCGACGGAACCACGAGCGAGGGTGAGTTCTGGGAATCGCTCAACACGGCGTCGAACCTCCAGCTGCCCGTCGTCTATCTGGTCGAGGACAACGGCTACGCGATCTCCGTTCCGGTCGAGGTCAACACAGCGGGTGGCAGCATTTCCAGGCTCGTGCGTTCATTCCCCAACTTCTTCATTGAAGAAGTTGACGGCTGCGACCTGATGGCTAGCTACGATACAATGCAACGCGCGGTCGAGTACGCGAGGCAACGGAAGGGGCCGGCCCTGGTTCACGCTCACGTGATACGGCCCTACTCGCATTCATTGTCGGACGATGAGACGATGTACCGTCCACCGGCCGAGCGCGAGGCCGATGCCGTACGCGACCCGGTCACGCAATTCCCGAAGTGGCTCGTGGGCGAGGGCCATGCGACGGAAGGCGAGATCAGTAAGATTCGGGAAGAGATCGACGAGATCGTCCTCGCCGCGACCGACGATGCCCTGGCGCAGCCACAGCCTGGCCCCGAGACCATCTACTACGGCGTCTATTCTCCCGACATCGATCCGACGAGCGAGCAGTTCGACACCGAAGACGATCCGCATTTCTCCGGTGACCCCACCACGATGGTCGATTTGCTCAACGCGTGCATGAGGGACGAGATGCGGCGCGATCAGAAGATCCTCGTCTTCGGCCAGGATGTCGCTGACGTGTCTCGCGAGGAGCACTTGGGCAAGGTCAAGGGCAAAGGGGGTGTTTTCAAGGTCACGTGGGGATTGCAAAAAGAGTTCGGCGGCGCCCGTGTCTACAACTCGCCGCTGGCCGAGGCGAACATTGTAGGCCGCGCAATCGGCCTGGCGATACGGGGTTTCAAGCCGGTCGTCGAGGTCCAATTCTTCGACTACATCTGGCCCGCGTACATGCAGCTGCGTGACGAGCTAGCAACGATGCGTTGGCGGTCCAACAACAACTTCTCGGCTCCACTGGTCGTAAGGACGACCTACGGGGGCTACATCCGCGGCGCGATTTACCATTCGCAAACCGGCGCTTCGATCTTCACGCACTGCCCGGGACTCCGGGTCGTCTGTCCGTCGACGGCGCTCGACGCCAATGGCCTGCTGCGCACCGCGATCAGGTGCGACGATCCCGTGCTCTTCCTCGAGCACAAGCACCTCTACCGGCAGACGTACAACAAATCGGCGTATCCGGGACCGAATTTCATGATCCCCTTTGGCAAGGCCAAGGTGGTGCGCGAGGGTACCGACGTTACCGTCGTCACGTATGGAGCGACGGTTCAACGTGCGATCACGGCCGCCAACGCGGTCGCGGAGAGCGGGATATCGGTCGAAGTGATCGACCTTCGCACGCTGAGCCCGTGGGACCGGGAGACGGTCTTTGAATCCGTGAGGAAGAATTCTCGTGTGATCGTAGCCTACGAGGATTCGCTCTCGTGGGGATACGGCGCGGAGATCTCGGCCGCGATCGCGGACGAATGCTTCGCGTGGCTGGATGCGCCGGTGAAGCGCGTGGCATCGACGGACACTTTTGTGGGCTACGCTCCGCGACTCGAGGATTCGATTCTTCCTCAAGTCGAGGACTTTACCCGGGCCTACCAGGAGATCATGAAATACTGATCCGTTGCCTGTTACCCGCTGCCCGTCGCCCGACTCGAGAAACGGAAAACGGAAAACGGATACCGGGTAACGGGTACGGGCTGCGGGCTGCGGGCTGCGGGCTGCGGGCTGCGGGTAACGGGTAACGGGTAACTGCTCTACCTGGGGGGGATTGAGTCTCTGCGCGCGCGGGGCATTGTTGGCAGCGGCGCCGCGGTGTAGGTCGCGGGAACTTCGTAAGTCTTGGGATCGTAGGCAACCCACTGAATCGACGTCACCTCCGCCCGGCTGTTGGTTACCCGGGTCTGTCCCTGCGAGGTGAGCGAGCTGGAGCTCAAAGCCCGTAACTGAGTGCCTTTGGGCAGCTTCGCCTGCGCAGCCTTCATCTTGTCGGCGAACTCCTTGTTCGTGGTCCCGAACATGTTCGCCATGTCGCCACCGTTCAGACTGGCGAACGGATTGAGATCGCCCTTGATGTCGGTGGCGTAATAACTGTCGGTGGTACTGCTGATCTTGACCGTCTGCTCCTGCCCCATTGCGCTGATTGTCATGGTCATTCCGGTCGCGACACGGTAGTGCGAGGTGGGGTGTCCAAGGATTGTCGGGCCCGCGCCGAGATTGTCGACCTTCGCTTCCGTTCCGGAGAAGTTCATCTTCATCCCGCCCATCTGTTGCGCCTGGGCGATCATCTCGGTTGGACGCACTTTGAGGTATTGGCTTTTCTTTGAATCCAGGTAGGTAATCGTCTTGCCGCTGTCGGTGACAATCATGCTGACTTCGCCTTGATTGGCCAGCATCCCCATCGCTGGCCCGGTTCCCTGCATTTTGACATCGACTCGCATTTTGTCCGCGGTACCGACGGCGTGTCCGGTGAGCACACTGCTGTCAGGCAGGCCCGAGACCACGATGGTGTTTCGAAAGTCGAGTGCCAGGTTTTTTCCTGCATCCTGCGCGCGGGCGTAGGTAATTGGGGCGAGGACGAGCGCCGACCCGGCGGCCAGGCGGGAAATGAATCTCATGCTGAAAATCCCTGATGTGTTTGAATTAGGAAGGCGAATACAACAAAGGACGGGGCGCCCGCATTAAGGGTAACCCAAAAGCGCCTTTTAGTGCCCTTCGCGGGGCCATCTGAGGGAAGCGAGCACCGACGCCCCGAGCACCGCAGCGACGACCCCGAGCGATCCCACGATCGGAATGTGCACGAACGGCTCCAGGAGCATCTTGCCGCCGATGAAGATTAGAACCAGCGACAGTCCGAGCTTGAGGTAGACGAACTTGTCCACCACGCTGGCGAGCAGGAAGTAGAGCGCGCGAAGCCCGAGCACGGCGCAGATGTTGGAAGTGTAGACAATGAAGGGATCGCGCGTCACGGCAAAGATCGCGGGAATGGAGTCCATGGCGAAGATGACGTCCGTTGTGTCGACGATCAGCAGAACGATGAAAAGCGGGGTCGCGGCGTAGTGCATTTTTCCCGCAGCATCGGGCTCGCTAACGAAGAACTTGGCGCCACGGTACTCGGCCGTCACGGGAAGCAGGCGCCGCGAGAGGCGGAGAATCGGATCGCGCTCGGGGTTGTACGCCATCTCGTCCTTCTGCAGCGCCATCTTGACGCCGGTGAACACGAGAAAAGCCCCGAATATATAAAGCGTCCAGGAAAACCGGGTAACCAGCGCCGACCCTGCCACGATCATCACCCCACGCAGGACGAGTGCGCCGATGATTCCCCAGAAAAGAACGCGGTGCTGATACTCCTCGGGAACGTTGAAGTAGGAGAAGATAAGTACGAATACGAAAATGTTGTCGACCGACAGCGCGTATTCGATCAGATAACCCGTCAGGAACTCGAGTCCCGACTCTTTTCCCATCGTCCGGTAGATCGCGAACGCAAAACAGAGCGAGAGCGCGACCCACACCGCGCTCCACGCCGCCGCTTCCTTTAGGGAGACCTTTTCCGACTTTCGATGGAATACGCCCAGGTCCAATGCGAGGATCGCGAGGACGACGACGTTGAATCCGATCCAGCCCCAGAGACTGTTCACAGCCCGAAGATCCGGGCGATGTCGACGGCCAACCTAGCGACGCTCGAGCGCGTCGCGAACGTCAAGTAGTATCTCGAAGTAAAGCTGCTCGCGTCGATACGCGAAATCGAGGGTCGCCATCTGGGCTTGATCGGCGGTCGCTTTGGCGCGCTCGAAGGCTTCGCGATACATCTCGTCGAGGTCGTTCAGAATCGTGGTGCGCGTGCGTGACATTGACTGGCTCTCCGCGCCCAAGGCGCCGCGATTGTCGATCGACGTGAGACCGGCGATGCGCTCAAGCGCCGTCTCCGGATCCTCGTTCTCGAAGATCAGTTTTTTCGCAGCTCCGAGCGCGAGCCTGCGTGGATTGAATGGCGTGGGCGTCACTGCATGTGATGCTGGATTCCCAGAAAGTTAAAGCAAGTGCGGGAGCGAACGCTAACTCTTGGCCGGCCGCTGGCTAACCGCCTGCGCTTCGATGTGAACGGGGCGGAAGCAACATGCTTCCGCCCCGGATGCCAAGCGCCTGGAGATATTAGCTGTTGCCGCTTGTGCCAGCGTTGCCCCCTGAGCCACTGCCGCCCACGCCGCTCCCTCCAACGCTGCCGCCAGTTCCGCTGGAGCCACCGCTGCTGCTTCTGTCGCCCTTGTCGCCTTGACCCGGTTTGGACTGGGTCTTGGCGTGCTGTTTCTGATCCTTGCTCAGCGAACGGTTGAGATCGTCCGACTCCTTGAATTTCCCTTCCTCATCGCGGCGAACAAATCTCTTGTCGCCCTCGTTTGGCTCGATGAGCTCTCTCTTCTCCGCCATGAAACCTCCTGATTGGGGTCCAAAGAATGGGCATTAGCCATGCCACCAGCATCGAATGTTTATAGACGATGAAAGACAGCCTCATCAATCGGATTTCCGTGCTTGAGATGCTCTTTCACGATGCGCTCCAGCAGAGCGGCGGTGACCTCGGAGTACCAGATGCCCTCCGGGTATACCACCACGATCGGTCCATTGCTGCATACGCCGAGGCATGGAGTTTCCCCCCGCTTCACGCGCTTTGGGCCAAATAGCAGATCTTCGCGCTGCAGAAGGTCGGCGAGCAGGGAATAAATCTGGCGCCCGCGACGGTCGGGCGAGCAGAAGCTGCCTGTGCACACGAGCACGTGACGCGAGTACGCCTCCATCTCCGCCTGCTTTCGCTCGCCCATTCAGCAAAGATACACGTGCCTATGCACGCGCATACTTGCACCACCATGGATTCCACCTGATTATGCTAGAAGCTCTCCTTTTTCAGGAGCAGACCATGGGGGCGACAATCACAAGCAATGCATCCGTCGATCCAGGCATCGCCGGCAAGGGTTACGTGAACCCTGAAGTTCTCGTGAGCACGAGCTGGCTCGCCGAGCATCTCGACGACCCGGGCATCAGAGTCATCGAGAGCGACGAAGACGTTTTGCTCTACGACACGGGACACATTCCAGGAGCCCAGAAAGTTGACTGGCATCTGGATCTCAACGATCCCGTGCTCAGGGATTACGTCTCGTCGCCGCAATTCGAAAAGCTTCTTCAGGACAAGGGAATCGACGAAAGTACGACCGTCGTGTTTTACGGCGACAAGAACAACTGGTGGGCCGCGTATGCCTTCTGGGTGTTCCAGCTATTCGGCTTCACCAACGCGAAGCTCCTGGACGGGGGACGCATCAAGTGGGAGCAGGAAGGCCGTTCCTTCAACACCGAAGTTCCGCGCTTGCCGAAAACCAATTACAAGGCGCCGCCGCGCTCGGATGAAAAAATCCGCGCTTTCTTCCAGCAGGTGCGCGAGCATTCGGACAGCGGCAAGCCGTTGATCGACGTGCGCTCGCCCGAAGAGTACAGCGGTCAGCGCACCCACATGCCCGACTACCCGCAGGAAGGAACGCTGCGCGGTGGGCACATCAAGGGCGCGCGCAGCGTCCCGTGGGCCCGTGCGGCGAATCCGGATGGAAGCTTCAAGGATGCGCCTTCGCTGCGCGCCATCTACGAACAGGAAAAGGGTCTGAAGAAGGGCGATGACATCGTTGCCTATTGCCGCATCGGCGAGAGATCGTCCCATACCTGGTTCGTGCTGACCTATCTACTGGGCTACGATCGGGTGCGGAACTACGATGGGAGCTGGACGGAGTGGGGGAACGCGGTTCGCGCCCCAATCGAGACGGGTCCGGAGAAGTGACGGCGCGCGCACCCGCCCCAACGAGGCCGAAGCCGTCGCATATTCACGTCGAGTGGGCGGGTGGCCATCGCTTCGATGCGGGACGTCCGGACGGACCCGCAGCCCGCATCGATGGGGAGGGGGAAACGGGTCAGACTCCCCCCGAAACACTTCTGAGCGCGCTGGCGACATGCGTCTCCTACGATGTCATCGACATTCTGGCGAAACAGCGCACCCCGATCGAGTGGCTCGAGATCGACGTCGTCGGCGAGCGTGTGGATACGATTCCCCGACGTTACAAGCACATCACGCTCAACTTCCGCCTGGGCGGAAAGGGAATCGAGAAGGACCAGGCGCTCCGCGCGATAGAGCTGTCGGCGACCAAGTACTGCTCGGTTCGTGATTCGCTCAGGAGCGATCTCCGGATAGACTGGACAGTGGACCTTGAGGAAGAGTCCACAGGGACTCATTAACTAGTCAGTTCCGCCGCTTCTTCGGCTTGGAAGCAGCGGAGTACGGCGCCCACTTTCTTTCAGAATCTTCTATCTCCTTTCGCAGCCTGAGATAGCTGTCGTACCGCTCCGCGCTGATCGAGCCCTGCTCAACCGCGCGCCGCACGGCGCAGCCGGGCTCGACCCGATGCGTGCAGTTTCCAAACTTGCATTCAGGGATGTGCGGACGAAACTCGCGGAAGCATTCGTCGAGGTGCTCCGACGCGAGTCCCCACATCCCCACCTCGCGTAGACCGGCCGTGTCGACAACGTAGCCCCCATCGGGCAAAGGGTGCAACAACGCACCGACAGTCGTGTGCCGTCCCTTGTTCACCGACTCGCTGATCTCTCCCACGCGCAGGTCCAGTCCCGGATACATGGAGTTCATGAGCGATGATTTGCCGACTCCCGATGGGCCGGTCAGCACTGATGTCTTTCCCGCCAGCTCGTCATGGAGCTCATCGAGCCCGATTCGCTGCTTCACGCTGGTGAAGTGGACCGGATAGCCGGCGGCGACATAATCGGCGAATGCACGCTCCGTGTCGTCCTTGTCCACCAGCTCGATCTTGTTGATGACGATCCGGGACTGGAGCGAATTGCCTTCGGCGATCACCAGAAATCGGTCGAGCATTCTGCGGTGCGGCTCCGGCTTCGCCGCGGAGAAAACGACGACCACCTGGTCGACGTTGGCCGCGACGATGCGCTCGCCCTGTCCCGATCCTGGCTCGCGCCGCGCCAGCTTTGAGTGGCGCGGTAGAATCTCGGCGATCGACCAGTGTCCGCCTCGTTCATCTACTTCGAGTACAACCCGGTCGCCGACGGCGAGCTTTCTGTTTTCTCCTCGCTCCTGCTTGAGTCGTCCTCGGAGCGACGTCTCGCGCGTCTCCCCCGAGTCAGCACGGACGTGCCATACCCCACCTGTCCCCTTCAACACCACACCTTCGTGTCGCGTCAACTGATATCCTCTTGACGCATCGCATCCCACCAGGGCTTGAGTGCTGCCCGCCTCGATTCTATCAGTTGATCAAGGCGTAGCTTCACTTCGTTCAGAAGCATTGCGCCGACGATTTTCCGTGCTTCGTCTTCGGTACCGGCGAAGGCGAGAAAGTCGGTCTCCAGATGGCCGCTCGCAACCGGGTCTCCCTCGCGCCAGCGCACGAACAACAGATACGCCCCGAACGGCCGGTCTTTCTCGTCAGTCACGTCGGTGACGATCTCGACGCTGTAGGACGCCCCGTCGCTTCCTTCGAACGCAGCCGGACGATCGTGCACGGCCATGTACCCGCCGATCGTGTTCGGATCGCCTTTGGAATGGTCGCCGGGGAGAAATCTGCCCATGGGAGTTACCGGCGGCGGCCGACCATCTCCTTGAAGACGTTTCCGGTGAGAAATGCCACGTTGGCCGGACGCTCCGCGAGCCGGCGCATCAGATACGGGTACCACTGGGTGCCGAAGGGGACGTACACCCGCATGCGATAGCCTTCGCGCACGAGCCTGTCCTGCAGGTCGCGTCGCACACCGTAGAGCATCTGGAACTCGAACCGGTTCGCGGCGATAGTGTTCTCGCTGGCGAAGCGCTTCGCTTCCGTGATGATTGCTTCGTCGTGCGTGGCAATACCCGGATAGTTGCCCTTCAGCATCAGCTCCTGCAGACAACGAACGTAATTCGCGTCCACATCCTTCTTCTCGGGGTACGCCACTGTCTCCGGCTCCTTGTAGGCGCCCTTGCAAAGCCGCACCCGTGCCTTGATCAGATCGGCGCGCTGCACGTCGGCGAAGGTCCGGTACAGATAACTCTGAAGCACGATTCCCACGTTCTCCCGATACGCCGGATACAAGCGCTGCTCGAACAAGTCCAGGGTGCGTTCGGTGTACTCGCTCGACTCCATGTCGATCCGCACGAATGTCTGATACTCCCGCGCCCGCTGCAGGATCTTGTGCATGATCGCGACGCAGAGATCCTCCGAGACGTCGAGACCCATCGCCGTGAGCTTGATGGAGACGTTGGCGTGGGCTTTCTGCTCGTGGATCCGGTCTAGCATCGTGACGTACGCATCGCCGGCGGCACGCGCCTCCGCTTCGTTATGGACGCTCTCGCCGAGGAGGTCCAACGAGGCGGTGATCTTGCGGGCATTCAGCCGGGCGACCGCGGCGAGAGCGGTATCGAGTGTCTCGCCTGCTACGAACCGGTTGGCGAAGCTCTTGGCGAGCCTGTTGTTGCGGACGAAGCGGAATATCTGCTGCTGGCCCGAGAGGTAGAGCAATGCACTCCGAAGCATTCAGTTCTGAAGTTCGGGGAGCGTGGATGCAGAGGAGCGGCGAACCGCGGCGCCGCGGCCACGTCGCAAGTCGAAGATTCTTTTTACCGGGAATCGTTCGCCTTTTTTCAAGCGGCTGTCGAACAGGTTCCAGGTGGTGAAGCCATCATCGCTTTCCGGCTCGAGCAGATAGACGATGAGCGCGCAGCGCGGCTGCGCGGTCGACACAATAAAGGATTTGGCTGGGAGCGTCTGCAATCCACGCTCCCAGCGGCCTTTAAGGCGGACCTCGTGGTGTCCCTGAAAGGGACGTTGGGCGGTGACGATGGTATCGATCACGAACGATTCTCCGCGGGCGGTCCAGGCGCTGTCGGAACGATCGACGCGGATTCCGTGCAATCTCAGCAGCGTGACGATTGCCGTATCGTCGGGCGGGACGACGTAAGCCGCGGGAGGCGTGCGATCCAAGGTCGAGGTGAAGCGGTCGTATACGGGCATTCGGATGCGCCTGAAACGCCCCGTTCGACGCTCCCCGCGCGGGACTCCGGGTTGAGTGACGGATGAGTCTCCGGTCTTGTCCAGATCCTCCCTGACCACTTCCATCAGGCGCGGGGTCGCGATGAGCTCCGAGCGAACAGCGACCATTTGGAGGGAGTCGGGCAACCGGCCCCAGGCGAGCGGCTGGTTGTCGGCGCGCGCGCTCAGCGATCTGATCGTGCTGCTCTTCTCTCCCACCAGCGAGAGAATCTCCTTCACGAACGCGTAAGTCGATTTGATCCGGCGCTCGAGTGGATCGTGGGAGTAGGCTTCGCTAAGAATCGCAATCCGGCCGCGAATGCCGTAGTAATTGGTCCCGAAGCGCGGGCGCGAATCGTAAGTTGCCCAGCCCTCACGGACCGTCGTGTCTAGCACACCGCTCCGCTCGTCGGACACAAAGTTGCCGTAGTCGAATACCTCGAAGCCATCCCGGATACGCATCCGCTCGCGAAGGACGGGCAGCAGTGAATCCCGGGCGTAGACTCCTCCGAATACCGCGGCGGGACTGAGCGATGGAGAATAGGTCAGCGCGTAGCCGTGGAAGCTCCCGTCCGTCGTGTGCAGATCGACGAATACGTCGGGATCCCAGGCATTGAACATCGCGAGCGAGGCACGCGTCTCGGGCGCTTCGGCTTTGACGTAATCCCGGTTGAGATCGAGGCTTTGCGCGTTGGAGCGGATGCCGACCATCTCCGGGCCGTTCTGCTCGCTACGATTCACCGATTGGGAGGCGAAGCGCTCGTTGCCGTCGGCGTTGTAGATCGGCACCGCAATGAGGATGATCGAGTCCAGCGCGTTTGGCTTGCCGGCGAAGGCCAAGTCGCGGAGAAGCGCCAGCAGCGCATCCTTTCCCTCGACTTCTCCGGCGTGGATGTTTCCCTGTACGTAAACGACGGGCCGGCCCAGCCTCTTCGCTTCCGATGGAGTGGAGACGAGCGGACGCGATGCGATGACGAATGGGATGTCGCGGCCCTCATTCGTTTTTCCGATCGAGCCGAACGCGAGCGGCGCGCGCAGAGTGCGCAGCGAGTCGAGAAACTTCCTTACGTCAGCATATTGGGATGTCTCTCTGTAGCGCGTCAGCTCCGGTCGAGTTCGTGGAAAGGTGGCTGGATTCGGTGGTCCGGGCGGGACGTGAGCAGCGCACCCGGTAACGACCATGGTTGCTGCTGCTGAAAGGAACGGACGCACTGCCGCCGGCAACCTGCTGATCACCCGTGCTCGTCCGCATAGAAGGATTGATTGCGACGAGCCATCTCCAGCAGCATCTCCGCCGGCTCGAACCTGCCGGGAAAGCGAGCGTTCAGGTCTTCGAGCCGCTGTACCACGATTTTCACGCCTAGGGAATCCATGTATCGGAACGGCCCGCCGCGGAACGGAGGAAACCCGATGCCGAACACCGCTCCCACGTCGCCATCGCGCGGTGACCGGATGATTCCTTCACTCAGACAGCGCACTGCTTCGTTGAGCATTGCCAGCACCGTTCGCTGCTGTATCTGCACGGCTGGCATCTCGGGCCATGCCGGCGTTTCAGCCTCGTGAGCCGCAATCGACTTTGCGACCGGAATACTTCCGGGCGCCAGGAACACTGCGTACACGGACGGATCCACTTCTCCCTTCTTGCCTTCATTGTCGTAGCTGTAGAAGCCCTTCTTGGATTTTCGCCCATACCGTCCGGCCGCAACGACCGCCGGAATCGATTTTGCCGGCTGCATCCGATCCGGAAAAGCATCCGCCATGATCTTGCCCGCCTTAGTCGCGACATCGAGACCGACTTCGTCGATGAGTGTGATAGGTCCGACAGGGAATCCGAAGTCGACGAGCGCTTTGTCGATAATGTCGATGGCAACGCCCTGGTCCAGCAGAATAGCGGCCTCGTTGATATAAGGAGAAAGAATGCGGTTGGCGTAGAAGCCGGGCCCGTCGTTCACCACGATTACTGTTTTCCCGAGCTTCTTCCCATACGCAACCGCTGTCGCGGTCACCTGGGGGTGGGTCTTCGAAGTTGCGATGACCTCCAGTAGCGGCATCTTGTGGACGGGGGAGAAGAAGTGCATACCGAGCACCCGCTCGGGCCGGCTCGACGCCTGCGCGATCAATCCAATCGGAATGGTAGATGTATTGGACGCGAAGATCGCAGAGGGGTGGATGGAAGCCTCCGCCTCCCGCAAGACTTGGTGCTTGACCGCCAGATCCTCGAATACCGCCTCGATCACGAGATCTACGTTGCCGAATCCGGAATAGTCGACGGTACCCCCGATCAGCGCCATATAGTCGCTGTACTGGACCTTGGTGATCTGCTTCTTCG
This sequence comes from Gemmatimonadota bacterium, assembly GCA_030774675.1. GTDB lineage: Bacteria > Gemmatimonadota > Gemmatimonadetes > Gemmatimonadales > Gemmatimonadaceae > UBA4720. Next base: position 9,809 of record JALYKQ010000024.1, on the reverse strand, counting down.
TCAGTCTTTCCTTCAGGACGTCACGCACCGCCGCGTACCCTTTCGCGACCCGCGCGTGATCAGCGTCCTTCAGCCTCACCAGGCTTCCGTGCTGAACGGCGATCGAGGCGATGCCCGCTCCCATGAATCCCGCGCCGATTATCGCAACCTTGTCCACGGGCAGTGGCTCGAAGGCGGACACCGGCAAGCTGGGAAACTGCTCCGGATCCACACCCGGATCCTTCTTCAGCTCGTTGGTCGCGAAGAAAAGAAAAATCAGCTGCTTCGACACATCGGTCATCGCCATCTCGCCGAAACGCCGAGATTCTTCGCGATAGCCGTAAGGCGCTCCCTTATCGTATCCAGCTGCGACTGCATCGATTGCCGCGATCAGCGCTGGATAATGTCCACGCGATTTCGCGAGCGTTTGCTCCCGCGCCTTCCGCAGCACGATCGCTCTCCCCGCGGGGTTTGAGTCGAGGAGCAGGCCTTTTACACCTGGCTTGTGCCGCTCGCTCTTCCGCCTGCCTTCGGCGACTTCGCGCGCGCGTTGCAGCGCGACAGCGCGAAGGATCGATGGATGGACCAGCTCGTCTATCACGCCCAGCTGCAGCGCTTTCTTCGCGCGAACGTTTTTCCCCGTGAGGATCATGTCGAGCGCGCTAGTGAGCCCGATCCTGCGCGGAAGACGTTGCGTGCCCCCCGCTCCCGGGATCAATCCCAGCTGCACCTCAGGAAGTCCGAGAATCGTTTTCGGATGATCGGTTGCGATGCGGTAACGGCAAGCAAGCGCTGTCTCGAGTCCTCCCCCGAGACAAGCGCCATGGATTGCGGCGATGATTGGAATTCGAAGCTGCTCGAGGGAATCGAGTAGCATTTGCCCATCACGACTGAGCCTCTCGGCGTCGGTCGCCGTTTTCAGCTCGAGAAATTCCTCGATATCCGCACCGGCGATCCAGACATCCGGCTTGCCGCTGATCAGCACCGCCCCATTTACGGTGGTGTCCCGCTCCAGCTGGTTCACCAGCGCGACGAATTCATCCTTGGCCGCGCGCGTGAGCTTGTTGACGGATTCGTTGGGCAGATCGAAAGTGACGATCGCGATCCCGTCGCTCACTTCGACCGACAACGCTGGCTTCCAGCGCGTTCCGACCAGTCCACCGATGGTGACTTCCGAAGAGGAGCTCATCGCGTTCTCTCCACGACCATCGCGAAGCCCATTCCCCCAGCGGCACAAACGGTCATGAGTCCGAACTGTCCCCCGCGCCGCCGCAGCTCATTGAGCAGTGTCGTAGTGATGCGCGCCCCCGTAGCGCCGAACGGATGTCCGATCGCGATCGACCCGCCCATGACGTTGAGCTTCGCTCTGTCGACTTCACCGAGCGGCTGTGGGAACCCGGCGCGCTCGGCCCACCATTTCGACTCGAAGCCCTTGAGGTTGGAGAGAACCTGCGCGGCAAACGCTTCGTGCATCTCCACGAGATCCATGTCTTTCAGCGTTAGCCCGGCGCGCTTGAGCGCCACCGGCGCGGCGAGAACGGGAGCCTGCAGCAGCTGCTCCCCCGGATCGAGCGCGGCGTACGCGTAAGATCTGATGATACCCAACGGCGGATACCCGAGGGATTTCGCCTTTTCCTCGTTCATGAGCAGCACACACGCGCCGCCGTCGGTAAGCGGAGACGAATTCCCCGCCGTGACGGTTCCGTACTTCCTGTCGAAGACGGGCTTGAGCGCCGCGAGCTGCTCGTAACTCGTATCCTCCCGGATTCCATTGTCGGAGGTCAGCACGCTATCGAACCTGGGCGGCACATAGACCGGCATGATCTCAGCCGTAAGTCTTCCGTCCGCGCTTCCTGCGGCGGCAAGGCGGTGCGAGCGGAGCGCGAAGTGATCCTGCTCCTCGCGAGCGATGGCGTTCAGCTTGGCCATCTTCTCCGCCGATTGCCCCATCGTCTCGCCAGTGGAAGGCTCGGCGATGGCAGGGGTGACGGGCACGAGATCCTTGGGCCGGATTCGCGAAAGCGCTTTCAGCCTCGCCGGCAGCGATCTCGCCTTCGATGCGAGAACCAGCGCCTCCGCGAATCCCTGCGAGTGCAGAATAGGAATGTTCGAAAGCGACTCGGATCCGCCCGCGATCGCTACGTCGAGCTGGCCCAGCGCGATCTGGTCCGCAGCGTCCGTTATCGCCTGGTTCGCGGATGCGCATGCACGGCTGACGCTAAAGGCCTGAACGCCTTTGGGCAAGAGCGGAAGGAGCGAAACCTCGCGCGCGATGTTCGGTGCTAGCACCGATGGGATCACGGTGCCGAACACGAGTGCCTGGACTTCCTTACCATCCAGGTTTGTCCGTTGCAGCAGCTCCGCAACGCAGAGCTTCCCGAGCTCTATCGCCGAGATGGATTTGAACGCCGTTCCAGCCTTGGCGAACGGCGTTCGTACCCCAGCGACTATCGCGACACGCCGTCCGTTCCCGAATGTTGCCATGGAGGGAACTTAGACGGGCGTCGTTTATCTATCTAGGACGTGGGGTTCTCTCGCATGGTCCGTTCGCTCTCGAGCAGTCGCTTCTTGCGCTCGAGGCCCCACCGATAACCGCCGAGTCCGCCGTCGAGCCGCACAGCACGATGACACGGCACGACGACCGCGACCGGGTTGTTGGCGCAGGCACTCGCCACAGCGCGCGTTGCCCGCGGCGATCCTATCGCGCTGGCGATCTCGCTGTAGGCGCGCGTCTCACCCAACGGAATCTTCTGCAGCTCTCGCCACACCTTCCACTGAAAGGCCGACGCTTGCACATCGATCGGAATGTCAGATCGCGCGCGGGCGCCATCGATGGTTGCGACGATTCCCTCCACCCAGGCAGCGAGCGAGCTCGATGGAGCACTCACCCTGGTCCTAGTGGCCGCTGGATATTCAGCGGCGAGAGCCGTCTCGAGAGCTGTTGGATCGTCGCCGAGTGTCACCGCACAGACGCCCCGCGGTGTTGCTGCCACCAACAGAGTGCCGAGCGACGTCTTCGCGACCGCGTAATCGATGTGCATACCCGGCCCCCCACGTCGATAGGTCGCGGGGGTCATACCGAGCTGCGCGTCGGCGGTGTCGTAGACCCTGCTGCTGGATCCGTAACCCGCGCCGAACGTAGCACGGCTGACAGTCTCGCCGAGCTTCAGCTCGCTCTTGAGCCGCTCGCTCTTGCGCGCGCGCATGTATTCCGCCGGGGTGAGCCCGACGATCTCCTTGAACTTTCGCTGGAGATGGTAAGGGCTGAGTCCCGACTTCTCGCCGAGCAACTCGAGCGTGAGTCGCTCCTCACTGAGGCCGGCGATGTGGGTGTCTATGTACTCCCGTGCGCGTTCGATCGCACGGTTGGACGATTTCGGCTGATTGGGCTGGCAGCGCTGGCACGCGCGAAATCCGGCGCGCTCCGCGGCCTCCGCCGACGAAAAGAACGCCACGTTGTCGCGCTTTGGCTTCCGCGATGGGCACGATGGGCGGCAGTAGATGCCGGTAGTGCTGACGCCATAGAGAAAACGGTCATCTGCGGTTGGATCCCTGTGGAGCACCGACTCCCACGCAACTGCCTCATTCATGGGAGGATCCTCCGTTCGACGTCGTCGTTTCCGTGGCGCCAGCTTCATCGCTTGTCCTTTCGATACAAAAATCATAACAGCCGGCGTCGGTATCCCGAACGTGGATATAGGCTACCTCGGGATCCTGCAGCAGACGCCGGAGCTCGGGCTCGATGATACCATTGGAAACATACCTCTTTGAAACCAGGCGGCGCCCGGACGCATAGGCATTGAGGGTGAGCCGGTGGGACAGCATGTCCACCGGAAAGCCTCCGTCTTCCGGATACCGCTCGCAGTCATACTCATGAATGAAAACGGGGCCGGGCAGCGGGAGTGTTTCCTTCCCGTAGAACGAATCATAGGTGAATAGAATCCGGCGTTCTTTGCCGACAGCAAAGTGTTTCAGGCATTGCCGGCATGGCCCGTAACCGGTCGCCACGTCTGTGTGCGCCGGATGGCCGTAGCCGGGTGACAGCAACGTCTTGCGAACAGCATCTGCGATTCGGTCGCCGACGGCCACTACGCGATAAAAGTGCATTGTATCCTCACTAATGGAACGGTGTGATTCGTTGTCGTGCCGAATGATGCGGATGTGCCAAAACGCGCGATATCCGAATCTTGCGGTCAAATTCCTGATAGTTTTGCTGCTTCTCCTTTATTCCCGACACCCGGAAGAGAATGGCTGACCTCTGGGGAGAAAAATTCGACCTGCTGGTGATCGGAGGCGGGATTACCGGTTGTGGAGTGGCGCGGGACGCGGCAATGCGCGGGCTCAAGGTCGCGCTGGTCGAGCGCGACGACTTCGCGAGCGGCACTTCGGGTCGTTCCTCGCGCCTGGTTCACGGCGGAATTCGATATCTGGAGCACGGCCAGATCCATCTGGTCTACGAGTCGATTCGGGAGCGACAAACGCTGCTCCGGATCGCGCCACACCTGGTCAAGCCGCTTGCGTTCACCTGGCCCATCTATCGCGGTGCCCGCGTCGGAAAATGGCGCCTGAGCGCGGGACTGCTGGCGTACCATCTGATGTCGGGCGGTCGCTCGCGAAAGTACGCCACGCTCAGCGCAGGCGAGACTCTGGAGAGGGAACCTGGTCTCGAGAAGAAAGACCTCATCGGAGGGGCGGTCTACTACGACGCCTGCACTGACGATGCGCGGCTCACAATTGCGAATGCGATCGCGGCACAACTGAGCGGGGCTACCGTGGGGAGTCACACGCGAGTGACCGAGATTCTGCAGGAAGGCGGAAAAGCGGTGGGAGCTTTGGTTAACCATCAGCTCTCCGGCAAAACAAATTCGGTGCGGGCTCGCGTGATCGTGAACGCGACCGGCGTTTGGGATAACGTGTTGGCGCCTGGCGCGGGTGCCCGTCGCGATCGCGGCAGCAAGGGAGCCCATATCAGCGTTCCCAGGGAGCGTATCGGGAATCAAGACGCGCTCACCCTCATCTCGCCGCTTGATGGCCGGGTGATGTTTTGCCTTCCTGCCGGATCTCAGGCAATCGTTGGCACGACCGACAACTGGACCCAGGAGTCTCCCGAGACGGTGCACGCGTCGGTGGCCGACGTTGATTACCTCCTCCGCACTGCCAACGCCTATTTCCCCGCCGCCCGGTTGACGCCTGCCGACGTGGTTAGCGCCTGGGCCGGAATTCGTCCGCTGGCGACGGCGACCGCATCGAATCCGACCGCCGTATCGCGCGAGCACAGTATTGTGGCCGATGGCTCTGGTGTCATACATGCGACCGGCGGAAAGCTCACGACTTACCGTTCGATGGCTGCCGAGATCGTGGACCAGGTCCAAAAGGTACTGGGAGAGGAACGGGACCGTGCACCGACGGGCTCAGTCGAGCTTCCTGGTGCGGATCGTGACGAGGAGATTGCACGGCTCCAGGGCTCCGACCCGAAACTCGCGGAGCGATTGGTAGCGGGACTTTCCTACAGCGGAGCACATCTCGTTTACGGCGTCTCGAACGAAATGGCACAAACTGTGTCCGACCTGCTGATTCGCCGGGTGCATCTCGCTTTCGAGACCCTCGATCACGGGGTGAGCGTTGCCCCGCGGGTCGCCGAAATCGTCGCTCCGCTGCTTGGCTGGGACGATCAAACGAAAAGCGCCCGAGTCCGCGAGTACGGGCAGGACGTCGAGCGCATGTTCGCGGTTGGCTGAGTCCGGGCGGGCTATTGGACGGTGATGGTTCCCGCCATCGCCGCTCCGTGCACGGAGCAGTGGTAATTGTAGGTTCCCGCGACCGTGAACGTTCTATTGAACGTGCCCTGATCCTGCGTCGGCGAAGTGACTCCGTCGTCGAAGGTCACGCTATGATTGACGCAGGTCTGACCCGAGTAGGAGTCACCGGTGCAACTGTTCCATGCCCATTTAACGTCGGTGCCTGGGGCCACGGTTTTCGTTGCCGGGCTGAACGCGTTGTTCGTGACGGATATTCCTCCCGCGGGCGCAGTAGTGTTACCGCTTGACTGGTTATTCGGCGCCGTCGAGCCGCCGCTTCCGCCACACCCAATGGCTGAAATCAGAGAAAGAGCGATCCAGGCATTCCTTGTCGTCATGTTTTCCCTTTTTGTGCGCTTCACTCTATGAGTGCACGCAAGGCAGATCAAGCAGCCATTGTTGCCGCTTCGGCGAACGACTTAAAAGCTGCGGTGAACTGCTCTATCGGAGGGATTGCGCTCTGTCACGGTGCGCCACAAACCGTGGCGCGACCTGAGTCACGACGTCAGGCGGCGTCGTGGATGGTCTTGAGCTCGACGATCTTGAGCCGGCGCGTCATCGCAGGAAGCTTGAGCACCACAGACTCCCCGACGCTTCTGCCTACCAGTGACTTTCCGATTGGCGACGACATGCTCACGTGCCCTTCCTCGAACTCCACCGAATCGCCGAAAACCAGGCTGTAGGTCTCCCGCTCGCCGGTTTTTTCGTCCTGTACGACTACGTGCGATCCAAGGCCGACCTTGTCGGCTGGAATCTGGGAGACGTCGATCTGGGAAAGCTTGCTTAGGCGCTGCCGGAGCTGACCCAGGCGCGCCTGCACGAACTGCTGCCGCTCGAGGGCAGCTTTGTACTCGCTGTTCTCGCGCAAGTCGCCGAGTTCCACGGCCCTACGAATTTCCTGCGGGAGGACGACGTTCAGCTCGTGCTGAAGACGCTCCACCTCCCCTCCCAGTTTTACCTTGAGCTGCTCGATCATACGACGTGAGCCTATGCAGATGGTTGCAGCGCACATGACGCCGCCCAAAAAATTGAGCGCCCGACCGTGTGCCGGCCGGGCGCCGCACTTTCAAGCTAGGCAGAACCGGCCGGGGAGACAAGGAAGGGAGTTGGGGCATCAGAGTTGAATCAGAACGGACAGAGTTCGAGGTTAAGCGGAGGGGATGCAAGTCGTGAGTGAACAGTCGTTGAGTTTTAAGTGCGTCAGTGGTTATCAGTGGCCGCGACAACTGGGAACCACTAACAACTGTCAACTCACCAACTTACAACTCATTACTTGCATCCCCCCAACCTAACCCAGGACTCGCCCCACCGCGATTGAACTCGGATGCAACTGACGCCTACCGATGCTGGGGAAGCTTCGAGTCGGTATGATCGATCGACGGCGGGGCGGCAGAGGACTTCTCGTATTCCTCTCGCAACTTGGCCATCATCGCCTCACGCCGGTCGAATAACCGCTTGAGCGGCCGCAAATCGTGGCGCGCAAACGCATAGGAGGTCAGCAACGGCAGCCCGACAGTCGAATCCAGATAGCACACCACCGCATCCGGCAGCCTGGCAGGGTCGATTTTCCCCCAGCTCACCGCTTCGGCCGGCGTCGCACCAGACAACCCGCCGGTGTCGGGGCGCGCGTCGGTAATCTGCAGGAAATAGTCGTGACCCTTCTCGTCGATACCCAGTACTTCCTGTATCTGAGGCTCGGTCTGCAGCATGAAATTCTTGGGACTTCCACCGCCCAGAATCATTACGCCACTCTTTCCGCCGCCGCGTTTCGCATCGAGAACTATCGATGCCGTCTCGTTCACATCGCGGTTGGGATCGAGAACGAGCTTGTTTCCGTCGAGCGCGAGGGCCGCGATATTCATCCCGATGGAGCTGTCGCCCGGCGACGAAGTGTAGATCGGAACGCCCGCCGCGTATGCGGCCGAGAGCAGCGACTTCTGTCCGATCCCAAGGGCCTTCTCCCGTTCCCGCACGTACTTGCCACACAGGTTGTGGAATTCCGCGCTCGACATCGCGCGCTGGAATTCCTTGCCAGTGATGATCTTCCGGAAGAAGGCGTCGGTCGAGAGCAGCACGTCGTAGTCGAAGAAGATGTCGTAGATGCGAACGACGCCTTCCTCGCGCAGAACCACGTCCGACTCTTGCGCGTTGCCGCGATGCATCGCCAGCCCAAGCCCGAAGTGGGTGTCGTGATAGAGATTCGCTCCCGTCGAGATAATCCAGTCGACGAACCCGGCCTCGATGAGCGGAATGAGTGCGGACATTCCAAGTCCGGCAGGCGTCAAAGCACCGGTAATCGATAGTCCGACCGTGACATCGGCGGCGAGCATTTTTCCGGTGAACAGCTGGCACGCTTCGCGGAGACGCGCGGCGTTGTATGCGAGATAAGTGCCCTCGATCAGCTCCGCGACGGTCTCCTTGCCGTCGATCCGGCGCGGATCGATGCGCTGTCCCTTGAGAAAGCGGCTCGCCTCGTGAGCCGTGTGCTGAAGCCCACGCTTCTCGCGCTCCTCGGCGGCGAGCTTCTGCTGCGCCTTTGGGCCAGCGGCGGACGCTTTCCCGTGACGCGACGACTTGAAGCCGCCGCGACCCCGTCCTTCTCCGGCGCCATTACCCTTGCTGCTTTTGGCCATCTCGCTTTCCTTCCACGATGTCTTCGATCTGCTGGCCGGCTGTCTTTCCAATAGACTGATACGCCAGGATTACAGCCTGCGCCGCTTCGGCCGGATCATCGGTCACCAGCATGAGATCGAGATCGCCTTCTGAGATCTTTCCCTCGCTCAGCACTCTCGCCTGGAGCCAGCGCAACAACCCCGCCCAGTAATAGCGACCGAAGAGAATGACTGGAAAGCGGTAGATCTTCCCCGTCTGAATGAGTGTCAGCGCCTCGAACAGCTCGTCGAGCGTTCCAAAGCCGCCCGGGAAGATAATGAAGGCGACCGAGTACTTGATGAACATCGTCTTGCGAACGAAGAAGTACCGGAAATTGACGAGCGTATCGACGTACGGATTTGCCCCCTGCTCGAACGGTAGCTCGATGTTGCAGCCGATCGAGCGGCCGCCGCCGAGCCGCGCACCCTTGTTCGCGGCCTCCATTATTCCCGGTCCGGCGCCAGTGATGATGGCGAAGCCCGCCTCGGCGAGCAGGCGTCCGGTCTCCATCGCCGCATCGTAATGGGGGTCGTCAGGTCCGATTCGCGCCGAACCAAAGATCGTGACCGCTTTGTCCACAGACGCGAGGGTGTCGAACCCTTCAATGAACTCTCCCATGATCCGCATCACGCGCCATGGATCCGTCCTGGTGAAATCGATCCGCGGCCCTGGCTGCTGGAGGAGCTTTTCATCCTCGGTGACTGCGGCAACGTCGCGGATGGAGTCGTCGACGAGCCGCCTGTCACCCAATCTGCGCCCGGTGATTTGCTGAGAGGGCGGGGTTCTTCCCGCTTTGAGGTGGCCCTCTTCCGTGCGTTGCTTCAATCCCTCCAGCGCCTGGTGCTCGGCCGACGCCATCACCTCCGGATTGAGTTTCTTGCCGCCCGCCGTCCGCGCGCGCGTCGAGCGACCGCGCGCGATCTTCGTCGCTTTCGGTTTCGGGGTATCTTTTCTGTTCTTCATGTTTGGCCGCTGTCGCGGGCTTCGGCGAACTGTATTCTGCCGGGCTATCTTAATTCGGAAACTAAAGTTGCGTGCGTCTGCAGGAAGCCCGCCAGGTGATGGTGCGCAGGTCGTAATGATCATAGCGGATGGCGTGCGACCGGATGTTCTCGCGCGCGCCATGAGGAGAGGTGATGTCCCCGCGCTCGCGAGCCTGCGGGAGGAAGGATCACTCTCGACCGTTACTTCGGCCTTTCCCTCGGTGACCGGGCCTGCCTACACACCGTTCCTGATGGGAAGATATCCAGGCAGCGTTGGGCTGCCGGGCTTGCGTTGGTACGATCGCTCACGCCGCCTTCCGAAGCTCGCAGGACACTCGAGAAGCTATGTCGGCGCCGAGATGCGATTCGTCGATCGCGACATCGACCGGGCGTCCCC
>JALYKQ010000023.1 GCA_030774675.1 Gemmatimonadota bacterium | reverse complement strand
ACTCCACGCCTGGCCGCCGCCTGCCGAAATATCGTCATGAAGATCTCCCGGCCGATCACGATCGCTGCGATCCACCAGGGCAGGCCGACCTGCCCGAAGGGCGTGAGGAACTGGAGTCGCGCGGCGTCGATGCTCTGCGCGCGGGTCGGCACCAGCGGGTCGGTTGCGGGCGCCATCAGCACGAACATCGGAATCAGGGTTGCGAAGAGGAGCAGCTTGTCGGCGAGCGGATCGAGCAGACGGCCCAGATCTGTGATGAGATTGCGTGTTCGGGCCAGTTTGCCGTCGAAGTAATCGGTGACGGCCGCCACTATGTACAGAGCAAACGCTATGAATCGTGCTCCCGGCGCGCCGATGAACGGTAGCGCTGCGATGAAAGGCGCGGCGAGAATCCGGCCGGCCGTGATCGTGTTCGGGAGATTCACCCGCGGCTTCTCCGAGTCGCTAGGCGAGCGCCTTCAACACCAGCTTGCTCACAGCCTTCAACGTATCGAACACGCCATCCCCGTTGACCGCGATCGCTTCAAAATACGGCGCACGCTCCACCCACTCCCCTCCGGAGACCTGCTCGACGAGGTTCTGCCCGGCGTGGTATGGATCGGGCTGCACACGGTGCTTGGTCGCGTCTTCCACTTCCCATCCCGGATTGAGAGCAGCCTGAAGATCCTCGATCGGCGCCGCGTTGGGCAGGTCGCGCTTGTTGTACTGGATCACGAACGGCATCTGCGTCAGATCGTATCCGTACTCGGACATATTGTCGTAGAGATTCTGCATCGACTCGAGGTTCGCCTCCATCCGCTCCGCCTGGGAGTCTCCAACGAACACGATTCCATCGACGTTCTTCAGAATGAGCTTGCGGCTCGCATTGTAGTAAACCTGCCCGGGCACCGTGTACAGGTGGAAGCGTGTCTTGAAGCCGCGAATCGTGCCGAGGTCGACAGGAAGGAAGTCGAAAAAAAGAGTACGCTCGGTCTCCGTCGCCAGGGATATGAGTTTTCCTCTCGTCTCGGGCTTAACTTTGCCGTAGACGTGCTCGAGGTTCGTGGTTTTGCCGCCAAGCCCGGGACCATAGTAAACGATCTTACAATTGATCTCGCGCGAGGCGTAGTTGATCATCGACACTTCTAGCTCTTCCTCACCAGTTGAAGAGTTTGTCGATCTCGTCATCCGCGCCATCGAGCAGATGCCCGGTGGGCGCGGCGCCGTCCCGACCGCGTGAGAATACACGATCGATCAACAGCGTCAACTCCTGGATCTCGTCCTTGATTCTCAGGCGGACGAGTCCCACAGTCGTACGTGAGTCGAAGATTATTACAAGCAATAGCCGCCGCGCGATATCGGCGACGTAAATGGAATCCTTCTCGCCCTGGTGGAACAGGCTCGAGAAGTCGTTCTCGCCGACCAGCTTTGCCAGCTGGTCGTTGGCGCTATAATCCGCGGCCGTAAGGGACGCGAAGGTCGTTGTGTCGAGGCCTGGAGCATCGCCCACTGTGGTTACGAGCTGTCCGGAATGGTCGACCAGCAGCGCGCAGCGCGACTTGGTCTCGCCCAGAAAGCGCTTCAGGGATTCAGTTATCGCGGTAAAGTCGTCCTGAGTGAACGACCAGTTGGCCGTGCCGGCGGTCATCGTCCCCCGGTCACAGCGTCGACTCGAGTCGCTTCAGCAGTCGGGCGCCACGCTGGCGAAGGATTGACCTCGGCTCCCACGCGACATACTCACGAAGGAGCTGCGCGGTGTTCACCGTAGGCCGGGCGCGGAGATAGCCCAATGCGGCGACGCGACGCAGTGGCGATTTGCTGAAAAGATTACGGCGGTATTGGCGCTGCATCCGGCTCCAGAGGAGGGTGCCAGCCGTAACCCCACCGAGGAATCCGACGGCCAGGAAACCTACCTTTTGCCTGCTCATCACATTGCCCGCCTGGCCATTAGAGCCTGGGCGATGGTTACTCCATCGGCGTATTCGAGATCGCCGCCAACCGGAAGTCCGCGGGCAATTCGTGAGACGGTAAGCGGATAGCGGGAAAGCTTGCGCTGAACGTACAGGGCGGTGGTCTCTCCCTCGATGCTCGGATTCGTGGCAATTATCACTTCGCGGACGACTCCAGCCGACACTCTCGTCTCCAGCTGTGGAATGGTGAGATCTTCCGGCCCGATGCCATCCAGCGGCGAAAGGCGTCCGCCCAGGACGTGATACACGCCCCGGAACTCGCCAGACCGCTCGATCGCGCCGATATCGGAAGCTTCCTCTACTGCGCAGATGACTCCCGTATCCCTGCGCGCGTCACGGCAGATCGCGCACAGATCATCCTCCGTCAGGTTGAAACACTGCGGGCATGGGCGGACCTTCTCAGCGAGGGTCGAAAGAGCCGAAGCGAGACGCTTGGACTGCTCCGGCGATTGCTTCAGAAGATGGTAGGTGAGGCGGAGCGCCGTCTTGCGCCCGATCCCCGGCAGCTTGGACAGTTCGGCGGCCAGATCGTCAATCGCTCCCACGCTAAAAGGGCAGCTTGAATGGAAGGTTGAGGCCGCCCGTGAGCTTCCCCATCTCGCCTTTGGCCAGCTCCGCCGCCTTCTTTTGCGCTTCGTTGACGGCGACCAGAACCAGATCCTCGAGCATCTCGAGGTCCTTCGGATCAGCGACGGTGGGGTCGATCTTCACGCGAGTGATCGTTCCCTTGCCGTCTGCCTCTACGGTGACCATGCCGCCCCCGGCTGCTGCCGTCACAGTCTGCTTTTCCAGCTCGGACTGCATTTGCTGCATCCGTGCCTGCATCTGCTGCGCCTGCTCGAAGATCTTGCTGAAATCGGCCATGAATCGTGGTATTTGGATGAGGATTAATCGAGAAGCTCGAGGTCCAGCTCATCGATGGCTGCGCCCAATGCCGGATCCTTCTGCCGCAGGATACCGATGCGCTCTTCTTTAAGGGCCTCCGGCGTCATGCGACTCCGATTCGAATCCTGTGCCGTCGCCTCCATTGCACGCTTCATTTCGCGGAGCTGGCTTTCGTTGGGCGATGGGTCAGGGGTTTTGGTGGCGGTCGGACTGCCGGGACCAGGCGTCAGGTTGGGCACGTCGAGCTGCGGAGGGTAGCCGGGACGAGTGGTGAGACGTTGCGACGTCCTCGCCACCGAGGCATGGGCAGGCTGGCTGCGGACTGATCCGCTCGCTGGCTCCTGGCTTTTGACGCTCGAAGTTCCTTCTCCTCCCAGCCCCTTCAGCAAGTCCTCGATCGCGACCGTGCGATCGATCAGCGCCATCCGAATGAGCAGCATCTCGATCAGGAGCTGCTGCTGTCCGCTCTTTCTGAAGGTTGGCTCCAGCGCGTTCACCGCGCTGATCATGCGGAGGAGATCGCCAGCCGCGAACAGCTCCCGTCGCTGCTTGAGCGCCGTCGCCGCGGTCGCCGAGACTCCGTCCGCCTTGCCGTTCAGTACGACGGTGAGCTGTGCGCGAAGGATGTCGGCGAAGCCGGATAGAAAAACGCCGAAATCGACACCGGCATCCGCCAGCCTGGTGACAGCGCCGAATACGTCGCCCGCGCGATGTCCGGCGATGATGTCGAGAATCGCGATGAACTCATCCTCGGCAACCAGACCCAGCGCCTCCCGAACCCGCTCACCCGTCACGGGTCCTTCGCCGATCGATATCACCTGGTCGGCGAGGCTCAAGGCATCGCGCATCGAGCCATCGGCGGCTCGCGCGATCATCGACAGCGCGTCCTCCGACGCGGTCACACCTTCCTTTTCCAGCACGGTCGAGAGGCGCCGCGTGATGTCGGAAAGCCCGATGCGCTTGAGATCGAAGCGCTGAAGCCGGCTCAGAACCGGTGCTGCTGACTGCGCGATCTTTTGCGGCTCAGTGGTGGCAAAGACGAAAATGACACGCGGTGGCGGCTCCTCGAGAATCTTGAGGAGCGCGTTCCACGCCTCGCGCGTAAGCATGTGCGCCTCGTCGACGATGTACACTTTGTAGCGATTCTCCCCCGACGGGGCGTACATGGCTCTCTCGCGCAGGTCTCGCGCGTCGTCGACTCCGCGATTGGAGGCGGCGTCGATCTCCACGACGTCGAGACTGGACGATCCGCTCCAGATGCGCTGGCAGGAAGTGCAAACGCCGCACGGCTCGCCGTCGTCGCCCTTGTTTTCGCAGTTGAGGGCCATCGCGAGGACGCGAGCAAGAGTCGTCTTTCCTACTCCGCGTGGTCCGCAGAGGAGGTATCCGTGCGCAACTCGTCCCCTGGCGATGGCGCCACGCAACGTGTTCGACACGTGCGACTGGACGGCTACGTCAGCGAAGCTCTTTGGGCGGTATTTGCGGGCTAGTGCGAGAGACATTGCGAGGCGGGAGTACCCCAGGCCTGACGGAGCAACGAAAGACACCGCATGCCGCTGCTACCTTCGGGGTCCTGACG
>JALYKQ010000022.1 GCA_030774675.1 Gemmatimonadota bacterium | reverse complement strand
GTCGCCGGCGGTTTTGAGCTCACGTCATACACGACGCGGTTGATGCCGGGCACCTGATTGATGATGCGATTGGAGATTCGCCCGAGAACCTCGTACGGAAACGGATACCAATCCGCCGTCATTCCGTCGGTGCTAGTCACAGCGCGCAGGCCCAATACGAATTCATAGGTCCGCTCGTCCCCCATCACCCCTACGCTTCGAACGGGGAGCAGCACCGAGAAGGCCTGCCAGATCTCGTCGTAGAGACCCGCCTCGCGAATCTCCTCGAGATACAGCGCGTCGGCGGCGCGCAGGAGATCTAGTTTCTCCTTCGTCACGTCACTCAGTACGCGAATGGCGAGACCGGGGCCCGGAAAGGGATGGCGAGCGACCATTTCCTCCGGCAGCCCCAGCTCGCGGCCGACGTTGCGCACTTCGTCCTTGAACAATTCGCGAAGCGGCTCGATCAGCTTGAACTTCATCCCGGGCTTCAGTCCGCCAACGTTGTGATGCGTCTTGATCGTCACCGACGGTCCCCCGCGCGGCGAGAATGATTCTATCACGTCGGGGTATAGAGTTCCCTGCACCAGGTAACCGACGCCGCCGCCCACCTCAGCCGCCGCGTCCTCGAACACATCGATGAAGGTGTGGCCAATGATCGTCCGCTTCTTCTCGGGATCCTCCACCCTCACCAGTGCATCAAGGAAGCGCTTCTCGGCGTCGATCGTGATCAGCTCGATTCCCAGGTGCGCCCGAAAGGTTCTCTCCACCTGCTCCCGCTCGTGCAACCGCAACAATCCGGTGTCGACGAAGATACAGGTGAGCTGATCACCAATTGCGCGGTGCACCAGTGCGGCGGCGACGGAAGAATCGACGCCGCCTGACAGCCCACAAATTACGCGCGACTTGCCGACCATCTTCCTGATGCGCGCGATCTCTTCCTCGATAAATGCCCCGGCGGTCCATGTGGGCTCTGCTTTGCAAACTCCAAAGAGGAAATTCGAAATGACTTCGCCACCACGCGGAGTGTGAGCGACCTCGGGGTGGAACTGCACGCCGAAGATTGGGCGCTTCTCGTGCCGAAAAGCGCTGATCGGGTTGCCTTTGCTCTCGGCCGTGACGCGATAGCCCTTCGGAGGCTGCTCGATGTGATCGCCGTGGCTCATCCAGGCGGTGACCGGCTCGCTGGTAGAGAAACCCGCGAACAGTCCATCGGGCTCCAGGACTTTCATCTCCGCGCGGCCGTACTCACGACGGTCGGTGCGGATCACCTGTCCGCCCTCGATGTGTGCGATCAGCTGCATGCCGTAGCAGATGCCAAGCACGGGGGCCAGGTCGAGGATGGCAGGATCGGCGAGCGGAACGTTGTCGCCGTACACCGAATTGGGTCCGCCACTCAGGATGATGCCGGTCGGCTTCCATTCCCGAATCCATTCCACCGTTCGACTCGGCGGGTGGATCTCGGAATAGACGCGCGCCTCGCGAACCCGCCGCGCGATCAACTGCGTGAATTGTGAGCCGAAATCGATGATGAGGATTCGGCTGCTCATAGAGTAATGTTTTCTACTTCTCCGGTGGTTATGTCGAGTATCGCCGCGGTGCACTTGCCATGAATCCAGCCGCAGGCTTCGCCGGGATTGATAACGAGAGTATTTCCGATCTGCTTCTGCGACTGGAGGTGCGAGGAGCCGTGAATCACGATGTCATGGGATTCGATGGATCGCGCGCTCACCTCTGCGATCTCGTGGACGAGCAGCACTCGCTTCCCGCCGACGTCGAAGCTATGGGGCGATTCATAGATCTCCGTCCCCATACCCCGTGCGGCGTACGCGCTCAGCGTCTCCCGGTCCCCGTCATTGCGACCGAACACGCCAAGGAGGGCCATCCCTCGCTGGTGAAAGGGCGCCAGGCAGAAGGGCGAGCAGTAGTCGCCGGCGTGCATCACCATGCTCACACCCTTTGCAGCAAGTCTCTGGAGCAGGTCGGCGACGGCAGGGACCCGGTCGTGGGTGTCAGCCATTACTCCAATGCGCACTACGCGCTCCTCCAGTCCGGGCGTGGCTCTTCATTCCGAACCAGGTCGTCGTAACTCTCGCGCCGCGTGATCACCGCGAATCGATCGCCGTCGACGAGCACTTCGGCGGAACGCGGACGCGAGTTGTAGTTGGAAGACATGACGAATCCGTAGGCGCCGGTCGACTGCACCGCAAGAAGATCGCCGGGCGCGGCGTCATCGATCTGGCGGTCGAGCGCCAGAAAATCGCCACTCTCGCAAATCGGCCCGACGACATCCGCGACGGTTTTGCGCCCTGTCGACTGCACCGCTTCGATCCGGTGGAATGCGTTGTAATGGGAGGGCCTGAGAAGGTCGGTCATCCCTGCATCGACGATGATGAACTCCTTGCCGCCGCTTCGCTTCCGGTAGAGAACACGCGTCAGCAAAACTCCCGCGTTCCCGACGAGAAAGCGTCCCGGCTCCAGGATGATCTTGAGCCCGGATACCCCGACCAGCGCGTTTATAACTTGACCAAAGTGACCGACGTCGACCGTTCGCTCGGCGTCATACGTAACGGCGAGCCCGCCGCCAATGTCGAGATACTCGAGCTTGATCTTACCATCGCTCTCGATCTCGCGCCGCAAGTGCAGCAGTCGCTGCACGCCAACCTCGTACGGAGCGAATTGAGAGATCTGCGAGCCGACGTGCATGTCGAGTCCGAGCAGCCGTACGTTCCGTAGCGTCGCAGCGATTTTCGCGACCGGCAGCGCTTCGTCGAACGGGATTCCGAACTTCATTCCCTTTTCACCCGTCCGTGTATAAGGGTGCGGCGTGTCGACCAGTACTTCCGGGTTCACCCGCAGGGCGACGGGGGCGGTGACGCCGAGCCTTCGCGCGACTCGATCGAGAACGTGCAGCTCCTGCTCGGACTCCACGTTGAACAAGAGCACTTCCGCCCCCAATGCCTCCTCCATCTCGCGCTCGGTTTTACCGACACCGCTGAAGACGACGTCACTTCCCTTGTATCCAGCCATGAGCGCGCGGAACAACTCGCCACCGGACACGATGTCGAGCCCGGCACCGAGCTCCCTCAACAATGCTAGAATGGCGATGCTCGAATTGGCTTTCACGCTGTAATGCAGACGGGCATCCATCTTCCCGAGGGCTTGGCGCAACAGCGTATACTGCTCTCGGATACCAGCGGAGCTGTAGACGTAACACGGTGTTCCGACCTCGCGCGCAATCGTCGCGAGCGGGACTCCTTCGCACACCAAGCTTTCGCTCGCCGGCGCAGACGCTGCTCCGCTTGGCGTAACTTCATCACCTCGCTTCACTGCCGTTTCGCGCCGGCTCAATATGCCTTTGCCCACAGCGCCTCAGCGGTCGATTCACCCCCGCACTTGAGACAGGACTTCGGCGGCTCGGCAGACCGGAACTCTTCGTCAGGAAGCACGCGAATCGTCGCTTTTGTCTCTTCCTTGATCGTTGCCTCGCACTTCGGCTCGCCGCACCATCCGGCATAAACGAACGCGCCGTCCCCATCCATCACTTCGCGGAAGCGATCGTAGGTGATGCCGCCTCGAATGCTGTTCTGCTCCCGGCGCTCGCGGGCGTCGATCAACATCGATGCCTGGATCTGATGCAGCAGTTCGGCCGCGTCCTCGCCGATCGATCCGAGCGAGACGGAGCGTTTCTCACCGGAGTCGCGGCGCACCATGATCGCCTGATTCTGCTCGAGGTCACGAGGACCGATCTCGAGTCGCACCGGAATGCCGCGTAGCTCCCACTCGTAGTACTTCGCGCCCGGCTTCATTCCCTCACGGTCGTCCACGTGCACGCGCAAACGTCCGGGCACACGGCGCTCCCACGCCAGGAGGCTTTCCTTGATGAGATGCGCGGCAGCGCGGACGCGGCCTTTATCCTCGTCATTCTTCCAGATCGGCACAATGACGATCTCGATTGGAGCGAGCAGCGGCGGGGTCCGCAGTCCCTTGTCGTCGCCATGCGTCATCACCAGCCCGCCGATCAATCGAGTGGTTGCGCCCCAGCTCGTGTTCCAGGCGAAGTCCATCCCGCCGGCTTCGGTCTGGAACTTGAGGTCGAACGCCTTGGCAAAGTTTTGTCCGAGGTCGTGCGATGTTGAGGCTTGCAACGCCTTGTTGTCCTGCATCATGCCTTCGCACGCGTATGTGCGAAGCGCGCCGGCGAACCTCTCCGAGTCGGTCTTGGCGCCGGTGACGACCGGCATCGCCATCCAGCCCTCCATGAAGTCGCGGTAGACGCCGAGCATGCGTCGGGCTTCTTCCTCGGCCTCCTCGTGGGTCGCGTGCGCCGTATGACCTTCCTGCCAGAGGAACTCGAGGGTGCGCAGAAAGAGCCGGGTGCGCTTCTCCCAACGGACGACGTTCGCCCATTGGTTGATGAGAATGGGAAGGTCGCGATAGCTCTGCACCCATTTCGCGTACATGGCGTAGATGATTGTCTCCGACGTCGGCCGGATGATGAGCGGCTCTTCCAGCTTCTTCCCGCCCCCGTGAGTTACTACCGCCAGCTCGGGAGCAAACCCCTCCACGTGTTCCGCCTCCTTGTGGAGAAAGCTCTCGGGGATGAGCAGCGGGAAGTAGGCGTTCACGTGCCCAGTGTCCTTGAACATCGTGTCGAGCTGCTGCTGCATCCGCTCCCAGATTCCGTAACCGTTGGGTCGGATGACCATGCAGCCACGAACCGGTGCGTAGTCGGCCAGCTCGGCGCGGAGCACGACCTCGTTGTACCAGGCGCTGAAGTCGTCGGAGCGCTTCGTCAGTTTTTTGTCGTCGGCCATTTGAGGTCGTTACAGTGTGTCGAGGAAGGCGGCGAGAGGGACGCTGCGCTCCGATCCATCGGCGAGAGTCTTGAGTGTCACATTACCATTTGCATAATCGTCCCGACGCAGGAGCACGACATTCTTCACACCCGCGGTAGACGCCGTCTTCAGCTGGCGCGCCAGCGTCTGCGACTTCAACGCGTATTCGACGCTTCGCGACTTCGCACGCAGGCGTGCGGCCACCGTCATCACGTCGGGGAGCAGCGATTCGTCGTCCGCCGCGACCCAGTACTCCGTGCCTAACTCGGTGGGCGGCAGCAGATCTTTCGCGCGCAGCAGCTCGGTGAGCACGACGTCACCCATTCCAAAGCCGAGCGCGGGCAGATCCACACCGCCGATGGTCGAGAGCAAATCGTCGTAGCGTCCACCTCCGCAGATCGCGCGAAATTCGCCCTTCGCATCGAAAAGCTCGAACACCTTTCCCGTATAGTAAGCGAGCCCGCGGACGATCGAGAGATCGAAGTCTACCCACTCGCCCACGCCGAGCGCATCGAGGAATCCCATATACTCCCTCATGCGACCGATTTCGGCGACCACCTCGGACGAGTCCGTGAACTCGCGGCCGATTGCCGCCAAGTCTTTCGAGTTCTTGAGCATCCGCTCGACGCCGGGTTTCGCATCGTCACTGCCGACTGCCTTGGCGACCTTATCCGTGGTGACTTCACGCGGCTCACGCCCCGCCTTGTCGATTGCGGCGAACACTGCTGGCAGCTCCACCGCTTTAACACCAACGTGCGAAAGTAGAGCAGTCAGCAACCGGCGGTCCGACACTCGCGCTCGGACATCCTGTGGGCCGAGGCCAAGCGCGCGCATTACATCTATTGCGACCGCCAGCAGCTCGGCATCTGCAGCGAGGGATGCTTCGCCGATAATGTCGACGTTCAGCTGGAAGTGCTCTCGCAGCCGCCCCTTTTGTTGCCGCTCGTACCGAAAGAGCTGGGGAACGGAAAACCAGCGAATGGGTTTCCGCAGCGCATTTGCTTTCGCGGCGACCATCCGCGCAAGCGTGGGCGTCATCTCGGGGCGAAGAGCCACCTGTCGATCGCCTTTGTCGGTGAAGCTGTATAGCTGGCCAACGAT
Organism: Gemmatimonadota bacterium; assembly: GCA_030774675.1. Classification (GTDB taxonomy): domain Bacteria; phylum Gemmatimonadota; class Gemmatimonadetes; order Gemmatimonadales; family Gemmatimonadaceae; genus UBA4720. Next base: position 14,589 of record JALYKQ010000022.1, on the reverse strand, counting down.
CTCGTCGCCACTCTTTTTCGTGTAGAGATCGAGCGGCTCCAGGGGCGGACCATCGTATTCGACGAAGCCGTATCGGCGGGCGACGTCACGCCAAACCGACATCAGATAGTTGCGGGTGGCGAGCTGCTCGGGATAAAAGTCGCGAAATCCAGGTAAAGCTCCCTGTGACATGGAGGAAAGCTACGCGGCGAATGGAGACACCTGCAAGCGCGACATCGCGTCGCCGACAGTGTGAAATGAGCCCGTGACAAGGAGAGTTCCACATCGTTTCTCGCCGCGCGCGAGCGCCAGATCGAAGTCCGGCTCAAGATCGGCATCGAGCCCCAGCGATTTGGCGAACAGGTGGGCCTCGGCCGGGTCCCACCTTCGCTCCGCCGGAGCGGACGGAGCGCTGGTGAAGAGAAAGCGGTCGACCACCGGCGCAAGCTCCCTTATGATTCCGCGCCAATCCTTGTCCGCGAGCACAGCAACGAGAGCCGTGCGGGGCTCGGGTGGATTCAGGACGCGTACGGTTTCAGCGATTGCGCGAGCGCCCGCGGGATTGTGGGCAACGTCGAAGATGATTCTTCCTCGGCGCTGAAAGCGGCCAGGTAGAAAGACATTTGAGAGCGCCGCAGAGATCTCGCCAGCGGTTGGAAGGTACGCGACCCCAAGCGCCGCGACGGTCGCGATGGCGACCGTTGTATTGCGAGCCTGATACGCGCCGATCAGTGGGGTCATGACGGCCTCACCGGCGCGGCCGTGACGAAGCGTAAACGCGGTGCCCTGGGCCGAGATCTCGACGTCTCCAATCTCGTACTCATCGTCGATTGCGACGATAGGATGCGCGCCTGCATCCGCAGCGCAGGCCCTTAAAAGCGAGCGAATGGGCGATGATTCTTCACCGATGACGGCCGGAATTCCACGCTTGAAGATTCCTGCCTTTTCCCGCGCGATCGACTCGAGGGTATTGCCAAGGAGATCGGTGTGGTCGAGACCAATCGATGTGACTGTTGCGACCAGGGGAGTCAACACATTCGTTGAGTCGAGCCGACCGCCGAGCCCGGCTTCGATGACCGCGATGTCGACGTTCTGCTTCACAAACCAGTCGAACGCGAGCGCAGTCGTCAGCTCGAAGAAGGTCGCCCCCATCTCTTCGGCCGTCGGAATCCACTCCTCCAGGAACTTGAGCACAGCCTCCTCGCTGATCGGGTTCCCATTGACCGTTATCCGCTCTCGGAAGTCGATCAGGTGCGGCGATGTGTATCTCCCGACTTTGATGCCTTTCCACCGAAGCAGTGCCTCTGCGGTCGCAACCACGCTCCCCTTACCGTTGGTGCCCGCGACGTGAATGCTGGAGAGACAGCGGTGCGGTGACCCGAGCCTGGCGAGGATCGCTTCGGTGCGCTCGAGTCCTGGTTTGATGCCGCTGGTGGTGCGGGCGAAGAGAGCCTCGATCGCCGCGCTGTAGGACTTCAGGAGGTCGTCCACCCTGCCGATGCCGGCTTGCCACTCATGTGACGGAGGAGCTGCCCGACTGTGCGCTTGAGATCGCTTCGCGGAACCACGGAGTCGACGATCCCATGCTCGAGCAGAAACTCCGCCGTCTGAAACCCTTCGGGCAGCTCCTGCCCGATGGTCTGCTTGATCACGCGCGGCCCAGCAAATCCGATAACTGCGCCGGGCTCAGCGAGAATCGCGTCGCCAAGCATGGCGAAGCTGGCGCTCACCCCCCCAGTCGTCGGATTAGTGAGGATCGACACATATGGAATTCGCCGCTCGGAGAGCTGGGAAAGAATGGCCGCAGCCTTCGCCATTTGCATGAGCGAGAGGACCCCCTCCTGCATGCGAGCCCCACCGGAGGCGGAGATTATGATGAGGGGATATTTCCGCTCGAGTGAGCGCTGCCCGAGGCGCGCGAGCTTTTCGCCGACCACGGAACCCATCGATCCGCCCATGAACGCAAAATCCATCACGGCGAGGCACACCGGCATTCCGCCGAGCTGGCCGGTGAAGGTCAGAACCGCATCACCGTCACCGGCATTGTCAGTCGCCTTCTTGAGCCGTGCGGGATAGTCGGGAAAGCCGAGCGGGTCGGTGGATCTGATCTCGATCTCGGTCTCTTCAGCCGTTCCTTCATCGAGCAGAATATTGGCGTACTCGGTCGCACGGATGCGGCGGTGGAAGCCACAGCTCGGGCAGACGTTGAGATTGCGCACGAACTTCTCGCGCAGGTCGGTGTGGCCGCAGGCATCGCACTTTTCCCATGCGTCCGGCGGAATCTCGTGCTTCTCGTGCCGGGGCAGGCGGGGCTTCTTTTCCTTCTTGAACCAAGCCATACACGGAATCTAGGGCAGCGCGGCTAAATCCGCACGGGGTAAGCTCTTACAGCGGTCGCTGGGACGCTGCTCAACGGGGCAGAGACGCGCGCCCTTCCTGTGGCGCCTATCGGGCGGATCTGCAGTTCTCAAATCATTGCCGGTCAGTCGGGCGCGGGTATCCTCTTCAGCAGCTACTCGCTTACACGCATCGACGCTGCTTACGAGGACACCCGGCGCCGACCCGCGCGATGCACTATGAGAAAGCAAGCACCACGATGCCGGCCGAGGAGCCCCTACCGTCGGAGAGACAGAGCGCTACCGCGACCCTCACCAGAAATCCGCATCAGAATGCCGACGGCAAGCCAACTCGCGAGCATGAACGACCCTCCGTAACTGAAAAAGGGCAGCGGAATACCGGTGATGGGCATCAGGTTGAGCGTCATGCCGACGTTCACCAGCACGTGCACGAACCAGCTCGACATCAGTCCGAACGCAACAAGACTGCTGTACGAATCGTTGGCCCGCTCGGCCACCTTGGTTATGCGGAGGAAGAGCCAGAGAAAAAGCGCGAGTGTCACGGTCACGCCCAGGAATCCGAGCTCCTCCCCCACCACGGAGAAGATGAAATCCGTGTGCTGCTCCGGAAGGAATGCGAGTCGCTTCTGCGTTCCCAGCGTAAAGCCCTTGCCGAAGAAGCCACCGGATCCGATCGCGACCTTCGATTGGATCACGTGGTATCCCGATGCCCTCGGGTCGGCGGACGGATCTATGAAGACCTTTAAGCGGTTCTGCTGATACGGCGCCAGCTTCTCCCACATCATCGGGGCAATGACGCCGGTGGCGACGTTGAGCACCATCAGCACGATTCCCTCGATCAGATACGGTCGGTACCATAGAACGAGGGCGAGCAGAATGAAGAACCACGCACCCCAGAGCCCGACGCTGAACGAGAGGATGAGACTGATCGCCGGACTCGCGATCAGAATCAGAAGCGGCCACGCGACCCCCGCCCAGAACAGCATCGCGAAGAAGATCCCGATGAACACGATGCCAGTGCCCAGGTCGGGTTGAAGCATGATGATCAGCCACGGAATGCCCACCACCACCGCCGGTTTCCAGAGATCGAGCAGCGACTTGGGGGTTTCCCGCTGGTTGGCCAACACTTTGGCGAGCATGAGCACTACGGTCACCTTTGCGATCTCCGACGGCTGGCCGATGCGATGGCTACCTATGGCCAGCCAGCTCTTCGTGCTCGCCGCGGTACCCGCGCCTTTTCCGATCACGAGCGTCAGCGCCAACAGAAAGACGGAGAGCGCGTAGAGCGGCGTCGTCATCCACTCAATGAACCGCACCGAGGAGTGGCCAACCGCGTAGGCGAATCCCATTCCGATCAACAGCCACACGATCTGCGACTTGTAAACGCTCGCCACTGCAGTCGGGGTATCCGTCTGTCCCGCGGAATAGACCATCGCCACGCCGAAGACTGAAAGCAGTGAGGCGGCAGCGAGGAGCCGCACATCCGAAACGATGGGGCGGTTCATCACCCTTCGTCCATCGTGGCTTTTATCGGCCCAACCTTCAGATAGTGGCCGATGATGGCTGATGCGATGTGAGCCGCGCGCGATCCGTGAAGACCAAATTCGAGCAGCACCGCGACAACGATTTTGGGTTTATCGGCAGGAGCGAATCCGACGAACCACCCGTGATCTTCGCCGCCGGTATTCTGCGCCGTACCAGTCTTGCCCGCGAGCGTAAGGCCCTCGATTGCTGACGCGCCCGCGGTGCCGCCCGCTTCGAGAACCGCCTTGAGGCCTTCCAGAACGACCGAGTCCTGAACTTTGCTCAGGCTGAAGACCTGCTTTCGCTGCGGCACAAGGTGGGCGATCTCCGGGCGCGGCGCCTGGCCCTTGGCCGCGAAGGCGCTATAGAGCTTGGCCATGTTGACGACGGTCTGTGAATTCGCGCCTTGCCCGATGGCCAGGTTGAGCGTCTCGGCATTGCTCCATCCGCGCGGACCGTACTTCTTGTTGTAGTAGTCGATGGCGTAGGGCCATCGGGCCTGAGTCTCCTCCGGTAGATCGATGCCCGACTTGTCCCGCATCGTCAGCTTGATTCCGCCCGCGATAAACTTCGCGAGCGTGATCTTCAGGCCGAGCTGATAGAAGTAAACATCGCACGAGTGCTTGATGGCGCCTTCGAGATCGAGCGAGCCGTGGCCCTTTTTCTCCCAGCAGCGGAAATAGCGGTTGCCAAACTGGTAACCTCCCGTGCACGGCACAGGCATATGCTCCTTGACGCCGACGACACCTTCCTGCAGGCCGATTATCGACGTAGCGAGCTTGAACGTCGACCCAGGCGGGTACGTACCCTGAATTGCCTTGTTGACGAGCGGGCGACGCTTGTCCTCTAACAGCTGCTTGTAGTAATCGACAGGTATTCCGCCGGTAAACTTGTTCGGATCCCAGCTCGGCGCGCTGTAAAGCGCGAGTACTTCCCCGGTACTGGGGTCGATCGCGATCGCCCCGCCCTGCAATGAATCGGCAAAGATTCCAACGGTGAACTTCTGGAGATCGAGATCGATGTTGGTATATAGCGGCGGAGCACCTTCCGGGTTCAGATCTGGTCGCGGGCCCTCGCCTCGCACGGGCCGGCCGCGGGCGTCGACCTCGTCGAAGCGGACGCCCTCCTTGCCATGCAGGATCGACTCGTACTGCTTCTCAAGACCCGCTTTCCCGACCTGCTGTCCGGGCTTGTAGTTCGCGTACTTGGGGTCGTTGAGATCCGATTCCGTGATTTCGCCGGTGTAGCCGACGAACGACGCCACCATGGGTCCATCGGGATAATAGCGTTTCGGAACGGACTGGATGATCAGCCGCGGGAAATCGAGACGATGCTCCTCGAGAACCGACACGATGTCGATCGACGCATCGGGAAGAACTACCGTCGGTCTCGTCGGTGCGCGGCGGTAGCGGCGGATGGCGTTGTTGATGTCGCCCTGCCCAAGCTGCAGCGTCGGGGCGAGCTGTGCGAGCGCGCTGCGGAGGCTGTCGACGCTCGGAGCTGTAATCGAGACCGAGTACGCCGGAAGATTCTCGGCGATCACCTCGCCGTGCCTATCGTAGATGATTCCGCGGGGCGCGGGCAATGGTATCGGGCGCAGCCGGTTTTCTTCCGACTGCATCACGTATTGCCTGTACTGAATGACTTGGGTTTTGAAGAACGCGCCCATGAGCAGCACGAATCCGAGTGCGAGCGCCATCGAGCTCATTCTTGCTCGGCGGGCGACGTCGTTCGGATGAAAGCTCATGCGGGAGTTGGCTCCAGAAGGGGACGCATTATGAACAGTAACAGCACGCCCACCGCGGCGGTGACAGCGGCCGACAGCGGAGACCAGAGCAGCAGCTGTTGTACGAGCTCGACACCGTGCACCCGTTGCTCGGCCACGAAATAGATGATGTCGAACACCCACTTCCCGAGAAAGAAGAAGAAGGCGTTGAGAACGAGATTGTCTGCAAAGAAAACCGCCTTCAGGTACGATGCGCCGAAGCCAACCACTGTCATGGCCAGCGCGCCGGCGCCGAGAGCATCGGGCGCCAGCGAGTCAGATATCAGCCCCAAAACAAAGCCGATCAGGGCGGCGGTAGCTGGCCGCACACGCACCGACGCGAGGAGCAACGCCAGAACGAGAAAATCCATCGGCGCTCGCCATCCAAGCAGGGGCCGGAGTGTGTAGTGGAGAGCGACGAATATGAGGAAGCTGATTATCGCGCGAATCGCTCCGCCCACATTCATCGCCTTGCTCCCGGACTCAAGGGAATGGTATCGGGAGGCGGCACCGAATCGCGGCGGACCGTATCGCGAGGCGTTGTGTCACGCGGAGGAGGCCGGCGAATCGGGACCGGGCGCGGTGCGACGGTACGGACGCTGTCGGTCGCGCCGAGCGGAGGCGCGCCGTTGGCGCGTGCCATACTATCGATGACAGCTCGGCGGGCTGCGGCTTCGGCGAGTGCAGCAGTTCTGGCTGCGGAGTCCCCGGAGACGACGATCCGCTGCGCCGCGGCATCCGCCTGCGCGACGCTCTGCCAGACACCCTCGAGGCCTTTGGCGAGTCGGTCGCGGCGGAGGATCATGACCGAATAGACATCAGCGGGATTGACCGCTGGTCGCAGCAGGTAGGTTCGCGCCCAGCCTTCGCTCGTCTTGATCTCTTGAAGCACCGTGCCGATCGGGATGCCGCGAGGCCAGACACCACCCCAGCCGGAGCTGACGATGAGGGCACCTGGCTTGAGGGTGGCCCTGAATGGAACGCCGCGAAGCTCGATCAGGTAGCCGCCGGTTGCTCCGGTCAGGTGTGCCTGCGCGATCCCGAATGCAGTGCCGTCGGGGGACATCGCGCTGACCCGGAAATCCGGATGCGTCCACAGCATTGCGTGACTCATCGTCGGATCGACCTGGTCAACTACGCCGACGAGTCCTTCGGGCGCAATGACCGGACTCAGCCTGCTGACACCCGCGCGCGAGCCGGCGCTCAGAATAACGGTGGTCTCATCTCGAATCCCGCGGCCGTGGAGTGCCTCGGCGGGGATGAAGCCCGTGCGAACACGGGAGCCAAGACCAATCAGCTTTCTCAGGCGTTCGTTTTCACCCTCGAGCTCACCGGCTTTCATTGAGTCGAGCGAGAGACTATCCAGATGTGCCTGTTTCGCATCGGCGGAAAGGAGGGACTGGCGACCTTTCTCGGACCTCTCCTGCAACATCACCAGCGGTGCGAGAAAGCTGCGGCGCATTCCCGTCGCCACGGGGTCGCGCATTGTGTTCGGGAGTGCCCGCGCAGCGAGTGCCAGGACGATACAAGCAGAAAGTACTATGAGATCGAGCCGGGAATTGCTTCTGATGGCGCGGGCCACTTGCTACCTCAAGTCGCTAGGACGGACCAGTATTTCGCCTCATCATCAAGAATACGGCCACAGCCCCGCACCACACAGGTCAGCGGATCCTCGTCGACGTGGATCGGCAGTCCAGTCTCCTGTGACAACAGCACATCGAGGCCGCGAATGAGCGCCCCACCGCCCGTCATGACGATACCGCGATCGACGATATCCGCGGCGAGCTCCGGAGGTGTGATCTCGAGCGCACGGCGCACCGCGTCGACGATCTGTTGAATGGGCTCCTGCACGGCATCGCGAATCTCCGATGAATGCACGCGCACCGTCTTCGGGATGCCGGAGACGAGGTCCCTCCCTTTCACATCCATCTCCCTCTCGTCGCCAACCGGCGCCGCCGACCCGATCTGGATCTTCACTTGTTCGGCTGTCGATTCGCCGACAAGGAGGTTGTAGTTCTTGCGCATGAACTGGACGATTGCCATGTCCAGCTCGTCGCCTCCGGTACGGATCGAGGTGTCGCTCACGATGCCTGACAGCGCGATGACCGCGATCTCGGTGGTGCCGCCGCCGATGTCGATCACCATATTGCCCGTCGGCGTCTCGACGGGAAGCCCGACGCCGATCGCGGCAGCCATTGGCTCCGCTACCATGAAGACTTCTTTCGCGCCCGCGCCGAGGGCGGAATCGCGAACGGCGCGCTTCTCTACCTCAGTGATGCCGGAGGGGACGCATACGATTACGCGCGGCTTTACCTTGAAGACGTGATTTTCGATGATCAGGGCGAGAAAGTAGCGCAGCATTTTCTCGGTGACGTCGAAGTCGGCGATGACCCCGTCTTTCATCGGCCGCACCGCGATCACACCTTCAGGCGTGCGGCCCAGCATGCGCTTCGCTTCGAGGCCAACGCCCTTGATTTTTTTGGTTTCTCGATCGAGCGCAACGACCGAGGGTTCGTTCAGCACGATCCCCTCGCCCTTCACGTAAATCAATGTATTCGCGGTGCCGAGGTCGACGGCAATCGCATTCGCCGGGAAGAGGGCACCCGGTTTAAAGAATGGCCAGCGCATTAGTTCAAATATGAATCGGGTGGGGTATACGGCAAGGCAAAGGCCTCAGCGACAGCGGGATATGTCACCTTTCCGTCTACGATGTTGAGTCCTTTCCTCAGTGCGGCGTTGTCCTTCAGAGCCTGCTTCCATCCCTTCTTCGCCAGCTCTTTTGCGTAAGGGAAAGTCGCGTTGGTGAGCGCAAGCGTTGACGTTCGTGGTACTCCACCGGGCATGTTTGCGACTCCATAATGGATGATTCCATCCACTACGTATGTGGGATTTTCGTGAGTTGTGGCGTGTATGGTTTCGACACAGCCGCCTTGATCGATCGCCACGTCGACGATGACCGACCCTGGCTGCATACTCTTCAGATCTTCACGGCGAATAAGTCTCGGCGCAACTGCTCCAGGTATCAGGACCGCTCCGACGACCAAATCCGCGGTGGAGATCTGCTCCAGGATGTTATGACGATTGGAATAGATGAGTGTGACGTTGGCCGGCATCACGTCCGAGAGGTAGCGCAAACGTTCCAGGCTCAGATCGAGGACGGTGACCTTCGCCCCCAGCCCTGCAGCCATCTTTGCCGCGTTGATGCCGACGATTCCGCCGCCCAGAATCACGACCTTGGCCGGAGCCACGCCGGGAACACCGCCAAGGAGAACCCCGCGTCCCCCATAGAGCTTCTCGAGGTACTTCGCGCCTTCCTGCACGGCCATTCTGCCTGCGACTTCCGACATCGGAGTGAGAAGGGGAAGCTCTCGTGAGGGCAGCTCCACGGTCTCGTACGCGATACAGATGGCGCCGCTCTTCAAGTGCGCGAGAGTCAGCTCCTTGTCGGCGGCGAAGTGAAAGTAGGTAAAGATCACCTGGCCCTTCTTCATGCGCGGCCACTCGGGCTTGATGGGCTCCTTGACCTTCATGATCATCTCGGCCTCGCGCCACACAGCGTCGGCTTCGGGGCCGACCGTGGCTCCGACAGAGGTGTACGCCGAATCCAGAAAGCCGCTGCCCTCACCCGCTCCCTTCTCGATCATCACGGTGTGGCCCGCCGCCACCAGGGCTTCTGCGCCTGCCGGTACGAGGGCAACACGATTCTCGTTGGTCTTGATCTCCTTTGGAACGCCGATCTTCATATGGTTTCAGCCGCCGCCTTAGGTCCCAAGCTCACGAGGGTTTGCGCCCCGGGATTGAAATAAGTTTGGCAGAGCCCCGCGACCGTCTCCACATCGATAGCATCGACCAGCGCCAGCACTTCATCGAGGGTCCGATACGGCTCGCCGTAGAGCTCGACCCCTGCCGCCCGATACATCCTCGACGACGGGCTCTCGAGAGAGAGTGTAATCTGCCCCTTCAACTGGCTTTTTCCAGCGGTCAGGTCCGATTCGCTGAGGCCTTGCGCCGCGAGCATCTCCATCTCCGCGTTGATCGCATCAACGGCCGCGCGCGCGCTTTCGGGAGTCGTTCCGACGTAGACACCGTGCACCCCCGAGTCTTCATGGAAAGACTGAAAGGAATACACCGAGTACGCGAGTCCCAGCTCTTCGCGAACGCGCTGGAACAGCCGCGAGCTCATTCCACCGCCGAACAGCATTCCGATCATGCTCATCGCGTAGCGCCGCGGATCGCTGTGTGCGAACACGGTACTCCCGATCACGATGTGGGTCTGGGCGGTATCGCGCTCGAAGTGCACGGCGGCGGGTGCTTGCACGATTGGAGCCGGAGATCTGAGGGCCGGCAGGCCGCCGCGCGGAATGTCCGCCCATCCCGCGGACTCGAGAGTTTCGAGTAGGCCGTCGTGCTCGACGTTCCCCGCTGCCGCGACAACGACCTGCTCGGGGTGATACGCGCGTGAGTGGAGCGCGCGAAGATCAGCCTGCTCGAGCGCACCGACCGTCTCACGGGTTCCAAGAATCGAGAACCCGTATGGATGATTGCCCCACAGCTGGGCGTTGTGAAGCTCGAACACGAGATCGTCGGGAGTGTCGTCGACGGTGTTGATCTCCTCTAGAACGACCTTGCGCTCGAGCGCCAGATCCGCGGAGCGAAGTGTCGGACGAAAGATCAGGTCGGCAAGAACATCGGCCGCCTGGGGCAAATGCTCGTCGAGCACCTTTGCCTGATACGCCGTGTGCTCGCGCGCCGTGTAGGCGTCCAGCGAGCCGCCGAGCGTCTCCAATGCGAGAGCCAGCTCCTTAGCGCTGCGCGTCGGGGTGCCCTTGAACACCATGTGCTCGAGCATGTGGGAGACACCCATCTTGTCGGGACTTTCGTGGAGCGAGGCTGCGCGAACCCACGCCCCCAAAGCGACCGACCGTACTCCCGGCATTGATTCCGAGAGTACGGTCAGTCCGTTCGGGAGAACGGTTCGTCGCAGATCAGATTCGGCGCACGGCGCGACCAGGGTCACTCGCGCGAACGCCCTCCGCTCCCACGCGATCCGCCGCGTGAGCGACGTGGCCTGTCGCCACGATCGGAGGCCGGACGGTCAGACCGGCCACCGCCCTCGCCGCCGTCTGCCTGCTCACCTTGCGCACTGACGGCCGCCATTGCTTCGACGCCGCCACCACCGCCACCGCCGGCTCCGCTTCCCTCTTCACTCGACCGTGACTCCCCTTCGGGCCTGGCGGTCAGCGCCTTCATCGAAAGGCGGAGTCGTCCACGCTCGTCGCGCTCGAGAAGCTTGACCTTGACCCGGTCTCCCTTCTTCACGACGTCTTCCGTCTTTTCGGTGCGGCCGTGCTTCAGCTCGGAGATATGAACGAGTCCTTCCGTTCCCGGCATGATCTCGACGAAGGCGCCAAACGCCGTCGTGCTCTTGACCGTACCTTCGTAGGTCTCGCCGATCACGGGCTCGGCGGTGAGCGCCTGAATCATCTGGCGCGCTCTCTCCATCGCCTCGCCGCCGACTGCTGCAATTGTGACCAGTCCACTGTCGTCGACCGTGACCTCTGCTCCGGTCTCGTCCTGAATGCCGCGAATGGTCTTGCCCTTCGGGCCGATGAGATCGCCGATCTTCTCGGGGTTGATGTTCATCGTGACGATCCGTGGCGCGTACGGCGAGAGATCTGCTCTCGGCTCGGCCAGCGCCTTCTTCATCTCACCGAGGATATGGAGTCGGCCTTCGCGTGCCTGCGCGAGTGCTTCCTTCACGATCTTGAGATCGAGACCCTCGATCTTGATGTCCATCTGGATGGACGTGATTCCGGTCTCAGTGCCCGCGACCTTGAAGTCCATGTCGCCCAAGTGATCCTCGGTGCCCAGGATATCGGTGAGGATCGCGTACTTCGAGCCTTCCTTGATGAGTCCCATCGCCACACCGGCGACGCCGGAGCGGAGCGGAACACCCGCGTCGAACAGAGCCAGTGAGCCGCCGCACACTGAAGCCATCGACGACGATCCATTGGACTCGAGGATGTCAGAGACGATGCGGATCGTGTACGGGAAATCCTCGAACGCCGGCAGTACGCTCTGAAGCGCGCGCTCGGCAAGGTTTCCGTGTCCGATCTCGCGCCGGCTCGTGCCGCGCATCGGTCTCACTTCACCCGTCGAGAACGGCGGGAAGTTGTAGTGGAGCATGAACGACTTGGTCGTCTCACCTGCGTCATCGATACTGTCGAGGCGCTGCACGTCGTTGGCTGTCCCGAGCGTGATAGCGACCAACGCCTGCGTCTGGCCGCGCGTGAACAGCGCCGAGCCGTGCGCACGTGGAAGGACCTGCGTATCGATGCTAATGGGGCGAACTTCCTTGGTGCCCCGACCATCCACTCGTTTGCTGGTGTCGAGCACCTGGGAGCGGAGCGCATTATACTCGGTCTCCTCAACGAGCGCCTTGACGTCCTTCGAGTTTTCCGGGAATTCAACAAGCAACTGCTCGATCGCCTGCTTCTTCACCAGCTCGACGGCCTCGATGCGGCTGTGCTTTTCCTTCTGATTGATCGCCTCCGCGAGCCGGCCCTTGACCAGCTCGTCGACGCGAGCTTTGACAGTCGGCACTACTTCCGCCTTCGTCCACTTCATTTTCTCGGCGCGGACCTCGGCGAGCATCTCTTCCTGGATCTGGATGAGCTCCTGGATACCGCGGTGTCCGACCGTCAGCGCTTCGAGCGCATCGGCTTCGCTGACTTCGAGCGCGCCGCCTTCGACCATCATGATCGAGTCTTTCGACGCCGACACTACGATGTCCATGTCACTGTAGGGAAGCTGCTGGAACGTGGGGTTGAGAATCCACTTCTCCTGGACGCGACCGACGCGCACCGCCCCAATCGGACCCATGAATGGGATCTTCGACGAGTTGAGCGCGTAAGATGCGGCGACCAGCGCCATCACATCGGCGTCATTCTCCTGATCCGCCGAAACGACGTAGATGAATACCTGGACTTCATTCTTGAAGCCCTCCGGGAAGAGCGGCCGAATCGATCTGTCGATGATTCGCGCCTTGAGGATTTCCGGATCGGAGGGACGGCCTTCCCGCTTGATGAAGCCGCCGGGGATCTTGCCCGCGGCGTAGGCCTTGTCCTTGTACTCTACGAGGAGGGGAAAAAATGGGAGGGGACTTTCAGTGTCACTGACCGTTACTGCCGCGAGAACCATCGTCTCGCCAAACTGAACTACTGCTGATCCTGCTGCCTGCTTCGCCATGCGGCCGGTCTCGATGACCAGGCGCCTGCCGGCGAACGTTCTTTCGATGCGTTGCATATGTTGTGTTGTTGTCTCTTTGTTGCGCAAACCGCGCGGGATCGCATTGTGCGCCGCGCGGTCAGATCAAAAACCCAGACTAGTACCGGAGTCCAAGATCAGCGATGATCTTGCGGTAACCTTCGAGATTCGTACGCCTCAGGTAGTCGAGGAGACGGCGCCGCTTTCCGACCATCTTGAGCAGCCCGCGACGGCTATGGTGATCCTTCGCGTGGGTGCGGAAGTGGCTGGTCAGATAGTTGATTCTTTCGGTTAGAAGTGCGACCTGAACTTCGGTCGATCCGCTATCGTCTTTATGCGTGCGGTACTTCTCTACGGTAGGTGTTTTCTCGAATGCCATTTGGATTTGATCTCGCGTCGGCCCATTTGCCGGCGCCCGTCGCTGGTTCTTAAATCGCTGTAGCCTTGGAACTTAGCGGGCCAGGGAGGGCAAGACAAGGCTCCGGGGTTGAATAGGGCACTCACCGCTGTTCCGTTCCCAAACCCCTGGTTGGCGCGTCTTTGGGACGACCCTTCACCCGGAGCCCGAGTGTTTTTTAGAGGAGCAGCGTTGCTGGCCCTGTTGTCCCTGACCCACCCATTTCCAGAGAAGACGCTGCTCGACGGCAGCGCGCAGCCTTGCGCGGATTCACGAGAAGCAACGAGTGGCGTGCCCGGAGTTCACGTATATGCGTTCAATGCGAAAAAAATTCCGGCGATCCGGAAGTCCCTCTTTGTGCTCGATACCCTCGAGTGGGAGAGCGGTGACCCTGACGCGATGCGCGCCGCCTCCAGGGAGTATGACCGCCTCCTGTCGCTGGTGAGAAAGGCCAGGACGCTGGGGTACGCAACCAGTAACGGGAACGGCGATTTCGAGATCACGGTAACCCAAACAGACTCGGTCCTTGTCTTTGGTGAAGCCAAATGGCCGGGCGAGCCGTTCTACTATTCGAGCAGAGTCGTTGGCGGGACGGGACAGGAAGAGGTGAGAGTCGTGCTCCTCATGTGCAACCAGCAGCTGCTTTAGCTATCGCGGCGCCCAGCGCGGATCAGAAGTAAAGAGACCATCGCTGAAGCCGATCTTGTGGGCGAGATAGAGGCCGAAGACCAGGCTCACGGCTCCGGATGCCACACGTAACGATCCCTGCAGGCTCGGCATGTGCGCGGCGGCCACCAGCGATGGCGCCACAATCGAGAGTGTGATGATGGTCATACCCACGATGGTACCCAGGCCGAACGTCAACAGGTAGAGCGCCGCCCAACCCGGATCATCGATGAGCGGAACGATTAGAAGCGCAGCTGCCGCCGAGCCAGCGAGTCCGTGAACTACTCCCACAAGGAAGGGGCGAGAAACGGTGGGCCCGCCTGATCTCGTTCGCGCGTCGAAAAGATTCAGCAAGCCGAGCACAATTAGCATCACCGCCACGCAAAGCTCCATCGCGAGGCCGAGTCGGGCGTTGAACCCAATCTTGAAGGCGATGATCGCGCCGCCCACGAGGAGTAGCGTGACGGCGTGACCGAGGCCCCACACGGCGCCGATTCCAGTCGCCTTAGCTACCGATCGCTCTCGCGTCACGATCGTCGTCACCGCCACGATGTGATCCGGATCCGTCGCGTGACGCATGCCAAGCAGAAGGCTCGTGACGAACGTGAGGAAGAGACTCATCTCGGCGAGACCTC
>JALYKQ010000021.1 GCA_030774675.1 Gemmatimonadota bacterium | reverse complement strand
TTTACTGCGCGCGCGGAAACCGATCGGCGCTCGCGGCGCTCACCATGAAGCAGATGGGATATGAGAATGTGGCGTCGATGGCGCGCGGATTTCAGGGGTGGGCTGACATCAACGGCGAGGTCGAGGGATGACCGAAGCAAGCGCGGCCAGCCCGGAGGCCTTCGAGATTCCGTGCAAGGACGGGTTGTCGATTCGTGGGGAGACGTATCCCGCCGAATCCTCGATTGGCACGGTGATCGTGTGTCACGGTTTCAAAGGCTTCGCGCACTGGGCGTTCTTTCCGTACCTCGGGCAAACGCTGGCAGAACACGGACTGACCGCCATTACGTTCGACTTTGCGGGGAGCGGCATTGGCGCCGATCGGGAGTCCTTCACGGAGCTGGGCGCATTCGCCGGTAATACGCTATCGAGGGAGCAGGAGGACCTGGAGAATCTCGTCGACTACGCGCGGCGAAGGAAACTGATCACGGGGAAGTTCGGCCTGTTCGGCCATTCGCGCGGCGGTGCAACCGCCATCCTGTTCGCGGCGGCACCGGATTCCGATGTCAGCTCGCTCGTGACGTGGGCCGCCATCTCCTATCCGAATCGGTGGTCCAAGGAAGACGTGATCACCTGGCGCCGGCAAGGATACGCCGAGGTGCTGAACTCACGCACGGGGCAGACGATGCGCCTCGATACCGATCTGCTGGACGACGTCGAGATGCATGGCCAAACCAAGCTCAACGTCGAGGCCGCCGCAGCCAGGATCAAAGTGCCGTGGCTGATCGTGCACGGAACGGCGGACGAGACAGTTCCGAGCTCGGAGGCGGAGGGGCTGCACTCCCTGTCTCCCAACGTGAGCACGCTTCGTCTGATCAAGGGCGCCAACCATGGCTTCGACGCCAAGCATCCGCTGGGCGAAGCCCCACCGGTTCTCGAAAAGGTCGTGCTGGAGACGGTAAAGTTCTTCGTCCGCAACGCGACGGCAAAATGATGTGAGAAAGAGTGGCGGTAACGGTGTTGACCTGGCGGTGCTGCTCGTGCATCCCGACATCGTGAATCTCAAATCCGCGCTCGAGTCGCACCGCGCGGTTCGCGAGGAGAAAAAAGAAGGCGTTCGTCGAGCGGCGGTGGCGCTCATCATTCGAGCCGGAAAAGATGGAGCGCCGGAGCTGTTGTTCATCAAGCGCGCTGAGTATCCAGCGGATCCGTGGAGTGGTCAAGTCGCGTTCCCGGGCGGAAGAGAAGAATCAGGGGACCCGACTCTGGCGGACACGGCGATCAGAGAAACACGCGAGGAAACGGGGATCGATCTCGTGCGCGACGGGACGGTGATCGGAACACTCGACGACCTGCGCCCGCAGACGAAGAGGCTCCCAGCGGTGATCGTGCGGCCGTACGTGGTTCTATTGAAGCGATTCGAGCCGCTGGTGCTGAGTGACGAGGTCGCGCTGGCGTTCTGGGTGCCGCTCGAGGCGTTCAAGGACACGCCGGCGTGGCGTGACACCGACGTTCTCGCGCGTGGCGTTCAGATGAATAGGCGCGCGTTTCATCATCAGGGGCACGTGATTTGGGGTATGACCGAGCGAATTCTGGCGCAGCTTTTGGCGTTGCTCGACTAGATCCTCTGCGCGATCCAACTCAGCGCGATTCTTGGTTCTTCGCGCGGTCGGTCGGTACGGGTGTCCTCTCCAGCAGCTACTCGCTTACACGCTGCGAGCCTTACCGCGCCCCTTGCCTCGGGCGCGCGTAGGTGCCCGGGTTAGCGCGTTGTTTCGCGCGGGACAGTCGGCCGCTTGCGGCGACCGTAGCCTGCTGCGATGCACGAACGGGTAGTCGGAGGGGGTCCTCGTAGGAGGCACCTAGTTAGCGACCAGGAGACCCGCGACCGAGCAGAGCGAGGGAGCGTAGTTAGGGGCTCCGCCCGAGCTAACTACTGCCGACGAAGAGGACCCCCTCCGACGAACCGGCGCGAAAATCCAAAACTCACGCGGCCCGCCGCAAACAAAGACTACCGATCGAGCTCGAGAACTACGAAGGTGCCCGGGATCATGGGAGGGCGAGGCCGTGGACGATCGGTGGTCGGCGCGGGAGCAGGCCCAAACTCGGCGGTGACTGTGTAGAGACGGTGGGTTCTCGGATCCACGGCCATGGTCCGCGCTCCGCGCTGAGTCGGGACCGTCTCGACCACCGTGTACTTGTCGGGCGTGTCTTCGTGCACGACGGTGATGCTTCCCTCGCCGTTCGATGTAAACGCGAGCTGGGTCGCGGGATCGAAGCCGCTCGCATCGACGCCCGCGCCTACGGCAGGGCTGGCCACGACCTTACCGGTGCGGGTGTCGACAACAGCCATGACCTTGTTGCCGCAGCCCGCGAAGAGGCGCTGATGCACACGATCGATCGCGAGACCGGTCGGCTCTTCACACGGCGCGAGCGGCCAGTGGGCGTAAACGGTGAGGGTCCGCGCATCAAAGGCGACGATCTCGCCCTTGTCTTCGACGTTTACATAGACGCGGCCGCGATCGACCACGCCGGTCTCGGGCTTGCCGCCCAGGTCAACGGTGCCGACGACGTTCCCGTTCGTCGCATCGATCACGGTTGCGTTGGCGGTCCCACCGTTGAAGGTGAACACGCGCTTCGTAGCTGGATCGTAGAGAATCGCGTCCGGATTTCTGCCGGGGATCTTCACCACAGTGATCGGAACGAGCGTCCTGTAATCGAAGATCGTGACGCTCGAATCCCGCCCGTTGCTGGTGAAGCCGCGCTTCAGCTCGGGAGCCAGAGCGACGCCGTGAACACCGAGAGTGTTGGGGATATCGCCGATGACCGAGTCACGTCCGAGATCGACGACCATCACGTGCGTTCCACGTGAGAGGAACAGCCGGTTGCTCGTCGTGTCGACCGTGAGGTAATCCCAGCCGCCTTCGCCGCCGGTGGAAATGCGATGAACCACGTGATAGCCCGGCGGCTTCGCCTGCGAGCCGGCGACCGCCGACACGACAGCCATCGCCGCGACGAATGCCACGGTGTGCGACACAACCTTCGGGATCATTGTGCTCTCCTGTTGAGTGCTCTGTTGACCGGCAAGCCAGCGTGCTCCGCTCGAACCTATTCTACGCGCGAGGGATGCGGCGCGTTGGCCGTCAGTGCTCCACTGCTCCGCGCGAGTCCGCGGCGATGCCCGGGGGAAGTCCTGGCGGGGGCTGCTTCAGCTGCAGCACCGGAGCTTCGTGGATGATCTTTCCGCCCAGGTACGCAGTATAGGTAACGCTTACAACCGCTGCCAAGGCGCCGACGACGACGCCCGCCTGCATCCATCCCGGCATCAGCTCGCCGGGTCTCTTGAGCGACCTCCACCAGGAATAGGCAGCGAACGCTCCCACGAGCAGAACCACCCACATCGTGATCCCGGCCGCCTTGTCGTGCGCTTCGATCACTCCCGGATGGATGTACCACGGATCATTCAGGACCTCGTCAGCCTTGTCCCCGGTAAAATGAACCGGGTAGATGGATGCACCGGCAACGGTGAGCGCCCCCATGGCGGTCAGCCAAAGACCCCTTCGTTGTAGGAACAGCCCCAGGATCGTGACGGCGAGAGCGAAAACGCTCATCACAACCGGGAAGTGATTGATGAGCAGGTGCGCATAGGGCCAGGAAATCATCGTTCAGGTGCTCTGGTCGTGCGTGGATTTGCCGGACGAATCTTCGCGAAAAATTACGGGCGCCCTGATACGCTTCGCGCGGCCTGGGTCGTCAACGATCGTTCCTCGCGGGTGAATACCACCTAATCCAAGCGCGAATCACCATTGCGCTGAAAGTTAGGACGGACTAACTTATTTTTATCCTGACTCGATAATTCGGAGAACCCCCCTTTGGCTACCCAGATCGACCTCAAGCGGACCGGCGCTAAACCCGCCGAGCACCTGCCGCCGCAGCCGGGATGGCGGCGCGCTAGAGCGACACCTTCGCTCGTCGAGGTCTATCGAACCATCCCCGTCGGGAAGAAGGGTTTCGCGCGTAAGCTCCTCGCGTTCGCCGGACCCGGCTATCTCGTGGCCGTGGGCTACATGGATCCCGGTAATTGGGCCACCGATCTCGCCGGTGGAGCGCAGTTTGGATATACGCTGCTCAGCGTCATCCTGATGTCGAACCTGATGGCGATTCTGCTGCAGGGACTGGCCTCCAAGCTCGGCATCGTCACGGGGCGCGATCTGGCGCAAGCATGCCGTGACAACTACTCGAAGCCCGTCAACTTCCTGCTCTGGGTCGCGTGCGAGATAGCGATCGCCGCCTGCGACCTCGCCGAAGTAATCGGCACCGCCATCGCGTTGAATCTGCTCTTCGGCATTCCGGTCATGTACGGCGTCGTCATCACGGCGGCTGACGTACTGATAATTCTCTACCTCCAGAACAAGGGGTTCAGGCTGCTCGAGGCGCTCGTCATCACGCTCATAGCGACTGTCGGACTCTGCTTCCTGTTCGAGATAATTCTGTCGCAGCCGCCATTCGCTGCGGTGATGCGTGGATTCATCCCGACGACAGATGTCGTCAGGAATCCCTCCATGCTCTACGTCGGCATCGGGATACTCGGCGCGACCGTAATGCCCCACAATCTTTATCTGCACTCATCCATCGTGCAGACCCGGCAATACGAGGAGACGCCGGAGGGTAAGCACGAAGCAGTCAAGTTTGCGTTCATCGACTCGACCATCGCGCTCTCCTTTGCACTCTTCATCAACGCCGCCATACTCATCATCGCCGCGGCAACGTTTCATACCAGCGGGCACGCGGAAGTCGGCGAGATCCAGGATGCGTACAAGCTGCTCACGCCGCTCCTCGGCGCCGGAGCCAGCACGGCATTCGCGCTGGCGCTGCTGGCCTCCGGCCAAAACTCGACGATTACCGGCACGCTCGCCGGCCAGATCGTAATGGAAGGATTCCTGAACATCCGGCTGCGTCCCTGGCTTCGCCGGCTCATCACGCGAATGATCGCGATCATTCCCGCGGTGATCGTTGCCTTCATGTATGGGGCGAGCGGCACGGCAAAGCTGCTCGTCCTTAGCCAGGTCATTCTGAGCATGCAGCTCTCCTTTGCGGTTTTTCCTCTTGTGATGTTCACATCGGACAAGCTCAAGATGGGCCAGTTCGTGAACCCTCTTTGGCTCAAGCTGCTCGCATACACTGTTGCGCTAGTCATCGGTGGGCTCAACATTTGGCTGCTGTTCCAATTCTTCCGTGGATCGGTGAGCTGATGTATCAGCGCATACTCGTGCCGGTCGAGCATTCCGAGTTCGACGATGTGATCCTCCAGCACATCCGGAAGCTGGCCCGCTCGTGCAACGATGCGTCGATCGTCTTGATCCACGTCGCGGATGGGTGGGCGGCGCGGAACATCAACCAGCTCGACCTCCGCGAGTCGGAGGAAATGAAGAGCGACCGCGAGTACATCGAGTCGATCGCGGACAAGTTGGAGAAGGACGGTTATGACGCCGAAGCAATCCTCGCCGGCGGTGATCCGGCGAAGGAGATTGCGGCCTGTGCCGAGCGCGAGCACTGCGACCTGATCGCCATGGCGACCCATGGGCATCGCGGACTCTCCGATGTCATTCGCGGCAGCGTGGCGAGCGAGCTTCGGCACATCACGATGTTGCCGGTGTTGATGCTGCGCGGTGCTCCGCCAGCAAGTCACCCGAGCGCCGGCCCTCCTCTCGCGTGAGGGTCAGAACAACGGGCCGTCCGCGCGACGGCCAATGAGCGCAGCGCGCGAGGGTGCCCGCGCTCGAGGCGCAGCGACGGAACCACTTACCGCGCCGGTCGAGGATTATCTCAAGGCGATCTACACGATCGGTAGGGGCACGGGCGCTGCCGCCACCAATGACATCGCGCAGCGCCTGGCGCTGGCTCCTGCATCGGTGAGTGGCATGGTCCGTCGGCTCGCAGATCAGGGCCTCCTCGCCTACGAGCGGTATCACGGTGTGAAGCTCACCGATACCGGCCGCCGCGCCGCGCTCCGTACTCTCAGGCGCCATCGTGTCATTGAAGCATATCTCGCGCAGGCGCTCGGCTACCCCTGGGACCGCGTTCACGCCGAGGCGGAGCGGCTCGAGCACGCCGCATCGGACGAGCTGGTCGATAGAATGGCAGTGACGATGGGTGAGCCTGAGGTAGATCCACACGGCGCCCCGATTCCCACGCGTGAGGGCGCGGTGGATGAAACGGAGTACACCTCACTTGCGGATCTCGCCGTCGGAGTACCGGGAGTCGTGGTGCGTGTGGCTGACGAGGATCCGGCGATGCTGCGGTATCTGGCGGAATTGTCGGTGGTGCCGGGAAGACGAGTCACGGTGAAAGCCCGTGCTCCCTACGGTGGCCCGCTCACGCTCGGCGTTGGCCGGCAGGAGATCTCGGTTGGACCAGCGGTAGCCGCGCATGTGTTGACCGCGCCGGTTACGGCGAAGGCAGCCGGAGGAAGCCGCGGCTAGCTTTCGGGCGTGCTGCTCGCCCTCGCCTCTTCACTGCTCCTGCAAGTCACGTCTCCCGCGCTGCAAGCGCGTCCGGGACAACTGCGCACGATCGCCATCGACGAAGCCTTCGCGGCGCAAGCGCATCTGAGAGTGGGAGACACGGTGACAGTGTCAGCTCGCGCGGCAACGAGCAACACACCGCGCGCTGACCGGCCCGATGCTCCCTCTCCTAATGTCGAAACCGTAATCATTGGCGCGATCGTGAAGCGCGGTGCCGATCCGTCCGACGTGGCCCGCGGAGATTTGCGGGTGAGAATGCACCTCGATCAGCTGCAGCGAGTCTCCGGTTACGGAGATCGGGTCGATCGCTTCGCAATTGCGACCACCCCTTCGGCCGATGGGGCGCGGTTGATCGACCGCATCAACCACGTTGCGTTCGGATTCAAGGCGTACCGCTCGCGCGACATCGCAGTGGAGACGTCGCGCACCTTTCAGGTGGTGAGCCGCTTCCATCGCGCGATCGGCGTGATCACGATCGTTGCGAGCTCCGTATTCCTGCTCTGCATCATGGTTCTCAAGGTGGAAGAAAGGCGGCGCGACATCGCCGCGCTCCGATTGATGGGCATTTCGCGGTCGTCGGTCGTGCAGTCGATCGTGATCGAGTCCGCACTCGTCGCGGTGCTCGGCAGCGTTCTCGGGGTCGCGCTCGGCTGGGCGGCGTCGCTGCTCGTCAACTGGCACTACCAGGCTCTTTACCGAACGCCGCTCGAATTCTCGATCGTCACTCCACCGATCGTCGCGTTTGCGGTGTCGCTCTCGCTTCTGCTCGGCGTCGGCGCCGGACTGCTGGCGTCGCTCCGGCTGGTGCACACGCCACCGCTCCAGCTGTTCGGCCGCTGAGTGAGAGCAGCTCTGGCGCAGGCTTCATTGATCAGACATCGCTCCCGCACTCTGCTCGCGGTGCTCGGTGTGGCGATTGCCGCGGCGATGCTGCTCGACATGGTGATGCTGGCGACGGGCATGCGCGAGTCTTTCCGCGAGCTGCTGCTGTCGCGGGGATTCGAGCTTCGTCTCGCGCCGAAGGGCACGCTTCCATTCGATACCGACGCGACGATTCCCGGCGTGCGCGCGATCACGGAGAAGTTGCGCGCGAATCCGGACATCCGTGAGATCAGCCCGGTTATGGGTGGGTCGATCCACATTCCGCTCCGGGGTCGTGATGTGAGCGGATCGGTGCTGGGGATCGATCCGAGGGTGCAAGGGGATTACCAGCTGCTGTACGGCCGCCACCCCATGACAGCCGACGCGATCGTGGTCAACGACTACCTGCTGAGACGACTCGGTGCGCAGGTGGGCGACACCATCCACGTCGCGACCGGCTACGATCCCCAGACGCGGACGTACTCCGCGCAACGGAAGCTGGTGATAACCGGTGTAGTAAAGTTCATCTACGGCGCGAGTGCGCAACCTTCAGCTGCAATGCGGCGCGAAACGCTCGAATCAATGAGCGGACCGGCAAAGAGTGATCGCGCGTCTCTCTTTATGGTGAGAGTCCGCCAGGGGGCAGACGCCGAGCGCGTGCGGGACTGGATCGACACGCAGCTGCCTAACGTGACGGCGATATCGATCGGCACCGCCATCGCGGAGGTCGATGCGCGACTCAGCTATTTCCGTCAGCTCGCGTTCATACTCGGCGCGGTGAGCCTGTTCGTGGGATTTCTCCTCGTCACGACGCTGGTGACTGTGTCCGTGAACGAGCGCGCGGGAGAGATCGCCGTGATGCGCGCGATCGGGGTCTCGAAAGTTCACGTAGTTCAGCAGATCGTGATCGAAGGGGTTGCGATCAGCCTCGCCGGGGCGGTGCTGGGCCTCGGACTCGGACTCGTGACGGCGAGATATCTCAATGCGATTCTCTCGGCGTTTCCGGGTCTGCCAATGGCGATCGACTTCTTTCTCTTCCAGGCGCGGGCGGCGTGGTCGGCGCTCGGGCTCCTGATCGCGAGTGGAATCGGCGCCGGCGTTTATCCGGCGTGGCGTGCCGCCTCGCTGCCGATCGCCGAGTCTCTGCGGCGCGAGGCGATTGCGTGACGATCGTTGCCCTGCGGGATGTCCGGCGCGACTATGCGCTGGGCGCCGAGCGTGTTCACGCGCTGCAGGGCGTAACGCTGGACGTCGAGCGCGGAGATTATGTGGCGATAGTCGGTCCTTCGGGCTGCGGAAAATCGACGCTGCTCAACCTCGTCGGCGTGATCGACCATCCGACATCCGGTACCGTCGAAATCGCCGGCAGGCGTGTCGATGCGATGAGCGATCGTGAAGCGACTTCCTTCCGGCTGCGCAACATCGGATTCGTCTTTCAGCGCTTCTATCTGATGCCCATTCTCTCGGCGCTCGAGAACGTGGCGCTGCCGATGGCGGAGGCAAAAGTGTCGGGTCGAGAGCGACAGGAGAGAGCGCGAAAACTGCTTTCCTACGTGGGACTGGGTAATCGCGAGCGGCATCGACCGTCTGAGCTGTCTGGTGGTGAGCAGCAGCGCGTCGCGATCGCGCGGGCGCTGGCGAACGGACCATCGCTCCTTCTGGCGGACGAGCCGACTGGAGAGCTTGACGCGTGCACCGGAGCGGAGATCATTTCGCTGTTCCAGCGACTGAACGCGGATGGAACGACGATCCTGGTCGTCACGCACGACGAGGATCTCGCCGGCGCCGCACAACGTAAGATCCACATGCGCGACGGCCGGGTGGTGGACGTGTGATCGGACAGATTGCGCTCCGGAACATCACCTATCGGCCGTGGCGATCAGTGCTGCTCTTTTTCGGTTTCGGTATCGGCGTAGCCGTGATGATCGTGCTGCTCTCCATCGGGGAGGCGATGCTGTCCCAGGCACGGAACGAGAAGCTTGTTGGCGGTGGATCCATCACCGTACTGCCGGAAGGGCTGGACGTCGAAGTCATGAAGACGGGAGGAATCGGCGGACTCTTCTTTTCGATCGACCACGCGTCGTTCCTGTACCGGCAGCTCTTCGCCTCGCCCCGCTTCGCGAAGGAGATTACAGCGGTCGCGCCACAAATCGAGGGAAGACTTCTCTACCTACGCGCGCCGGACGGCCAGGAGTATGCCGTCCACTCGAGCGGGGAGATCCCGTCCGCGACCGGGGCTGTCGGCGCCGCGCCCGAGATCGTCGAGGGAAAGTGGGAGGACGATGAAGGAGACCGCAGATTGATCGCTCCCACAATGGCGGAGCTGCGGCACGAGATCGACCACTTTCACATCCCGTCCGACAGCGTCGCGAACAGGGAGACGTGGGCGGAGTGGCATTACTTCAACGTGGTGTCGCACGGCGGAAAACGGTGGGCGTTCGTCTCGTTCATCGTCGGCGGCGACGTGACCGGTACGAAGTGGGGCGGTCAGCTGGGAATCACGCTCCGGGAAGTGGCCGGACGAACACGACGCTTTGGCGTGACGCTCGACCGGTCGCAGGTACGTTTCTCGACGACCGACGCAAATCTGGTCTTCGGCGATTCTCACGTTACCGTGTTGCCCGATGGGGACTACGAGGTAAGAGCAGCAGCCAGCGAAGAAGCAGGCGCCGGCTTGAGCGGACCCGGCCGGATTCAGATCGATCTCCGGGTTCATCCGGCGCCGTACGCGTATTTCCCGGGGGTCTCGATGGCCTCGGGCGGGTTTGTCTCGGGTTACGCTGTGGCTGCGTTGCGTGCATCCGCATCGGGGACTCTGTGCGTCGGCGGATCGTGTGAGCAGCTCACCGATGCGCAATCGTACCACGACCATAACTGGGGCGTTTGGGGCGGCGTCACGTGGGAGTGGGGCGCATCGCGCGCTGGCCAGTACACGTTTTTATACGGCCTGGTATATCCGCCCGACAGCACGGCTTCGGTTCCTCCGCTCCTGGTCTATCTGATTGACTCACTGGGCTTCCGCGCGGTCTTTCGACCGAAGCTCATCTCATACGAAGACGGCCGAACGGTGCAGACAGGCGCTACGATTCTCCACGTTCCGTCCAGGGCGACATTCTCGGACGTACGAGGCGACGATACTCTCAAGGTCGTTCTCGAGGTCGAAGATGCGATGGCCACCGACACGCGCCCGCGGCGAGCCCCGAAGCCAGGCGAACGCGTCGCCCCGCTCAAAAGCGAGAAAGCGCATCCCTACTTTATCCAAATGAAGGGAACGGCCCACATCTCGGGGCGTCTCGATGGCGAGCCGTTGAGCGGTACTGCAACCGGGTTTTTCGAAACTTACCGGTAAGGGCAATGACCGACACGCAATCCTTCGTTCACCTGTTGCTGGTACTCGCGGCGATACTGCTGATGACGCGAGCGCTATCGGTATTGGCCGAAAAGTTTGGACAGCCCGCCATCCTCGGTGAGCTGCTCGGAGGAATCTTGCTGGGCGCGTCCGTGCTCGGGATTCTGGATCCGAACGATCTCGCGATTCACACGCTGGCGCAGCTGGGACTTTTGATCCTGCTATTCGAGATCGGGCTCGCAACCGACTTGCGCGCGCTGACGAGAGTAGGAGGGACCGCGACCGTAATCGCGCTTGTGGGCGTGGTGCTTCCTTTCGTAACCGGCTATGCCGTCCTGTCTGCGATGGGCGTTAGCAGGCTGGCAGCGATCGTGTGCGCTGCTGCATTGACCGCGACGTCTATCGGCGTATCGACGCGGGTCCTGGCCGAACTCGGCTTCCTGCAGACGGAGGAGGGCCGAGTAGTTCTCGGCGCCGCAGTGCTGGATGACATCATTGGCCTGGTGATCCTTTCTGTCATCGGAAGTTTCGCCGCTGGCGTTGCGATAACAACAATGGGCGTCGTACGTACGAGCGCAATCGCTTTCGGCTTCGTGGCGAGCGCAATCATTGTCGGAAGCTTTGTCGTTCCGCCATTGTTTCACGCAGCGAAGAGGCTCCGCTCCGCGACGACTATTGCCGTCATGGGTCTCGCATTCGCCTTCTCCCTCGCGGCGCTGGCCGGCTTGCTCGGATCGGCGATCATCGTTGGCGGCTTTGTCGCGGGCGTTCTGCTGAACCGCATCGATCAGCGCGAGGATGTTCAAAGGTCCGCAGGCGCGATGGGAAGTCTGCTCACACCGATCTTCTTCGCCTCGGTGGGCGCCTCCGTCGACCTGCGCGCGCTGGCGGAGCCAAGGACACTGCTGATCACCCTGGTCTTGCTCGTGGCTGGTGCCCTTGGCAAGATCATCGCGGCCTACGTTCCGTTCTGGTTCAAGGGAAACAAGGCGCTCATCGGAGCCGCGATGCTTCCGAGGGGCGAGGTCGAGCTAATCGTCGCCCAGACCGGGCTCGCGATCGGCGCGCTCGACACATCCCTGTTCGGAGCAATCACGCTGATGGTCCTGTTGACGACGCTTCTATCGCCACCTCTCATTCAGGGCGTCGCGAAGCGGGACCCTCGTGCGAAGGAGCTAATGCCCGCCAAAGTATCGGGGTACTCTCCGCCGGCTTGACATCCGGGGCCCGCGGCTTCCGATTGAACGCCATGTCCGCGGAGATTCACATCGGCACTCAGGGCTGGAACTACGACGCCTGGGTCGGACCGTTTTATCCCACCGGCACGCGGCCATCCGAATTTCTCACGGTTTATGCGCGGGCGTTCGACTCCGTCGAGGTGGATTCGACCTTCTACGCATCTCCCGCCGCGACGACGATTCGTAGCTGGGTCGATCGCACACCGAAGGGATTCGTCTTCGCCCTCAAGCTCCCGCAAGAGATTACCCACGAGCAGCGTCTGCGCGACGTCACCGGTGCAACGGAAGCGTTCTTTGAGAGGGTGCGAGAACTCGGTGACAAGCTCGGGCCCGTCCTGGTGCAGATGGGGCCGGACTTTCAACCGGGCGAGTTGCCGGCGCTGGTGGATTTCATCGGACGAGTGCCAACCGATCTCAGGATTGCGATCGAGTTCAGGCACCGCGGCTGGCTCAGCGAGGGCGTTCTCGCGCTGCTCAAGGAGCACAACATCGCGCTCGCGCTCAGCGACGGGAGATGGATTCCGCGCAAAGTGATGTTGAATCTTGCCTCCCGTCCGACGGCGGATTTCGCGTACATAAGATGGATGGGCCCGAACCGCGACCTCGTCGACTACTCGCGCGTGCAGGTCGACCGCTCGCACGAAGTGGATGCGTGGAGCGAGGCAATGGAAGAGTTGTCGGAAAAGGTCTCGCACATCTACGGGTACGTTGCGAATACATTCTCTGGGCACAGTCCAGCGACTGCGCGGGAGTTTCAGTACCGGCTCGGACAGACGCCGGTAGATCCGGATCTGCTCGGGGAGCAGATGTCACTGTTTTAGTAATGCGTCGCTTCGGAGATCTTCTTCTTGGGTTAGGGGTCGTCGTTGGCATTGGAGCAATCGTCGGCTACGAGCTGGATATTATTCCCACACTGCCACCTGCTGTCCTCAAGCTGGTTTTGTACAAGCTGATCTTCGTGGGAGGACTGGGGCTATTAGTTGCCGGGGCGTTCATCCGCCGCCTGGCGACCAGAATCGACGCTGCGGACGCGGATTCAGATGCCCCAAGAAAAGGCAGGACCAACGATCGTGTGCAGCACGAACTGCCATCACCGCCCGCGAGCGACGTACTTCGTCATCAAGCGCGCGTGCGCGACAAACCTCCGTCGGCGCTCTAACGACGTGTTTCTCGGTCACTACGGCCTAGCCCTGGCGGGCTCTCGTGCTTTCCGTCCTCTTCGTTATGAGCAATGGCTCGGGTCCGCCGAGCGAGCGGGCATCGCCTGGTCGGCGCTCGGAATCTGGCTGTTCGCTCCTTGGGCCTGGTGGGTGGACAAGCACCGGATGCCGATCACGGCGTCGACCAGCCGATCGATCTCTTCGACCGTCGTGTAGAGATAAATCGACGCCCGCGCTGCGCGCGTCACTCCCAAGCGCATCAGCAAAGGCAGTGACGCGAGATCTCCACCGCGTATTGCGATTCCTTTGGCATCCACACCAGAGACGACCTCCTGCGGCTGTACACCGTCCATCACAAAGCTCAACACCCCTATTCGCTCTGCTGTGCGTGTCGAGCCAAGTATCCGGACGCCTGGCAGCTCTCCCAGGCGAGAGAGAGCGTATCGTGTCAGCGTCTGTTCGTGCTCTCGCAGAGCATCATATCCAATGGAGTCAATGAACCGCATCGCCGCAGCGAGCCCAACCGCCCCGGAGACGTTGGGAGTGCCCGCACCGAACTTGAGCGCGCCGGGAGAATAATCGGCGGAATGGAGATTGATCTCGTGCGCCATGTTACTGCCCGCCTGATAAGCAGGCATCGCATCCAGTAGCGCGCGCCGACCCCAGAGGACGCCCGTTCCCATCGGTCCCATCATTTTGTGTCCCGAGAAGGCGAGGAAGTCGCAACCCATGTCCTGCACGTCTACCCTCAAGTGGGGCACTGATTGAGCGGCGTCGACCACCGTGATCACCCCCGCTCGACGAGAGCGCGCACACAACTCTCTGGCCGGATTGATCAATCCCAGTACGTTCGAGACGTGCATGAACGCAAAGACCCTGGTACGGGGCGTGAAAAGCGAATCGAGCTGATCCAGTCGCAGGTGTCCATCGTCATCGATGTCGAGGTAGCGAACCGTCGCGCCCGCGCGTTTCGCTGCAAGCTGCCAAGGGAGCATGTTGGACGCGTGCTCGGAGACCGTTAGCAGTACCTCATCGCCGGCGCGAAGATTGGCCCCGCCCCACGCTGTCGCGACAAGATTGATTCCCTCGGTCGTGCCGCGGGTGAAAATGATCTCCAGTGGGTCGGCGGCGTTGATGAACGCCGCCGCCGTTCGGCGCGAGCTCTCGTAGTCGTCGTCTGCCCGTCGCGCGAGGGTGTGCAGGGTGCGTCCGGGATTGGCGTTGTCTCGGTCGTAAAAGTCCACCACCGCTTTCGTTACCATCGTTGGTCGCTGCGCGGTTGCCGCCGTGTCCAGGTATGCCAGCGGAAAGCCATTCACCTCTTGAGCGAGCGTGGGGAAGTGGGATCGCCAGTCGGGCGTGTTTTCACACGGGAGGGGTTGGGGGTTTGGGTCGTCTCCTCCAAACACCTCGAGAATGTTTGACATACGTTGACCTCCGCGCGGCCCCTCAGAGGGCAGCACTACAAGGGGAGCGAGAAGCTTCAGGAAATCTCTACGGCTTTTGTCCATCGCCTCTTGACGGGGCCCAAGATAAGTGATACAGTTGAATCAATGAATGATACAGCAAGGCTGGATGCGCAAGAGGTATCGCGAGAAGCGACCTGGCTCCTGCTGATCCACCAGCTACCGCCCAAGCCGGATTACCTGAGAGTCAAAGTGCGCCGACGTCTAAAAGGCGTAGGGGCGGCACCACTCAAGAACACGGTTTACGCCTTGCCGAATACGGACGAAGCCCTGGAAGATTTCAGCTGGATCGTGAGAGAAATCGAAAGCGAAGGGGGAAGCGCAATGCTGTGCGAAGCGACATTCCTGGAGGGCATCAGCGACGAAGAAGTCGGTGCAATGCTTAGTGCAGAGAGTTCCGATGTCGGTGATGAAACGAATCCTGGGTCCGTTGATCGCGTCGAGCCGAACCGCACGTGGGTGACACGTGAAGGGGTTTTTGTCGACCGGATGGCGAGCGCGTGGCTGATTCGCCGTTTCATCGATCCCGCGGCGAAGTTCAAGTTCGTTCCCAGCCGCGGCTACTCCCCCAAAACGGGCGAGCTGCGCTTCGACATGTTCAATGCGGAATACACTCACGAGGGCGAGCGATGCACCTTTCAGACGCTCGTGAACCGATTCGGCCTCGGCGACCGAGCCCTCCGGGCTATAGGCGAGATCATCCACGACATCGATTGCAAGGACGAACAGTTCGGTCGACCTGAGACGCGCGGGGTCATGAGGCTGTTGCGCGGGATCGCAGATTCGACGACCAGCGACGCCGAGCGGATCGAGCGCGGAGGCGTGCTGTTCGATGATCTCTACGCCTCATTCAAGAACGCCCGCTAGCGATTCGTCACCCACACTCAGACGAACGATGATCCACTCTTCATCTCGCGCCACCCGCTCACCGTTTCTGATGCTCATGGGATTCGTTGCGGCGTCTTGCACAAAGCCCTCAAGCGGAGCGCCGACCCCAGCGGGCGCTGCGATCAGTGATCAATACAACTCGGCTGCGGGTCGTCTTATCGATGCTGCATTGTCGGACAGCACTGCCTATGAGCGGGTCGGGATTGTCACCGACCAATTCGGAGCGCGGTTCACCGGAACTCCTCAGCTCGAAGCCGCGATCGATTGGGTCATCGCCAGAATGCGAGCTGACGGGCTGGAGAATGTGCATACCGAGCCGGTAACCGTGCCGCGTTGGGTGCGCGGGGACGAGAGTCTCGAGCTGGTATCGCCCCGCCGGCAGAAGCTGCGGATGCTGGGGCTTGGGAGCAGTGTCGGCACCGCTCCGTCTGGAATAACCGCCCTCGTACTCGTGGTCTCATCTTTCGACGAGCTCGCTCGGCGGGCGGGCGAGGCGCGCGGGCGCATCGTCCTTTACGATGTGCCTTTCACGACCTACCGCGAAACAGTCCGCTACAGGGTGCAAGGCGCCAACGAAGCCGCGCGCGCGGGCGCGGTGGCGAGCCTGGTCCGCTCGATCGCATCCAACTCGATGCAGTCGCCGCACACCGGCAACATGCGATACGACTCCGCTGTCACTCGCATCCCGGCGGCCGCCGTCAGCGTCGAAGATGCAATCATGCTTCACCGAATGCAGGATCGAGGAGAGCGAGTAGTGGTGACCCTGAGCATGGGCGCGGCAATGCTTCCCGATGTTCAATCGCGAAACGTCGTTGCCGAGCTGCGTGGAAGAGAGCGACCGGATGAAGTAGTCGTCATCGGCGGACACATCGACTCCTGGGATGTGGGTCAGGGCGCGATGGACGACGCCGGCGGAGCTTTCGCCGCCTGGGACGCGATGAGGCTGATGAAGCAGCTCGGCCTCAGGCCCCGTCGAACCGTGCGGGTGGTCCTCTGGACCAACGAGGAGAATGGGGCTCGGGGAGCCGCGGCGTACCGCGACGCGCATATGAACGAAATCGACAAGCACGTGCTGGCGATCGAGAGCGACAACGGAACGTTCGCCCCAGTCGGTTTTCGCGTGACCGGGTCCGGCGCAACGCTGGCCGTCGCCCAGTCCATTGAGCCCCTTCTCGCTCGCATCGGCGCGGGTCTCATCGAGCCGGAAAAAGAGGGCCCGGAGACCGACATCGCGCCGCTCGTCGCGCTTGGAGTTCCGGGGATGGGACTTACTGTCGAGCGAACCCGCTACTTCTGGTACCACCACTCCGAGGCCGACACATTCGACAAGCTGAACGCGAGCGAAGTTTCACGCTGCGTAGCAGCGATGGCCGTAATGGCTTACGTCGTGGCGGAAATGCCAAATCCTTTGCCCCGTAACACTCAGGCGCACTGACCTAATCGCTTGGCAGGGAGCGATATTTCGCCCGTGCCCTTCCGCAACTGGACTCTCCGAAAATGGACCCTGAGCATCGTCGCGGTGGTGTTCGCCGCGATTTGCATCTCGCTCGGGTTCTGGCAGCTGCGCCGGCTTGCCGCGCGTCGTCAGATGAACTCCGTCCTCGCGGCGCGGCGAAGCGCCCCTGAGGTCGAGCTCGACTCGCTGCCGCGGGACACAGCGACGGCGCATTTTCGACGAGTGCACCTCCGCGGGAGTTACGATCACGGTCAGGAGATCATCCTGACGCTCCGCGGTCGCAATGGATCGCCCGGCGTGAACATTCTCACTCCGGTGTTGCGTCCGGGCAAAGACACCGCTGTGCTCGTGAATCGGGGATGGGTTTATTCGCCAGATGGGATGACGGTTGACACGAAACCCTGGCTCGAAGCCGACACCCTGAATGGCAACGGGTTCGTCGAAACGTTTCCGACCAAGGGGCCGTTCGCGCCCCCCAACCCAGAGCGACCTCGCTCATTCCGGCGATTGAACCGGGCCGAGCTGTTGAAGCTCTTCCCGTTTCCGATCGCCAATTACTACGTGGTTCTCACCGATTCGTCGGTTTCTTCGAGCGTTCCGCCCAGAATCGAGCCTGCGCCGCTCGACGAAGGCCCCCACCGCAACTACGCTATCCAGTGGTTTTCGTTTGCGGCGATCTCTATTATTGGACTGGTGATCTTCATAAGGCGCACATGAGCGAGATATCGGTCGGCACGGCCAGCGAAAAGGAAGCACGCGACGTCGCGGAGAGCGCGCGCGAGACCGAGTGGACGCATCCCAGCTTCGTTCGGGAGATGTTCCTCGGCCGGTTCCGTCTCGACCTGATCCATCCGCACCCCGCGGCGGACACAGCCGAAGAGGCGCGCGCCAAGCCGTTCATGGACAAGCTGCGTGCCTTCATGGAGCGCGTCGACTCGGAAGAGATCGATCGCACCGGTGAGATCCCGGAGCCACTGGTCCAGGAGCTCCGCGACATGGGCGCGTTCGGGATCAAGATCCCGAGGGAATACGGTGGACTGGGGCTGTCGCAAATGAGCTACATCCGCGCGATCGAGCTGGTGACATCAAAGGACGGATCGCTTACGGCCCTCCTCTCCGCCCACCAGTCGATCGGAGTGCCTCAACCGCTCAAGTTGTTCGGCACCGAGGCACAAAAACGCAAGTATTTCCCGCGACTCGCCAAGGGGGCGATCTCAGCGTTTGCGCTCACCGAAGTCGATGCCGGCTCCGACCCGGCCAACATGCGGTGCACAGCGACGCCAACGGAGGACGGCAAGTACTTCATCATCAACGGCGAGAAGCTGTGGTGCACGAATGGAACGCGCGCCGAGCTGTTCGTGTTGATGGCGCGGACGCCCGAGAAAGTGATCAAGGGGAAACCCGTGAAGCAGATCACCGCGTTTATAGTGGAATCATCGATGCCGGGCGTGGAAGTCGTGCATCGCTTGCGCTTCATGGGACTCAAGGCAATCGAGAACGGCGTCATTCGATTCACCAACGTCAAGGTCCCACGCGAAAATGTCCTCGGCGAAGAGGGGAAGGGGCTGAAGCTCGCACTCGTCACGCTCAACACCGGCAGACTCACCATTCCCGCTGGCTGTGCCGGAGCGGGCAAGCAGATGGTCTCGATCACGCGCAAGTGGGCGAACGAGCGGGTGCAGTGGGGTCAGCCGATCGGCAAGCACGAAGCTGTTGCACAGAAGATCGCGCGCATGACGGCGAATACCTTTGCGATGGAGGCGGTGGCCGAGCTGTCGGCCGCGCTCTACGAGAAGGGCGGATACGACATCCGGCTCGAGGCGGCGATCGCCAAGCTGTTCAACACCGAAGCCGGTTGGAAGATCATCGACGACACGCTCCAGATCCGCGGCGGACGTGGTTACGAGATGGCGGAATCGCTTGCCCGGCGCGGTGAGCCGGCGATCCCGATCGAGCGAGCAATGCGGGATTTCCGCATCAATCTCATCTTCGAGGGCTCGTCGGAGATCATGCGCCTGTTCATCGCGCGCGAAGCGGTCGACCATCACTTCAAGCTCGCCTTCAACATCGTCAACCCCGAGTCGACCTTCAAAGAAAAACTCTCGGCGATGGCCAATGCGACCCCGTTCTACCTGACGTGGTACCCCTCGCGCTGGCTCAACGCGGGGAGGTTCAAGAGATACGGCGAGTTCGGGAAGCTCGCGCGCCACGTACGCTACATCGAGAGGACGACGCGTCACCTCGGCCGGTCGATCTTCCACGCGATGGTCCGCTTCGGCCCCAAGCTCGAGCGCAGGCAGATGGTTCTGTTCAGGGCCGTGGACATCGGAGCGGAGCTGTTCGCGATGTCGGCGGCGTGCACGCGAGCGCAAATGCTGTCGAAGCAGGGCCGGCCCGAAGCTGTCACGTTAGCCGATGCGTTCTGCATGGAAGCGCGCGACAGGATCAAGGCGCACTTTGATCACCTCTTCGGGCCGAACGATCCCGCGCTTTACAAGGTCGCGATGGAAGTGTTGCGGGGAGAGCACGCCTGGCTCGAGCAGGGGATCGTGCCGAGCGTGGCGCACTTCGACAAGACAAGGCGGCGCCCTACGGGAAGTGGAGGCTCTATTCCGGATCCACTTACCGCGACAGTAGGCGCGACACAGTAGCAGTCTGGCTCGGGGCAGCAAGCAGAACCTACAAAAGAGTCCCGCTAAGAATCAGCAGCGCCACGTAGAAGTAGATGCTGAGCCCGGTAACGTCGACGAGTGTAGCGACGAAGGGGGCAGACGCGCTCGCTGGGTCGAACCCGAGCCTTTGCAGCACGAACGGCAGCATCGAGCCGGCGAGCGAACCGAACGTGACGACACCGACCAGCGCTACGCCGATTGTGAGAGCGAGGAGATTCGGGTGCGGATAGGTGGCGAGTCCGAGACGCTGCCAGAGCAGGATTCGGAAGACGCCCATCAGCCCGAGGATTGCGCCGAGCACGAGGCCTGACGGCAGCTCTCTCAAGGCAATCCTCCACCAGTCGCGTAACCGAATCTCGCCCAGCGCCAGCGAGCGGATAATGAGCGATGTGGCCTGCGAGCCGGAATTTCCACCGCTGCTGATGATGAGCGGGACGAAGAGAGCAAGCACCACTGCTTTCTCGAGCTCGCCCTGGAAGTGTCCCATCGCCGTCGTCGTCAGCATCTCGCTCAGAAAAAGCGCGGCGAGCCACGGCGCGCGCTTGCCGATCATCGAGAGGAACCCGATCTGGGTGTAAGGCTGATCAAGTGCCTCCATTCCGCCGAAACGCTGCACGTCTTCGGTGTGCTCCTCGACGAGCGCGTCGATTACGTCGTCAACCGTTACCACTCCCTGAATCACGCCATTGTCGTCGACGACGGGCACAGCCACCAGGTCATACTCTCGCGTCAGTCGCGCCACCTCTTCGCGGTCGGTCGTAACCGGAACAGTCTGCACTTCCTGCCACGCAATGTCGGAGACCTTTGCGCCGTCGGGCGCGGCGAGCAGCTCGCGCAGCGACATCACGCCTTGCACCCGTCCGGCGGCGTCAGTCGTGTAGATGGTGTTCATCGCTTCACGGCGCTCCGACCTCGCGATCCGGCGCACGGCCGCCAGCGCCTCGTCCACCGGCGTGTCCTGCGAGACAGAGACGAACTCCGTCGTCATCAATCCACCGGCGGTGTCGGGCTCGTAGGCGAGGAGCTTCTCCGTCTCGGCGCGCTCGGCGGCGGGAATCTCGGAGAGAATCCCCTCCGTCGTTTCTTCCTCGAGGTCTTCGAGCGCATCGGCGCGGTCGTCCGGAGTCATCTCCGTGACGAGCTCGGCCGCCTGCCGAGTGCTCATCGTCTCGAGTACTTCGGTGCGCAGCTCCTCGTTCAGGTACTCGAGAACATCAGCAGCGCGGTCGACAGGAAGCGCGGACAGGAAGGGCGCGACCATCTCCTGCGGAAGCGCTTCCGCGACTGTCGCCAGGTCCTTTGCGTGCAACTCCTCCGTCTCGGCGGCGATCGCCTCCGGAGTTTCCTCGAGCATCACGAGGATGTCCGGCACGAGCAGAACGGCAAGCGACCGCTCTTGCTCCACATCCACCTGCTGATTGTAAGACGGGGGCTTCACGGCGCGAGCGGAAGCGCGGACCGGTCGATCCTGATGTCGGTCACGTCGTAACCGGCGAGCTTGACGGCGGCGCGGATGTGCTCAGGCGTTACGCTGCCGTCGTGGTCGATTACCGCTTTGCCGATGGAGACGTCAGCACGATCGATTCCCGCAACTCCCGCGAGGGAGGTGAACACCGCGCGGACACAGTGCCCGCAAGTCATTCCGGAGATCGAGGCGGTGGTGCGCATCGGGCATAATATAGTAGTCGAGTCCGGAATGGCTTAACTGCAACTCAGAACTACGCTGAAGCGGACAGCAGCGTAGTTCTCAGTTTCAGCGCTTAGTCCAATCGATTGGCTGGCCTCGGAACCGGAGGCACTTTCTTCCGAGACACGTAGGTCTTCTCGAGCGCAGGAAGAAACTTGTCGTACCTCGAACCGGGCTCCCACAGCACCCAGCCATCGTAGCCGGCGTCGTACACACCGCGCTTCTGCTCCTCGAGCTCGTGCGGTCCATACTTCGGATTGCCGATGCTGAACGCCTGCAGCCAGGGGCGCACGTGCTCGCTCGTGATGCCGAGCTTCTGATCGCGCTCGCGCGCGCGCGAGATTGCGATGTGAATCACATCGTATGGTGAGGCGTTGGGATGCGGAAGCTGGAATGATCCGGGCGGATAGTGCGATGGGTATACCATCGGCAGCACGACATCCACCGACTTCGAGATCGGCTCCCACCTTTGACCGACTTCGAGGGTGCCACCGACGGTCGTGACGAGGCCGAAGATGTCGGCCGTCGTTCGTACGCCCATCTTCGCAAATCGCTGGCGCGCGGCGGTCAGGAACTCTGCCAGCACCTGAGGCTTGGTGCGCCCGTTCTGCTCCGGGAAAACCTGCGGCGGCAGGCTCTTGTACGGTTCGGGGAAGCGGATGTAGTCGAACTGGATCTCTCCGAATCCCATCTTGATCGCTTCCTCGCCGACACGGAAGTTGTACTCCCAAACCGCATTCGCGTACGGATTCACCCACGTCTGGCCCTTCTTGTCGTGCCACGCCGTTCCGTCGGGCTTTCTGATGATATGATCGGGATTGTTGCGCGCGGTTACCGAGTCCTTGAATACGACAATCCGGGCGACCGGCAGAATGCCATGAGCACGGATCGTATCGACGAGGGCGCCGAGAGAGGTCAGGTTGGCCTGCGACCCGGCATTCTTCTTCAATAGAGGATCGGCCGGCTTGAAGTTGAGACCAAACTCGTCCTTCACATCGATCACGAATGCGTTGACCTCGGTCGAGTCGGCAATCTCGAGCAGATGCTTCATTCGCCGCGGGTTGGCCGCGTACCGAAAGACATAAAGTCCGCGCGCGGGAAGAGTGCCCTTGATGAGAGAGTCGAGCACCGGCGGCGTCGGATGAACGCCAGCGCTCACCGGGGTGGTGTCCCTCGGCGTCGGCCGAACAGCGGCGCCCACCTTGGTCGTGTCAGTCTTGGGCTTGACAGCTGGAACCGTGTCTGGTTCGGTAGGGACATTCGACCCGGCGCTTTGCGGCACGGGTGTTGACTGCTGATTGGGCGCGTTCTTCCCCGACGCGTCACGCACGCTAGTACAGGCAAGCCCCGACGCTGCCGCCGCCGCGACAATCGCGAGCGTGATTTTCCGGAGGTTCATTCTTCTATGTATGGAGAGGACGAGACGTAGAATCTAACAACAACGGCGAGAAACCTTGCACCTTAATCCGGTATATTTTGCTTCGATGCGATACACCACCGCCTTGACTCTGGTTCTCGCCGGGGCCTGCGCGCTTCCACCGCCGCCTCCCCCGACGGCGGAGTTTCTGGTCTCCGCTGGAGACCAGACCTACTGGGTCCGCAGTGACAACTCCGGCGTTCGCATCCGCGGATCACCGCTGATCCTGGCGCGCACTGCCGGCCGGTACTACGAAGTCTACGTGGTGGAGATCGATCGTTCCTATCCCAAGGCGCTCTTCAGTGGAGAGCGAGTGTTCCGAAGGGACCTGGCGAGTGGCGACTCAGCCATGATCTACGACGATACCACCATCGTCCGGATGGCGGCCGACTATCGGCAGCTTCATCCCAAGGCACCCGTCCTTGGCCCGGAGGACGATCCCGACGATGACATCGACGTATCGGCAGTTGGAGAGACAGACATTCTAAACGTGCTTGGACCGTACGTCGCGCTCGAGCACCGGCTGGCGATTGAACGGGCCGACGATCACAGTCAGGACGATACTACCCGGACGGTCATCGATCTCCGGACTGGAAAGTCGGTCCGACTCGACCGGATGCTTCGCGACTCGACGGTTCAGGAGGCAGCAGGCGAGGGCGGCCTGGCCAATCGTCGTTGGAGACACGATGGCTACGATGTCATCTCCCACTACGACTCAGTGCATAAGGCAAACGCGCTGGCGATGAGAGATCACCGGGGGCGCGAGTGGCAGCTGGGGATGGTCTCCTCGAGCTTCGTCCAGATCTTCTGGCTCGACAAGCCGACGGTCGACGCACAGACGAGACACGCGCTGGCACGGGCGTTCAACGACGCGACCACTTACGGAGAGAGAATCCAACAGGTGTCGCGGAAGAATCTCAAACTCAAGTCGCCGCTGAACAAAGCGGCCGGACGCCAAACGTGAGCCCGTCGAAACCCCAGCGCGGCGCGAATGATTCCAGATCAGTTAAAGCCCGCCCCGACTCGGAAGGCGCCCCGAGCTCGCCAGCGGATAACGCGCGGCCCGTGCGCGAGACCCAGCATGACACGGCTCAGCTGATGATGCCGCAGCACGCCAACGTGCTCGGTCACGTCTTCGGCGGAGTGGT
This sequence comes from Gemmatimonadota bacterium, assembly GCA_030774675.1. GTDB lineage: Bacteria > Gemmatimonadota > Gemmatimonadetes > Gemmatimonadales > Gemmatimonadaceae > UBA4720. The sequence continues at coordinate 3,033 of JALYKQ010000021.1, read as the reverse complement.
GCTCTCGATGATGGACACGACTGCCGCGGTGTCGGCGATCCGTCACGCGCGCCTGGCGTGCGTCACAGTCTCGGTGGATCGAGTGGATTTTCGAGAGCCGATCCATGTCGGCGACCTCGTGATCATGAGGTCGAGCGTCAACTTCGTGGGCAGGACTTCAATGGAAATTGGCGTGCGGGTCGAGACCGAGAATCTTCTGACGGGAGTTAGGCGGCATACCAACTCGTGCTATCTCACCTTCGTCGCGGTGGATCGGAACGGGAAGCCGGTCCCGGTGCCGCCGCTCAAACCGGAGACGCCGGAGGAGATCAGGCGGTACAATGCCGCAAGGGAGAGGAGGCAGAGAAGGCTTCAGGAAAGAATCTCGGAGAGGAGAACTCTGCGGTAACTGCAACGGCAACTGAACACGCTGCCCGCTGATAGCTGACTAAAGCTGATAGCGCATCAGCCTCATGACCACTTGACCACCGCGCGCCAACCAACCACAGTAAGAGCTATGGATCGAATCTTCACCGTAGAAGAAGCCAACCGTACCCTGCCATTGGTGAGCAAGATCGTCGCCGACCTCGTGCGCGAGCACGAGCTCTGGGAAGACAAGGTCCGGGAGTTCGAGCTCGCGACTGTCGGCTCCACTCCGGAGCATCCCGACGCCATCGCGGAGCTCCTCCAGATGGAAGCGCAGCGTCTCGCCCGAGACATCGAGGGTTACATCCGGGAGCTGAGCGACCTCGGCGTCAGCTGCAAAGGGATGGATACGGGCCTGGTAGATTTTCGCGGGGAGCTCGATGGCCGCGAGGTCTACTATTGCTGGAAGCTGGGCGAGCCGAGCGTGTTGTACTGGCACGAGATCGACGCGGGATTCGTGGGCCGGCAACGTCTGCATCCAGTTGCCGTCGCATCTCACTGAGCGAACTTATGGCAAGACAAATGAGACCGTTTCGCGGCCCGGACGGGACGAACTGGGGCGTCGAGGTTCAAGTTCCGGGGGCCAGCAACGCGATGATCGTGTTTCATCATCCGGGCGGCAAGACCGCGCGGAACGACCGCTACGCGTGGGACATCTGGAGCGGGCCCGAGTCGCGCAGCGTCACCTCGCGCGTCACCAGCGAGAAAGTCATGCAGTCGCTCACAGAGGAGAAGCTGCAGCTGCTCTTCCGTCGGTCAATGCTGGTGTCGAACCCGCTCACGATCGTCGACCGCGCGTCCTAGGCGCGTTTGTTCTGGATCGTCGCGCCGGGTCGTCGGAGGGGGTCCTCTTCGTCGGCAGCACTTGGCTCGGGCGGAGCCCCTAACAACACTCCCTCGCTCTGCTCGGTCGCCGGTCTCCTTGTCGCCAAGTGGGTGCCTCCTACGAGGACCCCCTCCGACTCCCCGTTCGTGTATCACATCAGCGCTGAGTTCCCGCGCGACATCGCGCCGCGACGCGGCTCGGACCAGATCTCGATTGGGAGGGAGGTGAGGGTGTCCTCGTAGGCCGCTATCCGGAGCTAGCGCCGTCCCGGCGCGGTGCGGCGAAGCCGAAGGCGCAGCGGCAAGCGAGGACTGCGGCCGCAGAGGATACCCGCGCCGACCGACCGCGCAACGAATCCGAATCCAAAGCGTTAGTCCGCGGCAGTAGACTCGAACGGAACATCGATCTCCATCCCGTCGCGCGCGATAACCGTGGCTGGGAAAACTTCGCGAGCCTCGCGCTCGAGCTCCGACGTGTCGCGTGAGTAGCGGGCCGATACGTGCGTCAGCACGAGTTTTTTCACTCCAGCCCTGGCCGCGACTTCTGCCGCTTCGCGTGCCGTCGAGTGACCGGTCTCGAGCGCGCGCGGAGCTTCCTCGTCGGCGAAGGTGGCTTCGTGGACGAGTATGTCAGCGCCACTGGCCGCAGTGATCGTTCCCTCCGAAGGCCGCGAATCACCGGTCAGAACGATGCGGCGCCCCGGACGCGTTGGGCCAACCAGCTCCGAGGGCCTGATCGTTCGCCCGTCAGGAAGCGACACGGTTTCGCCCTTGTGGATCTTTCCCCACAACGGCCCTTCGGGGATTCCCATCTCGCGCGCCTTATCCGGATTGAATCTGCCGAGGCGGGTCTCCTCGGCGATGTGATAGCCGATCGCCATTCTGTCACCGTGGTCTACCGGAAACGGGATAATGGAGTATCCACCGCGCTTGAGGAGCGTGTCGGGGGTGAGCTCGATGACTTTGATCTCAAACGGTTGCTTCTCGCTGCCGAGCATGATTGCGCGCCACAGCAACTTCTCGCAGCCGTCGGGTCCGTAGAGGTTCATGGGCTCGGTGCGGCCCTGGAGCCCTAGTGTACGCAACAGCCCGGTGAGGCCGAGCATATGATCAGCGTGCATGTGGGTGAAGAAGATGTCGCACAGCGCGAAGCTGATCCCGTAACGCATCATCTGCCGCTGGGTGCCTTCGCCGCAGTCGAACATGAGTGTCTCGCCCTCACGGATCACCGCGAGCGAGGAGACGTTGCGCTCAACCGTGGGGCGTGACGCGGAGGTGCCGAGAAAGCGAAGGGCGAGCGACATGCGGGCGTAAATATATCGTGACCCCAACGGCCAACGGCTAACGGGAAGCGGGAAGGGGAAGCGGCTAACGGCAATGACGGCGGGAGGGCAGAGCGTTGCCGTATCATGGAAGTGAAGCAGTCTGTCATGACTCAGTTAAGCGCGAAGCGGTGAGCGTTTTCAGCTAACATGGGGTAGCAGCTCTCTTCTCAGTTCAGTACTTCAGCCATGTTACCATTCGCGCAGCCGTTCGTCCTATCCCGTATGCCCGGTAGGTATCCTGCTGCCGGGCATAGGGTTACAGGCTTGAGACTTTGTTTGGTCTTGACTTCAGGCGCGGATCCGCTAGCTTCAGGTAAGAGCGGCCCCGCGTTGTTCCGCGGGGCTTTTGCTTTGATCCGGTGCGACGGATCAGCCCGACCGGTTCGAGGACAGTCCGTCGCGTTCGCGCGGGGCTGTAGCTCAGCTGGGAGAGCGCTGCAATCGCACTGCAGAGGTCAGGGGTTCGATCCCCCTCAGC
>JALYKQ010000020.1 GCA_030774675.1 Gemmatimonadota bacterium | reverse complement strand
GAAGGGGGAGGAATCCATGATGAGCATGCATGGCCGCACAGCGTCCGCGTCGGTCGCGGCCCTCGTGCGCCCAAACGCCACGATTCGGTCACTTGTGCTTTCGCGACTCGTCACGGCGACGATGGCGACAGCACTGGCATTGTGCTTGGTTCAACCGGCCAACGCGCAGCAGCGCGACGCCTCCTTCGCGGTGCCTTACACGGGAGCGCTCAAGAAGATCAACGATAGCGGCGAAATACGCATTGGCTATCGCGAGAATTCCCCGCCCTTCGCGTTCCTCGATGCCCAGCGAAAGCCGTTAGGTTACTCGCTCGACCTCTGCGAAATCGTGGTCGAGGAGATCGCCGCGGAACTCGGAAAAGACGTCCGGGTCATCCGGCGTCCGGTAACCCCCGAAAATCGCTTCGACCTCGTGACCTCCGGCGACGTCGATCTCGAGTGCGGCTCCACGACGAACAACGTCGAGCGGCGCAAGGTCGCCGCCTTCTCGCCGACCATGTTCGTGACCGGCACCAAGCTTCTGGTGCGCCGCGGCAGCGGCATCCTGAATTTCCGCGATTTGGCCGGCAAAACGGTCGTGCTGACGCGCGGCACCGTGCACGAGACTGCGATACCAAAGCTCACCCAGCGGCAGAACATCCCGATCAAATTCGTGTTCGGCAGCGACCACGGCGAATCGTTTCAGCTGCTCGCCACGAGGAAGGCCGATGCGTTCGCCAATGACGACGTGCAGCTGTACGGGATGGTCGCGGAAAAGAAGGCCGCAGCGGATTTCCGCGTGGTCGGCGACTTCCTCACCTACGCCGACTATGCGCTGATGTTTCGCAAGGATGACCCCGAATTCGCCGAGGTGGTCGAACGCGCGTTCCACAAGCTCGCAGGGAGCCGGGAGATCGTCGCCATCTACGAGCGGTGGTTCCTGAAACCGTTGCCTTCGGGCGTGCGCCTCAACATGCCGATGAGCCCGCACCTGGAAGAACTGTTCCGGGTACAGGGGTTGCCGTCGGACTGAACTTCATTGCGCCGGCAGCATTGCGGTCCGGCGTTGCCTGAGAAAACGACATCCAACGAGGAGTACGGGCATGGGCATCCTGAACGACCACGATCCGGTGGAAACCCAGGAATGGGTCGACTCGCTGCGCGCAGTTCTGCAGCATGCGGGACCCGAGCGGGCCAAGTATCTGCTTGGTATGCTGCGGGACGAAGCACTGCGCACCGGTACGATGCCGCCGTTCCTGGCGACCACGCCCTACCGCAACACGATCCCGCCGGACCAGGAGGCAAAGTCCCCTGGTAACCGCGAACCCGAGCACAAGATCCGCGCGGCGATCCGCTGGAACGCGGTGGCGATCATCCTGCGGGCGAACAAGGAGTCGTCGGAACTCGGAGGCCACATCGCGAGCTTCCAGTCGTCGGCGCTGCTCTACGACATCGGCTTCGGGCACTTCTGGCATGCGCCGACCGACACCCACGGCGGCGACCTGATCTACGTGCAAGGTCACGTGTCGCCCGGCATTTATGCGCGCGCGTTTGTCGAAGGGCGTCTGACCGAGCACCAGCTCCTCGGCTATCGCCAGGAAAGCGAAGGCAAGGGAATCCCCTCGTATCCGCATCCGTGGCTGATGCCCGATTTCTGGCAGTTCCCCACGGTGTCGATGGGCCTCGGTCCGTTGATGGCGATCTATCAGGCCCGCTTCCTCAAGTACCTCGAGGGCCGTGGTCTGGCCAAGACCGACAACCGCAAGGTGTGGGCGTTCCTCGGCGACGGCGAATGCGACGAACCGGAATCGCTGGGTGCGATCTCGCTCGGCGGGCGCGAGTATCTCGACAACTTGATCTTCGTCATCAATTGCAATCTGCAACGGCTCGACGGGCCGGTGCGCGGCAACGGCAAGATCATCCAGGAGCTCGAAGGCGTATTTCGCGGCGCCGGCTGGAACGTGATCAAGGTGGTATGGGGTTCCGGTTGGGACAAGCTCTTCGCGAAGGATAAGGCGGGCCTCCTGCTGAAGCGGATGGAAGAGTGCGTCGATGGCCAGTACCAGGACTTCAAGAGCAAGAACGGTGCTTACGTGCGCGAGCATTTCTTCAACACGCCGGAACTGAAGGCGCTGGTCGCCGACTTGAATGACGAGCAGGTCTGGAAGTTGAGTCGAGGGGGTCACGATCCGTTCAAGGTCTACGCAGCGTATGCCGCGGCCGTGAAGCACCAGGGCCAACCGACCGTCATTCTCGCCAAGACGGTAAAGGGTTACGGCATGGGCGAATCGGGCGAAGGGCAGATGATCAGCCATCAGGCGAAGAAGATGACACAGGAGGCGCTGAAGCAGTTTCGCGACCGATTCGACATCCCGATGCCGGACGACAAGATCGCGGAGATGCCGTTCATCACGCTCGCCGACGGCAGTCCGGAGAAGAAGTACCTGCATGAGCGTCGCGCCGCGCTTGGCGGCTACCTGCCGCAGCGCCGCCGGAAGACAACGGCATTGCCGGCGCCACCGTTGTCGAATTTCGAGCGGCTGCTAAAAAGCAGCGAGGACCGCGAGATCTCGACGACCATGGCCTTCGTGCAGATGCTGGGCACGCTGCTGCGCGACAAGGCGCTCGGCAAGCACATCGTCCCGATTGTCCCTGACGAATCGCGTACGTTCGGAATGGAAGGGATGTTCCGCCAGCTCGGCATCTATTCGTCGGTTGGGCAGCTGTACAAACCGCAGGACGCGGATCAGCTGATGTACTACCGTGAGGACAAGGCGGGCCAGGTGCTGCAGGAAGGCATCAATGAAGCAGGCGCGATGAGCTCGTGGATTTCGGCGGCGACGTCCTACAGCACGAACAACCTGCCGATGATCCCGTTCTACATCTACTACTCGATGTTCGGCCTGCAGCGCGTCGGCGATCTCGCATGGCTCGCCGGCGACATGCGCGCGCGCGGCTTCCTGCTCGGCGGTACCGCCGGACGCACGACGCTGAACGGCGAGGGCCTGCAGCACGAGGACGGTCACAGCCACATCCTGGCGTCGACCATTCCCAACTGCGTCGCCTACGACCCGACCTTCGCCTACGAGGTGGTCGTCATCGTGCGTGATGGCATGCGGCGAATGTATCAGGAGCAAGAGGATGTCTACTACTACATCACGTTGATGAACGAGAACTACCCGCATCCCGGCATGCCCGAGGGCGCGGAGGCGGGGATCGTCAAGGGCCTATATCTGCTGCAGGAAGGCGCCTCAGTTGGCAAACCCGGCAAAGGACCGCGCGTGCAGTTGCTAGGCTCGGGCACGATCCTGCGCGAGGTGATGGCGGCCGCTGATCTACTGCGTGACGACTTCAAGGTCACCGCCGATATCTGGAGCGCGACGAGTTTCAACGAACTGCGCCGTGACGGCATGAGTGCCGAGCGCTGGAGCCTGCTGCATCCGTCGAAGCCGCGGCGGAAGAGCTACCTCGAAACGACGCTTGAGGGCCACGTCGGACCGGTCGTGGCCGCGACCGACTACATGCGCAGCTTCGCCGATCAGGTGCGCGGCCAGATTCCGCGGCGCTACGTCGTGTTGGGCACCGATGGCTTCGGTCGCAGTGACTATCGCGTCAAGCTGCGCAAGTTCTTCGAGGTCAACCGGTACTACGTGGCGGTCGCGGCGCTGAAGGCGCTGGCGGACGACGGCGAGATCAAGCCGGAGGTCGTCGATCAGGCGATCAAGAAGTACGGACTCGATACCGAGCGACCCGATCCCTGGACGGTGTGAGCGGCCACGCAAGGAATACGAAAGGCTTTTTGAATGGGGGCGACATGGGCGCAGCAACCGAAGTAAAGGTGCCGGATATCGGCGACTTCACGGACATTCCGATCATCGAAATCATGGTGAAGGTGGGCGATTCCGTCAAGCCGGAAGACCCGCTCGTTTCGCTCGAATCGGACAAGGCGACGATGGAAGTGCCGGCACCCTCCGCGGGGACCGTGAAGGAGCTCAAGGTCAA
>JALYKQ010000019.1 GCA_030774675.1 Gemmatimonadota bacterium | reverse complement strand
GTGCACCGGCAAGACGAGCGCGTGGCCGTCTACACGCGCGCCCTCAACGATGTCACAGCGGCCGTCCCCGAAGTGGTCGAGGTCGTTAGGGCACTTCCAACGCGCGAGCTCATCCTCGACGGCGAGGTCATCGCGCTCGCTCCCGACGGAAGACCGCTGTCTTTTCAAGATACCATGCGGCGCTTTGGCCGCCGGCTGGATGTGTTGAAGCTGCGCGAAGAGCTTCCGCTGACGGCTTTCTTTTTCGATGTCCTGCTCCATGACGGAGAGGCGGTCATCGACGACCCGCTGTCTCAGCGCTTGGAGCGGCTCGATAGCTTTGCGCCCGTACCGCTGCGCGTCCCGCGGATTTGCACGACTGATGCCGAGGAGGCATCGCGATTCCAGAAGGACGCACTGGCGCGCGGACACGAGGGCGTCATGGTCAAACTACTATCCGCCCCGTACGCAGCTGGTCGCCGTGGCTCGGCGTGGATCAAGGTCAAGGAAGCTCGCACGCTCGACCTCGTCGTGCTCGCCGTCGAGTGGGGATCCGGCCGCCGCAATGGTTGGCTCAGTAACATCCATTTGGGCGCCCGCGATCCAGCGACGGGCGGCTTCGTCATGCTCGGCAAGACGTTCAAGGGAATGACGGATGAGATGCTCGAGTGGCAGACCAGCGAATTTCTGACGCGCGAAGTTCGCCGCGACGCTCACATTGTCTATGTGCGCCCTGAGCTGGTGGTCGAAGTCGCGTTCAATGAGGTCCAGCGCAGCACCCAGTATCCTGGCGGCGTCGCGCTTCGATTCGCGCGCGTGAAAGGATATCGGCCCGACAAGACTGCGGGCGCGGCGGACACGATCGATGCGGTGAGAGCATTCCTGCCCGGCGGCGGACCTGGATAATCGTATCAACGCATGTATGGGGGGACATTGTTCGCGATCGTCCGGAACTCGGCGGCAGTTAAGGGCAGCTTTCGAAAGGTGGCCCATCCTTCGCGCGGCGTGTTGCCTGGTGTCGCCGCGTCGGACCCGTAGAGAATCCGCTGTACGCCCAGCTGCCGGATTCGACTCGCGATAAGAGCCAGCTGCTCCGGTGGTGCAGCCGAAGTCGCGACCGTGGCCACGTCAAACCACAGTCGCTTCGTGCGAGGGTCGCCTTTCGCGATCGCTTCCACGAAAACTGCCAGCGCCTGATCCACGAGGGGGTCGTCGTAACCGCCGGCACCGGCCAGATGCGCGATCTGAACTGGAACGTCGGGCGCTGCAGGTAGGATCTCCTTCAGAAAGATGAGCGCCTCATCACGCCCATACGGCAGCCTTTCAGAAATCGTCGCTCTCATGTGGACGACGATCGGCATTCGATACCCATTGGCCGCACTAAAGACGCGCCGAACCTGCTCGATGTGCTGCGCATTGTGGTAGTCCACGACGGAGTTCCCGAAGTGCAGCTTCAGCCCGTGAAAATGCGGATTTTTCGCGCACCGGGCCAGTTCCTCGAGCGCATAGTCCCTGACCGGATTGACGCTGCAAAACCCGACCAGCCGGTCCGGAAATAGCGCCACCTGTTCGCTGGTCCAATCGTTATCCGCCTTCACCTTCGCGTAATCGTTCTCGACCTTCCTCCTCGGCTGGCTGAAGATATAGGCGGTCGATAGTATAACTGCGCGTTTGATACCTGCTGCGTCGAGCAGTGGAATCAGATCGTTTGCTGTGATGGGTTTGGCAGGTGCAGCCGGCGGCGCGGACGACATCAGCGCGGCCATTGCTGGACTGAAGAGGTGCTGATGATGGTCGGCCAGCGGAGCGGGTTCGTAGGGGCTGCTTTGTCCAGGTGGATGCGGGCATGCGCCAACCGCCAGACAAATCGACACTACAAGCTGCTTCACAGTGTCCTCCCTGCTGAAAAATCAGCGCTGCTGAAAATTCAACAGGACGGAAGTCTTGTCAAGGATTATTTCGGAGTCGCGAATAATCATCGGCATCCTTAGTTCTTTCCGACGTAAATGATTCTCCAGATACGCCCGCGCTGATCGTCCGAAATGTACAGCGATCCATCGGGTCCCTCAGCCAATCCCACTGGCCGATGCTGAGCGCCGGCAGGATTCATGTGTCGTCCCGTGAAACCGTCGGCGAAACTCTCAGTACTGTCGGCAGGCGCTCCCTGAGCGAACGGAACGAAGACCACTTTGTAGCCTTCCTGTCGCCCAATTCTGTTCCAGGACCCGTGAAAGGCGATGAAGACGCCATCTCGGTACCGAGCCGGGAACTGGGTCCCTTGATAAAACAGCAGGCCGTCAGGCGCCCAATGTCCCGGAAACGCGCGCACCGGCAATTTTTTGTCGGCGCAGCGGCCAGCTTTGTTCGCATCGCCACCATATTCCGGGGCTAGCACGCGACGGCCAAGCACGCGGTCATGGTAGCAGTAAGGCCACCCGTAGTCGTCTCCCGCTTCGACTTTCATCAGCTCCTCGGACGGAGCGTCATTGCTCTTCTCGGCCGAGTACAGCTTCGGATAACTCTGGTGAAGACCGTCGCGGCCGTGCTGGGTGGCGTAGAGAGCGTGGAGGCTCGGACTCCAGGCGAGTCCAACGGCGTTGCGAATGCCGGTCGCGTAACGCTGTGAGACGTCGTAGACCTGGTGAAGTCGCGTGGGATCGAAGCGCCAAATGCCAGCTCGCACATCGAGCTCCGGACATGGGTCGAGACCGTGTCCTGAGTACCAGCATGCGTTCGTATCCGACCCGATGTTCACGAAGAGGTGTCCGGCGTCGTCCAGAGCGAGACTCCGACTGCTGTGTCCGCCGTTGTCGGGAAACCCGGTAACGACGGTGTCGGGCGCACCGGTCGGCGCGAGCGATCCTGGCTCGAGACGGTACCGAAGAACCGACGCCACGCTCGAGGAGTACAGCCACGGACTGCGCAATGCCATGCCGGAGTGCGAGCCGTCGTTGACACGCAGCCTGATGTCAGCGCGACCATCCGCGTTCGTGTCGCGCAAGGCGATCATCCCGCCACGCCCGTTCTCACCGCGGACGTGGGTTGAGTTGGCACTGGACCGGCGCGCGTCTTCGAGGGCGACGTAAACATCACCTGTCGGCGTGACGACCAGGTGGCGGGCAACGCCTACTTCGTCGGCGAAGACGGATGCGCAGAATCCCGGCGGCAGAGTGATGCCACCGTCTCCCTCATCGCAACGGTCGTTCTCAGCGCTGTGCTGCTTGGCCTCACTGCAGGCCGCGACACTGAGCACCATCAGTGCGTACTTGAACAGATTATGAAGCGGTGTCATTGAAGGCTTCCCGAAATCGCCTCGTTCAAACCGTGCCCCGGTATATGATGTCCAAGAGCCGGGCGGATTGTCTAAATCAATAATGGCGGAGGATATGTGAGGAAGATTGTTCTGTCTCTGGCGCTGCTGCTACTCCCAGGCGCTTCCCTACCTCAATCGGATGCACGCCCGGAGATCCTGGTCCTAGGCACGTATCACATGGCGAACCCGGGACATGATGTCCACAACATGCAAGCCGACGATGTCCTGTCGCCGAAACGCCAGCAAGAGATCGCGCAGCTGATAGAAGTCCTGAAGAAGTTTCGTCCGACCAAGATTGCGGTAGAATCCGACGTAACGAGCGGCCGTGTGGGCCGAGAGTATTCAGACTACGTCGCGGGAAAGTACACGCTATCGCGCAACGAGATAGATCAGGTCGGATACCGCCTGGCGAAGGCACTTGGCCATCGCGCGGTCTACCCGGTCGACGTTGACGGAGACTTCCCGCTATTGCGGGTAATCAATTACGCGAAGGCCAATGGGCGCCAGGAGAAGCTCGACGCACTCCAGGCGAGCACGGGCAAGAGGGTCAAGGCGGAGGGCGATTTCCTGCGATCGCACACTGTGCTCGAGATGTTGCGCTATCTGAATTCGGATTCAACGGCGGCTCGAAGCATGGCCGAGTATTTCACCTTTGTGCCATACGGAGAACCCTGGGAGTATGCAGGACCCGATCTCCTTGCATCGTGGTACCAGAGAAATATTCGCATCTATCACAATATTGTCGCCCTGATCGACTCTCCGAACGACAGGATTCTCGTGATCTACGGTTCCGGTCATCTCGGATGGTTACGGCAAGACATCGCGAATGACGCGACAGTCCAATTGGGGAAGCTGGCCGATTTGACAGGGCTTTAAGAGCGCGCATTTCGCGAGGCGACTTCTTTCGGCTGGTCTCGGGGCTAATGATCTCTGAGGAAGTGCCCTAACAAGAAAAAGGGGGCCGGCATTACGCCGTCCCCCTTTTTCTTCTGCTTGTACTGTTGCAGCTCTCGATCTGCTACAAGTTACACGCAGGTAATAACGCCGTTGATCATGCTGCAAACTTTCGCGGACTGCGAGTGCGTAGCAGTCGCGCTCCATGAAGGCGGCGGGCCGGCAACGCTCACAACTACGACCGTCACGTTCTGCGACGGGCTGAAACCCTGTAGCGGGGCCGCTGACGTCGCGGTTCCACCGAAGTAGGCACCACCGTTGTCGGCGGCATACTGCTCTTCATAGGTCGCCATGTTGCGCAGGTCGGACTTCATCGCTGCGACATACGCCTTGTCCTTCGTGTTCGCGAACTTCGGAATCGCAATCGCGGCAAGAATACCGATGATGACGACGACGATCAGAAGCTCGATCAGGGTGAAACCTTTCTTGTTGCTCATATAGTTAATCCTCGAGGGAAGGAAAGCGGTTGGAGTTGGAGCGGCACCCGCGTGTTACGGCGCCGAAAGAGTAAAGACGACTGGCAAGCTGTACGTACC
>JALYKQ010000018.1 GCA_030774675.1 Gemmatimonadota bacterium | reverse complement strand
ACACGGGCTCGTACCTCTCGCTGGCCGCGCCCGGCTACAACGTCTTCGCCGCCGAGTCCGCCGACTCCGACTGGCCTCGCGCGGAGTTGCCGTGGACGTCTGCCGGCTTCTACGGGTGGGCGAGCGGTACCTCGTTCGCAGCGCCCGAGGTTGCCGGCGTGGCGGCCCTCGTCTGGGGCGTCAACCCCCGCCTCACCGTCCGGCAGGTCGCTCAGGTCCTCAAGCAGAGCGCCAACGGCGGCACCTGGAACCATGAGCTCGGCTTCGGCAGGCTCGATGCCGCCGCCGCCGTGCAGCTGGCGCAGGAAACGCGGGGCCAAGCGCCCCGGCTCGCTCACCGACGCCACCGCTAGGAACTCGGCTCGCGCGATCCGCACCGGTTTGCATTAGGGTGCCGCGACGCGCATCCGACACAGAGGAGGGGCTATGGCTGCTGATCGAGGAAGGGCCGGGATCTCGGTCGGCGGGATCATCGTGATCCTCGGGATCCTCGCGATCATCTTCTGGAGCTTCTGGATCGGGCTGATCATCGTCCTGATCGGGCTGGTCGCCTTCGGCGGCTTCGCGCGCGGGAAGTGGTACTGAGCCTCTAGTTAGGCTTCACTGCGGTACTGAGCGCCGTAGCGGGGCGACGTCTGACCTACGCGCAGCTGACGGGCCGCTAGGCCTTCTGACGCTTCTCGTCTAGTTCCGTCTTGGGAACCTGAACGAGCTTCGAAGTGAGCTTCTGAAAGCGGTCGAAGGTGCGATTGGCCGACGGCTTACCACTCACTTCAAAACCGTTGACGACAGGATCGCCCACTGGATTCCCCGTGTTTGGGTTTCCCGTGTTGGAGTCGGCCATGTCAGAACCCTCCTTTTCAATTGCCTGGCAACACGATGAATGGTTCCCTAGTCACCGGATCCCCATCGACCTCTAGCTGCCAAGCATAGGTGCCAGATTCGAAGGCGAGCGCACCGAACGGTAGTGCAAAAAGCACGTCTAGGGGAGTTCCCGGTTTGAGTCCTGGCGGCCGGCCAACCTCCACGTTTCCCTCAGCCTCAATGGGTCCGTCGCCGAGGTCTACGACCTGACCATCGGCGTCCATGAGCGCCGCCCGGACTTTGTGCGGCCGGTTCGCCTGATCCCATGGGACGGAGAGCTTGACCGCGAGCGTGACTGGCGTTGGGACACCCGGTGCGAGAATCATCGACCACCCGCCGCCGAGGATGTAGAACTTGCCGTTAACCGCCTGCGCCGCGTCGCACAACAGAAGAGTGGCGTCCATGCGCCACCTAGCTTAAGCGGCTACGAAGCTTGCGGGGACGCGAACGGGTTCGGAAGTCTCCGACGGCGGCGTACCAGAGATGGTCGGGTCCATGTCTGCGTCGATTCCGGCGGTGAGCGGAATCAGCTGCTGGAACATGCCCCTTAGATCGTCTTCGGTCCAATGGCCGTTCAGAAACTCGGCCAGGCGAAGCTCGATGCGATTCGCAAGCTGAGAGACTTCATCGTTCTCAGGCTCGGCGAGATTCCACACGATTGGCAAGAGCCAGCGGCGAAGGTCCGCAAGCGACTCGCCGCCGGTGAGGTAGCGAGCTACGCGGTAGGAGATTTCTAGGTCAAGACTGCTCATGGAACATCACTTTCGAATTGTTGAGATACCACGTTCGGAACTTCGGAACCTCTTCAACGAAGAGGGTTTTTGGGAACGCGCTCAGTACGGTGACCTCTTTCAGACGGTCGAGGAAGAGGGTCATCCTAGCCCGCCTCTTGCTGGGGAACCGTACTGCACACGCAGCCAAATCATCGCATATCGGGACGACCGTGGGCGCCAAGTCGCCAGGGTCCATCAGTATCTTCGACCAGATGGCTCACTCGGCTTGAGCGGGACGCCTGACCCGTATGAGGTATTCCACGACGACGCCATTTACCTTGCGGAGCTTCCGCCGGACTCATATGAAGCTGGGTGAGTCAGATATATCACTGCCCTAGTTAGGAACCGCGCCCCAGCCACTCCTCGCCGCCCTCGTAGACCTCCTTCTTCCAGAGCGGCACCGT
>JALYKQ010000017.1 GCA_030774675.1 Gemmatimonadota bacterium | reverse complement strand
ATGGCAGGCCGCCGCTGCCAACCGGGGCGGGCAAAACCACCCTGGACGCTGCCTCAGAGCCCAACTCGCGAACATCGGACCGCTCCCTGAGGAGCGCAAAAGCCGGATCGTGGTTGAGTTGATTCATGTCTGCCCACCCGCAATCGGCCGCCGTTCGAAGCGCGGCGAGACAATCCTCGGTCTCGCCTCGAACCGCGCGCGCTGCCGCGGCTTCGTAAAATGTCTCCGCATCGGAGCAGCCCATGATCCAACCCCACACGAACCTTGGTCGAGCCGCGTGCATGCTCACCGCTGCGGCAAGGGCGGAGTCCGAGGCGAGCCTGTCTCCTCGGCGGTAAGCCGTGCGCGCCAGCCCGAATTTCGACTTAGTCCAAATCGCACCGATTGCGAGGCGATGATCGTTCGACTCGGCGATTTCACAGCTGGCGCGAAAGCTCGCTTCCGCCGCTGCGTTGTTTCCACGATGCTCTTCGAAAACGCCACGGACGAAGTACGCGTAGGCCGCCTGTGTCTCGGCGTAAACGTGATCCATCCCCGGATAACTGCGGATCGCGAGGTCGAGCAGGGGTTTGGCGGCGTCGAGCTCGTTCAAATAGGTGTGCACAGCGGCGCGCTGAATATAGGAGCCGAGAAAGATGAAGCCTGTTCCGCTCTTCTCTACCGCCACGGCCTTGTCCAGTACCTTTGTCGCATGTGCGTACTGTCCGCGCAGAATGTACAGGGCGCCCGCGATCATCAATGACGGATGAAATTGAGGGTTGATTGCCGCAGCGCGAAGCAGAGCAGGTATCGCGTGCGCCATGTCGGCCGGAATTCCCCGCTCGACGGCGCGCATTCCAAACGCCAGACCGAGGAGATACCAGCTCATGTGCGACCCGGGATCTCGGTCTACAGCCGTGCGCGCAGCCGCGATCGACTCGTCGTGCCGTTGCTGCCGGCCGTACATGTACGATAGATAGACATACGGCTCACCCATTGAAGGGTCGAGCGCCATAGCGCGTTGCAGGGCGCTCACGCCCTCGTCCAGGTCCTGTGCGCTGCCCGACGCGATGTATTTGGGCATGAGCAGGCTACCGAGTCCGCCCCAGGCGAGCGCATAATTCGGATCGATCTCGACCGCTTTTCGAAAATACTCGCTCGCGATCTTCGCGCTTTCCTTGCCGAACAACTGAAATGCCTGCTGGCCTTTTGCGTACAGCTCGTACGCCGTGAGTTTGCTCGTCTGGGGCCGCTCAATCTGCTCGACTTCATCGTTGGTGAGCTTGATGCGGAGAACCTCCGCGAGCCTCGTCACGATGTGATCCTGAAGGGCGAAGATGTCCTCCATGTCACCGTCGATCTTTTCGGCGCTGACTATCTCTCCTGTCTCGGTGTCGCCGAAGTGGGGAGTGAGACGAATGCGCGCTCCTGATTTCTGAAACCCTCCCCAGACAACCCATCGGGCTCCGACGGATTGGCCGAGATCGCGCGCGGTCTCGGCGTCCAGTCGACCGGTTCGCCGCACTGCTCCGACCCGCTGTCGGGTGGCGGGATCGCTTCCGACCACTCTGATCCCGGCGACCTTCTTCAAGTCGACGCCCACGGTTTCAGCGATCCCAGTCGAAAGCCACTCGATATCGGGCGCGCCCGTGATGTTGGTGAAATCCAGGACGAACACCGTTTTTCGATTCTCTCTGTCTCGTTGCAGAGCCCTCAATCGCTGATCGCCCTTGGAGGGAATCCGAGCTCGGTGTGCCGCGTCTTCCAGGACCGTCGCGAATTCTCCGGCGGTTGACGGCCTGTCCAGCGGATCCTTCGAGAGAATCCTCGACACCGAGGCGATGACATCCTCAGAGAGACTTTCGCGAGGGCTGGTGACGCGTGGTGGCGTTTTGGCGATGTGCTGGCTGAGGAGCGCTCTCGTTGACTCTGCCTGGAATGGCCGGATTCCCGACAACATTTCGTAGCACACACAGCCGAGGGAATAGAGGTCGCTGCGACCGTCGATATTGGGCTCGCCGCTCGCCTGCTCGGGACTCATATAAGCGGGTGTGCCCAGGGTAGTGCCCAAAGCAGTCAACGTTCCCAGGTTGTCCTTCGCGGCGGCGCGCGCGATGCCGAAGTCAGCCAGCAGGGCCTGCCCCGAAGACATCAGGATGTTCTCCGGCTTGATGTCACGATGAACTACGCCACGTGCGTGCGCATAGTCGAGCGCGTCACTGACCTTCCGGATGATGCCGGCAGTCTCCGACAGCGAGAGCGACCCTTCTTGCTTGAGGTGGTCACGAAGGGACACTCCCTCGACGTATGGCATCACGAAAAAGAGGGCGCCATCCTCGATTCCCGAGTCGTAAAGCGGCAGAATGTGCGGGTGCTGGAGGCGCGCGACGAGCTTTATCTCTCTCGCGAATCGGTCGGCGCCGATCGCCGCGGAGAGCTCGGGCTCGAGGACCTTTACCGCGACCTGTCTCCCGTGCTTCCGATCGGCGGCCAGATACACGGTAGCCATGCCACCGCGTCCCACTTCGCGTAACAGCTCGTAACGCTCCGCGAGAATCGATTTGGCTCCGGGACCAGCGTTAATCATCTTGGAAAGTCCGATTAATCACCGACGAGCACAAGCCTCGGCATTCAGGAACGAAACTCCCGCAAATCTCATTGCCGTGGACCCTGCAGCGGCACCATCTTGGCGCATGCACACTCTACTCGGAGCGGCGTGGCTCGCCGCTGTAATGACCGCGCCGGCGGTTTACAACGGGCGCGAGAATCAGCTCAACGTCCGCATTCCCCGCATTGAAGGTGATGTCACCGTTGACGGCGTCCTCAATGAGCCGGTATGGCAGCAGGCCGCAGTGCTCACCGGATTCTCGGGGTTCTCGCCACACGATGGCATTCCCGCCGCCGATTCCACCCAGGTGCTCGCGTGGTATTCGCCGACCGCGCTTTACTTCGCCATCCGCGGCTTTGAGCTGCACGGTGCGGTGCACGCCACGCTCGCCGACCGCGACAAGATCGCAGCCGATGACAACGTGCAGATCCTGCTCGGCACTTTTCACGATCGCCGGCAGGCCTACGTCTTTGGCGTCAACCCGCTCGGCGTCCAGATGGACGGCACCATCGTGGAACAGGGAGAGAGCCTCGTCGGTGGGTTGACGCCGACCCTTGCCGGTCGTGTCGGCGCGGATCTGAGTCAGGACTTCGTGTTCAGCTCGAAAGGGCGGCTGACCGATTACGGCTACGAGGTTGAGATCCGGATCCCCCTCAAGAGCCTCAAGTACCAATCCGGCGACGAGCAGACCTGGGACATCAACATCGTACGTCGGGTGCAGCACTCCGGAAACGAAGACTCCTGGGTACCGGCGAAGCGCGCCAACACGTCCTTCCTCGGGCAGTCCGGCACGCTCGACGGGCTCACAGGACTCTCCCGCGGATTGGTGCTCGACGTAAACCCGTCGGTCACACAGAAGCTGACCGGTGAGCCGGGGCCGAGCGGTTGGAGGTATGGACATGCGTCGCCGCAGCTGGGAGGGAGGGTTCAGTGGGGGATCACCAACACCCTCACCCTCAATGCCGCGGTAAATCCGGATTTCGCCGAGGTGGAATCCGACGCGGGACAAGTGGTATTCGACCCGAGGCAGGCGCTCTTTTTCCCGGAGAAGCGGCCATTCTTCCTCGAAGGGCTGGACGCGTTCAATACTCCGCACAACCTCATATACACGCGGCGGATCGTGCAGCCGGATGCCGCGCTCAAGCTGACCGGCAAGGTTGCAGGCACGAGCATCGGAGTGTTGTCGGCCGCCGATGATCGAAGCCTGTCGGCGTCGGGGCGGGACAGGGCGATCTACAATGTCATCCGCGCGCAGCGCGACCTGGGCGCCCAGTCGCGACTCGGGATCGCGTACACGGATCGCGTTCTCGGCCCCGACTATAATCGAGTGGCGGACGTGGATGGTCGCGTGGTGTTCGGAGATGTTTACAGCGCTTCGTTCCAGGCCGCAGGAAGCTTCGACAAGACCAACGGAGTCGCGCTCAACGCGCCCCTCTGGGAAGGAATCTTCGCGCGCAATGGAAAGCAGTTCGGACTGCGGTATGTCTTCACCGGCATCAGCGAAGACTTCCGCGCCCGGAGCGGCTTCATCTCGCGCCCTGGAATCGTGCACGGCGCGGTAGATCATCACGCGACACGGTTCGGAAAGCCTGGCGCGATGCTCGAGAGTCTGACTGGCGACATTCTGCTCGATGACACGTGGCAGTATCGGAATTTCCTTCACCGTGGTGACGCGCAGGACAAGAAGCTTCACTTCGGCGGGAACGCAGGACTTCGCGGCGGCTGGAACATTGGTGTCGGTTTCTACCTGGAGACATTCGGCTTCGATCGGGGACTCTACTCGGCGTACCAGATTCTAGCGCCGACGGGTGACACGCTGCCGTTCGTCGGCACACCGCGGATCACAAACCACGACTACGTGGTCTCGGTGGCGACGCCGCAGTGGGCGGCCTTTAGCGCGAACCTGTTGTACGTTGGCGGGCAGGACGAGAACTTCTTCGAGTGGGCGCAGGCCGACATCGACCTCTGGCAAGCCGGGCTGAGCGTCCGGCCCAGTGACCGGGCGCGCATAGACGGCACCTTCGCGTATCAAGCGTACTGGCGGCGCAGCGACGGGAGTCTCGCCGGTCGCACGATGATCCCCCGAGTGAAGCTCGAGTATCAGCTCACGCGCTCGATCTTCATGCGCCTGGTGGGCGAGTACACCCTCAGTGAGAGGGACGATCTGCGCGACGAGACGCGGACGTTCTATCCACTTCTTATTGGTGGCGAGCTCGCGACGGCATCGCGCGCTCGATTCCTCCGCGGCGACTATCTGTTCTCGTACCAGCCGACGCCAGGGACGGTGCTGTTTCTCGGTTACGGGAGTGAGGCCGATGGGAATCCTGACCTGTTGCAGCGATTCAACTGGCAGCCGCTCAGGCGCAGCTCGGATTACTTCTTCGCGAAGTACAGTTACTTGTTTCGGATGTAGGCTGGGAGAAAGAAACTTATTAACTGCAACTGAAGACTACCTGCTGAGGGCTGTCGGCGGGCCGGCTTGTGGCTGCGGGCTTGGGCTCGAATTAAAGAGATGTCGGAGGGGGCGGGATTGGACGCGATCTTCGAGTATGTCCGACTTCAAAAAACTGCAGGTATGGCAGAAGGCGCATGCGCTTTCGCTTACCATTGATCGCATGTGTAAGCGGATGCGTGGCTCCCAGTACGCGTCGCTCAGAAGCCAGACTTTCAGAGCGGCGATGTCCATTCC
The DNA here is from genome assembly GCA_030774675.1 of Gemmatimonadota bacterium. Taxonomy (GTDB): domain Bacteria; phylum Gemmatimonadota; class Gemmatimonadetes; order Gemmatimonadales; family Gemmatimonadaceae; genus UBA4720. The sequence goes on along the minus strand of JALYKQ010000017.1, from coordinate 7,328 downwards.
TGCAAACATTGCTGAGGGCAGATGCAAGAACAGCGACAAAGATTTCGCCCGCTTCCTTGGCTACGCTCTTAGCTCCTGTTCGGAGCTTGAGTACCACCTGATCGTGGCACGCGACACCAAAGTCATTCCGGAAAGCGATTTTGTTTCGTCCATCAGTCAAACGATTACAGTGCGGAAAATGCTTTATGGTCTCTTGAATTGCCTTTCAGTCGCGCAAGATTCCAAGGCGAAAGGAACCACGGTCGGGGAAAGCCCGCAGCCATCAGCCGGCCCGCCGACAGCCGCCAGCAGGTAGTCTTCAGTTGCCCTTTCAAAGGTTTGGCGACAACGATGTCTGGGTCGGAGTCATCATCTCGGCGCCTGTCTCCGTGATCGCCATGATGTCCTCTAGCCGAATCCCGAATTTCCCGTACTGGTAGATCCCGGGCTCGTCACTGAACGTCATTCCCGGCTGCAGCACGACCTCGCTCCCGCGCACTAGGTACGGCCACTCATGCCCCTCGAGCCCGATTCCGTGTCCGAGCCGGTGGGTGAAGGTGCGGTAGTCGGGCCCGTAACCGGCATCGGTGATGACTTTGCGCGCGACTGCGTCGACGTCGCCGCACTTCTTCCCGGGTGCGGCGAACTCGATCGCGCGACGCTGCGCTTCGTGCACGATGTCGAACACCTTTCGCGCCTCCGCCGACGGCGTGCCGTAGACGACAGTGCGTGTCATGTCCGACTGATATCCCTGAACGCTCAGGCCACCGTCGACCAGCACTACCTGATTCTCCGCCAGCGTGCGCGGCTTGGGAAGTCCGTGCGGGTAGGCCGATGACTCGCCGAACAGCGCGAACACGCCGCCCTGAAACCCAAGCTTCGTCATTTCGGTCGCGAAGTTACGCGTGAGCTCGGCCTGGGTCATTCCGACTTTGAGCGTCTTGAACCCGGCGCGATACGCCTGAAGCGTGATCTGATTCGCGAATCGCATGATCTCGATCTCGTGCGCCGACTTCACGCCTCGGCAGCCATTGGTGATGGCCTCGGCGGTGGCCATCCGAATTGCAGGCAAGGCGAGCGCGAGCTCGTTGAACACGAAGGTGCGCGCGCTGCCGTCGACGCCCAGCTTGCCGGTGGTAACGCCCCAATCCTTGAGCACTCCGGCCACGACGGCTTCCGGACTCTGATCTTCCTGCCAGACGCGAATATCGAATCGCCCGCCGACCTGGTCCTCGGCGCGCTGCTGCTCAAAGGCGGGGGAGATGACGATCGGCTTGCCGGTCTGCGGCAGGATGAACGCAAACAGGCGCTCGCTGCGTCCCCAGTCTATTCCGGCGAAGTAGGTCATGTTGGCGCCCGGCTCGATCAGCATGGCCGAGTAGCCGAGCTCCTGCATTAGTAGCTGCGCCTTGCCGCGCCGTGCTGCCCGCTCAGCCTCGGTGATCGGTGCCGGCACATCCGCCAAGCGCGAGTGGAACGGTGGCAGCTCGGGGGCGATCCCTCGCACGTTCCCCAATACCTGTGCGGCCTCAACCTCGGCAGGAGTGACGCCGAGGAGTGCTGCGCCTCCGGCGAGAGTGGCGCCGCGCTGAATAAACTGTCTGCGTTCCATGTGATCTCTCCGGCAATCGTAACTGACGTCCGCGTTGCTCTTAAGGTCCAGAAGGTTAATTTAAATATAACCTGTAACCTTAAATTGCTCGGCGCCGCGTTTAATAAACCTTAATAAGGACAGATCTGGTGAAAAGAGGAACAACGGGTCACTACGTGTCTTCGACGACTGTGGGCGAGAGGGCAGTCAAGGCTTTTATCCCTGAGCCTTTGCCACCCCAGCTTTCATTGGTGATCGACCCGGATCTTCGAGACAGGCTCGATGGCGCGCTGCTCAGTCTCGGTCGGCTCGACAGCGTAAGTACGCTACTGCCCGACACATCGTTTTTCCTTTACACCTATGTCCGAAAAGAAGCAGTGCTTTCTTCTCAGATAGAGGGCACACAATCATCTCTGTCGGACTTGCTGCTCTTCGAGGCTGAGGCTTCGACTGACGTACCGCTGGACGACGTTACCGAGGTCTCCAACTACGTCGCCGCAATGCAGCATGGCTTGAGGCGAATTCGTGAAGGATTCCCGGTCTCCAACCGTTTGCTCAAGGAGATGCACGCCAAACTCCTGGCGCGTGGCCGAGGGTCGGGAGAGAATCCGGGTGAATTCCGGTCGACCCAAAACTGGTTAGGTGCCGCCGGGGCTTCAACCACTGTCTTCGTACCCCCGCCGCCTCAGTTGGTGGGTGATTGCATGAGCGACCTCGAGAAATGGCTGCACGATAAACCGACCCGAACTCCGACGTTGATCAAGGCCGCGCTCGCGCACGTTCAGTTCGAGACCATCCACCCATTCCTCGACGGTAATGGGAGGATCGGTCGATTGTTGGTAACGCTGCTCCTTTGTGCGGAGGGCGTTCTCGATGAGCCTTTGCTCTATCTCAGCCTCTACTTGAAGAAGCATCGAGCACGTTACTACGCTCTGCTGGACGAGGTGCGGACCGAAGGAGCCTGGGAAGAATGGCTGGGGTTTTTTGCGGACGGTGTAAACGAGACTGCGGGAAGCGCTGTGAAAACCGCGCAGCGGTTAGTCGCACTTGTGGCTGACGACCGTGAGCGGATCCGGTCGATCCGACGAGCAGCCGGATCCGCCTTGCGGATACATCACGCGATGCAGGAGAGGCCGGTAGCCACTGCTGCCCAGTTATCGAAGAGAGCCAAGCTTTCCATTCCGACAGTCATCGAAGCGCTTCGCAGATTGGAGGAGCTAAAGATTGTGAACGAAGTGACCGGTCGCCCGCGCTACCGAGTGTACACGTACGAGAAGTATTTGGGCATCCTCAGCGAAGGCACTGAGCCGTTTCAAGGGTCAGGGAAGAAATGAAAGTCAGTTCCTTGGCCGGCCAGCCCGCGCCCGAATCGATACTGGCAAATATCCCCCGGCTCGTGACCGACTACTACGCGCTCGAGCCCGATCCCGCCGAGGCAACGCAGAAGGTCGCCTTCGGTACATCTGGTCACCGCGGAACGTCTCTCGAAAGCTCCTTCAACGAAGAGCACATCCTCGCCATCACCCAGGCGATCTGTCTTTATCGCCAGCAGCAGGGTATCGACGGTCCGCTCTTCATCGGGATCGACACCCACGCCTTGTCCGAGCCTGCATTCGCTTCCGCGCTCGAGGTTCTGGCGGCCAATGAAGTGGATGTGATGATCGACAACCGCGACAGCTTCACACCGACGCCGGTCGTCTCGCACGCGATTCTCGGCTACAACCGTACGCGATCCAGTGGGTTAGCCGACGGCATCGTCGTCACGCCGTCGCACAATCCACCGGAGGACGGCGGCTTCAAGTACGACCCCCCGAGCGGCGGACCGGCGGATTCCGCCACCACCAAGTGGATTCAGGACAAGGCGAACGAGCTGATCGCGAGCGGGCTCAAGGATGTGCGCCGCATCCAGTTCGCGAGAGCGAAATCCGCGGCGACCACGCACCGGCATGACTATATGGGGGCCTATATCGACGATCTCGAATCGGTGATCGACTTCGATGCGATTCGCGCGGCCGGTCTCCAGCTCGGCGTCGACCCGCTCGGCGGTGCCGGCGTTTTCTACTGGGGGATGATCGCCGACGACTATAAGCTTCCCCTGAATGTCGTAAGTGAAGTGGTCGACGCGACGTTCCGATTCATGACCGTCGACTGGGATGGAAGGATCAGGATGGATTGCTCGTCCCCGTACGCAATGCAGCGGCTGATCGGGCTCAAGGATCGGTTCGACGTTGCCTGGGCGTGCGACCCGGATCACGATCGGCACGGAATCGTCGCAAAGAGCGCGGGGCTGCTGAATCCCAATCACTATCTCGCCGTGGCGATCTCCTACCTCTTCACGCACCGTCCCAACTGGCCGGCGAACGCCGCGGTCGGGAAGACCGTCGTAAGCAGCAGCATGATCGATCGCGTTGCGTCGGGAATCGGCCGCGCTCTCAAGGAAGTTCCGGTTGGCTTCAAGTGGTTTGTCGACGGCCTGGTGACAGGCTCACTCGGCTTCGGCGGCGAAGAGAGCGCCGGCGCATCCTTTCTTCGGCGGGACGGAAGTGTATGGACCACCGACAAGGATGGAATCATCCTCGGCCTGCTCGCGGCGGAGATGACGGCCGTCACCGGCAAGGATCCAGGCGATCTCTATCGGGATCTCACCAGTCAGTACGGAGATCCCGTGTATGAGAGGATCGATGCGCCGGCAACACCCGAGCAGAAGAAGATTCTGGCCGGGCTCACAGCGCGGGACATCGCGGAGTCAGAGCTGGCCGGCGAGAAGATTGTGAGCATCCTGACGACCGCCCCGAGCAACAACGAACCGATCGGCGGAGTGAAAGTAATCACTGAGGGCGGCTGGTTCGCCGCCCGCCCGTCGGGGACGGAGAACGTCTACAAGCTGTACGCGGAGAGCTTTCGGGGAGCCGAGCACCTTAAGCGAATCCAATCGGAAGCGCAGAAGATCATCGAACGCGCGTTAGAGAAGTAGGTGCTCGCAGTCGCCCGTAGCCAGCAGCCGGCCCGCTGACAGCCCCCGGCAGGTAGTCTTCAGTGGCAGTTTATCGATCGCGCTTGGGCACCCTGCAGATGGGACACGGCCCCATCTTCGGCTCCTTTCCGTAAACCAGCGTGACGGGCCCAAGGATCCGTGTGGTGTCGGTGAGCGACACCGTCAGCGTCATCGATTGCCCGACGATCTGTCCGCTGAAAGTGGCCGGGTGCGTGATTCCGCGGTTCACCGGATACGCGTCGACATTATAAGTCCCATTGACCTCGAACTGCCCCTTCGCATCCGCGAGAATTGGCCCAACCGCATCTCCTAGCGTGCAGCCGATGTGGACGTGGATGTCGGTGCCGCTCACGATCATGCCGGCATTGTCGCCGCCCCAGGTGCCGACGACGTCGGTAATGGGTGTCGGGGTCGCGGCAGAGCACGCGATGATGGCGACGCTTAGGAGGATTGCAGTGATCCTCGTCATTGCTGAACCCTAACCCACCCGTAACGCGAAGGTCAACGCCTCGCGATAGCGCTCTCGATCATCGCGCGCGTTTCGTCCGGATCCTCGACCTCCACGATCAGTCGATTGTAGTGCTCGTGATCCAGCTCCAACACGATCGTCCGTTCGGGATCGTGCACGTCGTAGAAGACGATTCCACCCTGCTGATAAAAGGTGCCGGCGGTGAGAATGCCCGGGATGTTCGATCCGATGATCTTGAGGCCGTGCCACCAGCCGCTCGCCGCAGCGGGATCGACGCGAACGGCGCGAACGTGGGACAGGGGAAATTCGAGGTGACTGCGCATCGCCCAGAGCTGGTCGATGCCCTCGACATCGAGATGAATCCGGTCGCCCTCAATCGAGACGTTTACCATTGTGGGGAAGGATGCAGCTTGTCTCGAGATCCAGCCAGAGCAGATCTGTTTGCCGGAAACGGCGGTCTTTGCCATTTTGCGGATCGGCTCAAGTCAAGCTCGATCCATAACAGCAACTTTTTTTTATATACGCTTGGAGGCAAACTGCTATGCTCGACGTAAGAAGCACGTTGGACCTCGGCTTCGACGTTGTCGAGCGTTCGGCGAAGATCGTCATAGTTGTCATCGTTGTCCTAGCGCTCTTCGTAATGGATCCTGCGGCAATGCGAGCGCAGACCAGCACAGGTCTGAGAAGCCAAGTAGTTGATGCAAAGACAAGGAGAGAGTTGGAGACCGCTCGCGAAGCAGTCTGGCGCGCGTGGTTCGCAGGTGACTCGGTGGCTCTCGAGCGACTGATTCCCAAGGTATTGGCAGCCGGGACGGCAGGGCAGTGGGAAGACCGCGCTATGACATTGAAGCCGCCTTGGGGGAAACGCACGACGGTCAGTGGTGTCGCGGCCGAGGTCTTCGTGCGCGAGGACGGCCGCTGGGTCAATCCGTTCTGGTATCTCAAATAAGCGCGTCGAAGTGGATCGGCCTAACGTCGCGGACCTCGCGGGCCAGGCCCACGCTCGTCGACGACGCCGAGCCACTCTCGCGTCATCCGCGCGACGCGCTCGGCGGCCGGCGGATCGAGATTGGCGAGCACCACTAGATCGTAACCGCCGGGAAGAGCGCCCTCGACAACTGCGTTCATACCGCCCGAGCCGCCGGCGATTCCGAGTCCCGCTGGGAGTCCATTCGCGATACGGTGTTCGCGCAGCGCTTTCAGAAATTTGAGCAGATCGCCGGCGGTCGAGTACCCGCCGCCCGCGGAGCTGCCACGACCGGGAAGCTCCGCAGTGTTCGGATGGACGGGAGCATTCAGCGGTGCGTCCTCGTCACCGCGGGTATATCCGATCGCCGTGTTCGGGGCAAGCGAATCCACAGCGAACGCGCCCGTGCGTGTCATGCCGGCGGGTTCGAGGATGTGCTCACGCACGTAAGTATAGTAGTCGTCGCCCGACAACCTCTCGATCAACAAGCCGAGCACGACGTAACCAGCGTTCGAGTAGGCGTTCTTCGTTCCGGGTTCGAACTGAAGTGGCTCATTCACGAAAAGAGGCAGGTAATCATGCAACCTCCTGATGTTGCTTCGCTTCCCACCACTCGGCGCGTCGAAGATGTTGCCGCCAATGCCCGAGGTGTGGCGCAACAGTTGGCGAATGGTGATCCTCCGCGCGACTTCCTGATTCGGATAATCCGGCCAGTATTTGGCGAGTGTGGAATCAAGATCGATCTTCTTCGCGGCGGCGAGCTGAAGAATCGCGATCTGGGTGAAAGCCTTGTTGATGGAGCCGAGGTTGAAGGCGGTTTGAAGATTGTTGGCAATCGCGTGCTCACGATCGGCGAAACCGTGAGCGCTCTGATACACAGGCGCGCCATCCTTTGCCAGCACGACCACCCCGGAGAATTCCTCGCGTCTGGCCAGACTATCTACCGAGGTCGTCAGCCGCTTTACCAGCTCGGCCTGCGAAATGGATAGCGGATGATTTGCGGGAGAGGCTGTGGTTTGCTGTTGCGCGAGGATTGGCGCGGTGAAGGTGGTAGACAGCAGTAGGAGAAATGAGGATTTGGCAGGCATGGCAGGGAGGGGAGAGTGTGGTCCGCAACTACATGCCTGATTAGTTCGTTTCGGGAGGAAAAAGGTTGCGACGGGCATCTGCGTGGCCACTTCCGAACAGCACGATCTCGAGGATCGCGAGGCGTTGACACGCTCGGCAACGATATAGTACTACTCGGCATGCCCTCAGGAGCTACTATGCCCGACGAAATGGCAAGCTTTCGCGTAGATGTCGAGATCGAAAACCCCGCGCGTCCGGG
>JALYKQ010000016.1 GCA_030774675.1 Gemmatimonadota bacterium | reverse complement strand
GAGCAGTTCGTTCCTTCAGGGCTTACGGCGCTTCTCGTCTCGATCCTTCCATTCTGGCTCGTGATCATCGAGTGGGTGAGACCGCCGAGGCGCCGTCCGAGTGGCTTGGTATTCCTCGGACTGGTACTCGGTTTTATCGGAATCATCGTGCTGATCGGGCCGGGGAACATTGGAGGTCAGGGCGATGTTCGCCTCGCGGGAGCGCTGGTGCTCATACTCGGCTCACTATCGTGGGCGATCGGCTCGTTCTGGTCCCGCGATGCGAAGCTCCCGCAGTCGGGGCTGCTCACAACGGGAATGGAGATGCTGGGAGGCGGTGCGCTTTTGCTCATCGTGGGAGCGGTGAGCGGTGAGCTCTCCAGGCTCGACATCTGTGGTGTCTCGAAAGCATCAGCAGCAGGCCTCATTTATCTCATCACGTTCGGATCGCTGCTTGGCTTCACATCCTATATCTGGCTGCTCGACAAGGTGTCACCGGCGCGACTCGGGACCTACGCCTACGTCAATCCCGTCGTGGCCGTGCTGCTCGGCTGGGCGATCGCGGGTGAAAGACTATCCATCCGCACCGGCGTCGCGGCGGCCATAGTGATTTGTGCGGTGGCGCTGATTAGTTCAGCGCGAAGTGCAACAACCCCACAGAGCGGGTGCGAGATTGGTTAAACGGCCAATTGCGTCGACAAATCCGACACCCGCCACAGTGCCAGTGTTTTGTCGGCGTATGCTCCGCCCTCCTCAGTGCATTCTTCGAGAATCACCGCCTCCGGTGCGGGAAGCAGGAAGGGTGATTCCTCCAGGTTGAGCGGCCGCCAGTCCCCATCAACGATCTCGTTGTTGACCCTTCGACCAGGAAACGTCGTCGTCAGCAGGTACTCGGCTCCGCTCGCCTTCATGGTTTGAAACGCCGCGATGATGTTTGCGAAGGAGAAATGAACCAGGCAATCGCGGCACAGTATGACGTCGGCCTGAGGCAGCGGCCCACCCGTGAGATCCAGTTTCATGAACCGCCGAACGGGAGACCCGTAGCGCCCGCGATTCGCCTCGATCAGGAACTCGACGATGTCGGCGCCTATGTAGTCGATCCCTGAGAGGTCGACGTGGCTCATCCAGTTGAAATCACCGCAAGGTACGTCGAGCAAGCGTCGCGCGTTGAGGCGGTGGAGTAGCGGCGGCAAACAGCCTCGGAGCCGCGCTGTTGCGTCGAGATTGGAACCAGTCCCTGAGCGCGACTCGGCGTCAAACCAGAGGTTCGTTTGATATATCCGGGCGAACCGTTCCTCGAGGCTGAGTCCGGACAGCGCAGCTGCCTGCTCGGCGAAGCGACGTTCCGCTACGGTGATGGGGCGGACTTCAGGAACTGGCTTGGCCCGTTCGGACATAGCGCCTACACTCAGTGCAGCCGGTACGGCTGCTAGTGAATTCTCTCCCACGGTCGTCCGGCGTGGGACCAGTTAACGAAATCAGGGTGGAAAAGGTGCGCGAGCAATTCAACTCCTTCGACTACCCGCGGACCGGGCCGGGCAAAGTACGCATTCGCATCCACGGCATAAACTTCCGCGTCTGAAATCTGGGGCATCTGTCGCGCGAGTTCGGCGGCGCGCTCGAGCCGGTAACCGCAGGGCGACACGATGATCATCTCGGGCTGGGCTTCGGCGACATCATCCCAGCCCATCCGCACGGAATCCTCACCCGGGCGGCCGAGAGGATCGCTGCCACCTGCCAGCGAGATCATTTCGGGAACCCAATGGCCGCCACAGAACAGCGGATCAGTCCACTCGAAAAAAACGACTCGACGAGTGGGCGCATTCACGACAGCAGCGCGCACTTTCGCCAGCCGCTCCTCTTGAGCGCTCATCAGCGATTCGGCCTCGGCGGATCGACCGATGGCGCGGCCAACAGCCAAAATATTTTCGACGATATCGGCGATGTTTCTGGGAGTGAGAAACAACACCTCAGGACGCAGATCGAACTTCCTTACCGCCCGGGTCAGCTCGTCTCCGGAGGGCGCACAGACCCGACAAAGATTCTGGGTGAGGATGACGTCTGGTTTCAGGTCCCGGAGAAGGACCTCGTCGATCCTGTAAAGCGTGTCACCGCTATTCATGCGCTCGGCGACGGCAAGATCGATCGCGCCCGGAGCGGAGTCGTCCAGGTCGAGCGTGGGTCGGCTCACGACAGGGAGCTGCGTGACAGACGAAGGGTAATCGCATTCATGCGATCGCCCGACGAGCTCGTTTCCCGCACCAAGTGCGTAGACCATCTCGGTTCCGGCAGGGAGGAAGGAAACGATTCGCGACATGTTACTCGATGTCGCAGAACATGAAACGATCGTCGCGCAGTACGGTCTCTCCAACACGGTAGGGAATCGCAGCGCTGAACTGCGGTGCGTCTGAGACGAAGGTGTGGAATTCACCACGCTCACCGCATGGGTCTGCTGTCACCGGAAGGTCGGCCAGAAGTTGTTCGTCGAAAAGGCGACCAGCAAACCCGGGATCGAGCTGCGTGGTGTCGACGCAAACGAGCCGAGCGGAAAAACCCTCGGCGATGAATCGGCGAGCCAGAGTAGCCGTGTCCAGACCCCAGATCGCGAACATCGGCTCGAATCCACTACCTGCCAACAAACGCTCGCGATACGAGCGCACGTCCTGGAGAAAGAGGTCGCCAAAAGCGATGTATCGCACTTCCGGTCGCTCGCGCCTCACTCGCTCGAGAGCCACATGAAAGGCCGCCTCATATGCGTCGTTTGTGCAGGCCGGATCGAGTGAAATCTCGAACAGTGGAAGTCCTAGCCGCTTCACTTGGGCGTCCAGCATTGCGCGCCTGACACCATGCACGCTGATACGCTCGTATCTTTGGGTGACGCTGGTGAGCAAGCCGACGACTTCCACTTCAGGATCCCTGAACAGCGCGTCCAATGCCAACGCGCTGTCTTTTCCGCCACTCCAGCTGAGAACGACTGACTTCACGAGACGGTCGGCTCGTCAGGCGAGCTTTTCCAACTTCTCTCCGTGCGTCATAGCTCCAGCGGCCCGCGGTATCGGGTGTTCAGCAGTGCGGCGCTTGTACACCCCGAACTTGCTGAATACCCACTCCCTCCACTCATCGAGGATCTCGTAGAACGTCGGGATCACGACGAGGGTGAGTAGCGTCGATGTAATGACGCCACCGATCACCGCTCGACCGAGCGGCGCACGGAACTCTGCGCCTTCACCGATTCCCAGAGCGACCGGAATCATGCCGGCGATGAGCGCGAGTGTCGTCATCATGATCGGGCGCAGCCGGATCGCGCCAGCCTGAATCAGCGCTTCTCGCCGCGGCAACCCATCCTTCTCGCGCGCCCATTTGGCGAAGTCGATGAGCAGGATCGCGTTCTTCGCCACGATTCCCATCAGCAAAATGACTCCGATGAGGCTCATGATGTTGATCGTCGTGTTCGTGAACATGAGCGCCAGCATCACGCCGATGAGCGACAACGGGAGCGAGATCATGATGGCCAGCGGCTCGAGGAACGAGCCGAACTGCATCACCAGAATGAGGTACATCAGCATCACCGCGATGCCGAGCGCCGAGAAGATGCGCCCGAAGACCTCGGCCTGATCTTCCGATTCGCCGCCGGTCGTCATGTGAACGCCCGCCGGCATCGTGATTTTCGCAATGCGGGTGTTGATGTCCTTCATCACTTCCGTCAGAGGCCGTCCCGAAGTATTCGCCTGAACGGTCACCACCAGATCTGCGTCGAGGTGCGTTATCTGCGCCGGGCCAAGCGACTGCGTCACCGTCGCGATCTGACCGAGCGGCAGCGTGCGCGGCTGACCATCGGGACCCGTGACGACCAACGGCAGCTGCTCCAGGTCCGCCGCGCGCTGCCTCGCTTCTGGTGCAAGGCGGACGTTCACTTCGCGGGTCTCGTCGCTCGGGTCGACCCAGTCGCCTGCCTTGATTCCTGCGAACGCCGGGCGCAGTGCCTGCGCGACCTGGCCCACCGTAACGCCCAGAGTTCCGGCGAGCCCCCGGTTCAGCTCGACGTTCAGCTCGGGCTTTTGTCCCTTCGTCGACAATCCGACGTCGACCGCGCCCTTAACCTGCTTCACCTGCTCGGCTATCAACTCTGCGGTATTAGCAAGCTGCTGTGGTGTTCCGCCCCGCAGCTGAAGCTGGATCTGCTTCTGCGCGCCCTGGAAGTCGTTGGTGAACACCGACATTGTGGCGCCGCCGATATGCCCGACTTCCTGACGCAGTTCACGGCCAAAGTCTTCCGCCCCGATGCTCCGATCGGATTTCGGTACCATGCGGACGTAGATATTGCCCGTGTTCACATCGCCGGTGTTTCCACCAAGCGTCGTGAAAGTGAACCGGACTTCCTTGTGCGCCCGCGCCATCCGTGCGGCCTCTTCAGCCTTGATCCGGGTGTAAGCCAGATTGGATCCGGGCGGTGTCTCGAGGGCGATATTGACCTCCGACTGATCCTCGGAGCCAAAGAAGCTGGCGCCGACGAGCCCGACGGCGGGAAGGGCGAGCGCCCCAATGAAGGAGCCAAGCGCGATCAGAACCATTGCTACCCTGTGATCGAGCGCCCACGCAATCAGACTCTTGTACCTGATCGCCATGCGGTTGAACCACAGGTTGAACTTCTCCAGCGCGTGCGCGATCGGGTTGCGCCTTTCGCCCGCCTCGACCTGCGGATCAGCCCAATAGGCAGACAGCATTGGGTCGAGAGAGAACGACACGAACAGCGACACCAGCACTGAGGACGCGATCGTAAGAGCGAACGGCTTGAACCACTGGCCCGCGACTCCATACATGAATCCTACCGGTACGAACACAGCAACGATCGAGAACGTCGTCGCCGCGACTGCAAGCCCGATCTCGTCGGTACCCTCGTGCGACGCCGTCATGTGATCCTTTCCCATCTCGATGTGCCGCACGATGTTCTCGCGCACCACGATCGCATCGTCAATCAGAATTCCTATCGCGAGGGAAAGGCCCAGCAGCGACATCGTGTTGAGGGTAAATCCGAACGCCCATACCGCGATGAACGACGCCAGCACCGACACCGGCAGCGCCAGACCGGTGATGACGGTCGATCTCCACGAGTTCAGGAACACGAACACGACCAGCACCGTGAGCAGGGCTCCAATCAGCAGCGCCTCCTCCACGTTGCGCACAGATGCCGCAACCCGCTGACCGGCGTCTTTCACGATGTCGATCTTTACCCCGGCCGGAAGCGTCTTCTGAATCTCTTCCACTTTCTTCCGGATCTTGGCACTTACATCGGTCGTGCTGTAGCCTTTCGCCTTGACGATGTTGATGCCGACCGCCTCGACTCCGTTGTAAAGCGCGAGTGATCGCTGCTCCTGGGTGCCGTCGATGGCCGTTGCAATCTGGCCGAGTCTCACGATCTGTCCGCCACGCTCGGCGACGACGAGGTTCATGAAATCCTGAGGCCCCTCGAGTCGCCCTTGCAGGCGGATGGTGCGCTCGTCGAGATTCCCGTTCACCCGTCCAACCGGTGCCGCCAGGTTCTGCGATTGCAGCGCCTGCACGACCTGACCGACTCCGATCCCGGCGGCCTGTAGTGCCTGCGGGTTGAGCTGAATGGTCATCTCCCGCTTCACACCACCCACGAGCTGGACCTGGGCGATGCCGGGAATTCCGCGGAGTTTGCTCGTGATGTCCGGATCAGCCAGGCGCGTCAGCTGCGCCGGAGACATCGCCGGCGATGCAAGCGTCATCGAGACGATCGGCTGGTCTGCCGGATCGAATCTCTGAAGCACCGGCTCCTTCATCTCGACGGGCAGGTCCGCGCGAATCCCCGAGATCGCATCGCGGATATCCTGCGTCCCGACCTGCGGATCCTTCTCAAACAGGAAGAGCGTGATGATCTGGGCATAGCCGTCGCCGGCGGTGCCAAAAATCTTGTCGACTCCCGAGATTCCCTTTATCGCGTCCTCGACCGGCTTCAGGATCTCCCGCTCTACGCCTTCGGGAGATGCGCCTGGATACGGGATGAACGTGAGGACCACCGGCTGCTGAATGTCAGGGAACTCATCGACCTGCAGTCGCCACAGGGCGAACAGACCAAACACCACCAGCGCCACCATTGTGACGACGGTGACCATCGGTCTCTTGATGGCAAAATCTGAAATGACCATACGTCAGCTCCCCTTGCTGCTGGTTGCGACCGGACTCGCAACCGGTACCGATATCCGCACCGCTGTACCCGGAGTGATTCCCTGCGCCGCTCCCAGAAGGAGCGTGTCCCCTGCCTGCAGGCCCGACAGCACCTCGATTGTCTCTGAGCTCGTGTCGGTGAGGCCGATCTGAACCTGGACTTTTTCCACCTTTCCCTGACGTACGCGCATCACCGATGGCGCGGTTCCGCGCGCGTCGACGGCAGATGCGGGGACAACAAGTCCCATCTTCGTCGCGCTCGACATCCGCCCGTTGGCGAAGAGTCCGCCGACAAGGGCGCGTCCCGCGTTCGGAATAGAGACGTAGATGCGCACCTGACGAGTGGTCGGATCAGCGGTCGGGTTGATGCGGGTGATTCGCCCTACGAATTCCCGGCCGGGATAGCCGCTGACCGTGAAATTGACAGGCACACCAATCCGGATCGACGCGAGCTGCTCGGCCGGCACCGATGCTTCGAGCCTCATGCTCGACGGATCGACGACGGTGAACAAAGCAGACCCCGGCTGAACGACGTCGCCCGGCGAAACCGGACGCTCGCTCACGACTCCGCTAAAGGGTGCCGTGACGGTGGTGCTGCGATACGCCTTCTGCGCACTCGCGAGCCTGGAATTCGCATCTTCGAGAGCCGCCTGCGCGGCGATCGACGCACGGCGTGACTGATCGATGTCGCGCTCTGCGATCGCGCCCGCGGCGAGAAGCTTCTGGTTTCGGGCGAGATCCTTTGCCGCGACATCCGCCGCGTTCCGTGCGGAAACGAGGCCAGCCCGGGCCGAGGTGTAGGCGTCTTGAATTCCCGACGCGTCAATTCGCGCGAGCACGGTACCAGCGGCCACCGCCTGGCCCTGGTCCGCGTAGGTCTGGAGTACGCTACCGGATACCTGTGCGCGCAGCACCGCTTCACGCTCCGGTTCGAGCGTTCCGGAAATCGATGGTCCCGTCATGATCGATCCGTTGGCGGTAACGGTGATGTTCTCGGGTCCAATAACCATGGTTTCGACCTTCGTCCTCTCCGCAGCAGCCGCGTCGTCGCCCTTGCTGCAAGCGTTGATGGCAACGAAGGCCGACAGGCCGAGCAGGACGGCCGCACTCTTTCTCTGGATACTGGTATCTATTCTCATCATTGCTCTCTTCTGGGTTCTTACTGTGGTGGAATGCCTGTCTGTGATTGCTGCGCCTGAGCCTGTTGCTGTGCGGCCTGCTGACTGCTCTGTTGCGACTGCTGTTGTGCGGTCGCCTGGGTCTGCGCCTGGACTTGCGTAGCACCAGTGGTCTGGAGCGGCAGATCAGGCAGCAGCGCCAGCTTCACACTGGCAACCTGAAGATTTCTCGCCGCCAGTGCGCGATTTGCTACCGCCTGCTCGAGCAGGATCCGGGCATCGTTCAGCTCTAGCTGGGTCGAGATGCCCTCCCTGTAACGAACTTCCGCGATCGAATAGGCCCGGCTCGCCTGCTCGGTCGTGCCGAGGCTTGCCTCCCACGCCGCCCGCGCTTGCAGAAGATTGTTGATCGTCACGCGCGAATCGAGCGAGGCGAACTCACGGAGTTGGTCGTACCGAGCCTGCGCCTCGCGCACATTGGCTTCCGCTACCATTTGCTCACCCTTGATGCGGCCGCCGGTGAAAAGCGGAAATTGTGAGGCGAGCGCGACCGTCCAGTTGGTCCGGAAATC
>JALYKQ010000015.1 GCA_030774675.1 Gemmatimonadota bacterium | reverse complement strand
ACTTTGCCCTCGCTCAGCACGCGATTGATGCCCGCTTCAGCCCGGCCCGAATCGGTGAAGTAGTTCTTGAACGGCGCCCCGATCAGCTCGTCGCGCGTGGACCCGGTGAGTCCCTCCATCTGCTTGTTGACGTCGGTGATGATGCCGCGTGGAGCCGTGGTCATCAGCGCGTCGATGTTCGATTCGAGGAGGGAGCGGTTGTAGAAATGCTGATCGCGCAGACGCTGATCGAGCTTCATGCGCTCCTCCTCGATCTGCTTTCGCGCGGTGTTATCGGTGCCAATCAGCAGATAGCCGATGATGGCATCCTGCGCGTCACGGAGCGCCGTCACCGACACCACCGCCGGAAAGCGGCTACCGTCCTTGCGGATGTAGGTCAGCTCGTAGATGTCCTCGATTCCACGCGAAGCCTTGAACACCAGCGCTTCGAAACCCGGTGTAATTGTCGTTCCCAGCTCGACGCTGAGCGCCTTGGCGCGAGCAACCACTTCTTGCGGATCAGAGATATCGGCCGGCGTGATCTTGTTCATCACTTCGGCGGCCGTGTAGCCAAGCATCCGCTCCGCGCCGACGTTGAAGATCTGAATGACACCCTTGGCGTCGGTGGCGATGCTCGAGAAGTTGGCGCTGTTGAAGATCGCGCTCTGTAGCGCAAGAGTAGTAAGCAGCGACTCGGTGCGTCCGATGCTTATCCCCGCGACAGGCGTGTCGGGGGTCCGTCGATCGAAACCCAGATTCTTGACTTTGGTCATGACCGTTCGTTGGGAGACATCAAGCTGTCGACGCGGTGGCGCGTCGGGGTGCTTTGCGTTGGATTTCCGGTGGCGCGCTGGTTGGCCAAACACCCAGCGGTTGAAGGGCGTGCTGCGAAATGAACCCGCAGTGCTCGCAAACGACCATAATGGCGGGGATGGTCGTTCTTTGAGTGCTATCCTTCTCCATCGTCGCCTGGACGTCAATTCGCAGAAACTCACTGACCGTCCACTGGCTGTCGTTGCAACGCGGGCAGCTTCCCGCGCCGCGGGCTTTGAGCGCGGCGACGATTACGTGCTTGTCGTCCGCGGAAATCCCCTTGTAGTTGTTCATGGTAATCCTCGATGATTTGGTGATTTGGCCGAAAGGCGGTCGGAGGCTTCGCCGCGAGCGAAAGTACCGTGCAATTGAAGCGGGTCCTTCGCGTCGGGGGGTGGAGGAAAATCTTCACCGGAAACGACGACCGGCGGACGATACGCCTCCATGCACCAGGCAAGGGCCTGTCTGGAGATAGCCCGGAATGCAGGCGAAGGAAGAGCCTCCGGGTGCTCGCCTTTTTCCTCCGCGAGCCGAACCATTTCGCGCACCTGTTGGACGATCTCGGATAGCGCGAGTCCGCGCTCCTGCTCGGCTACCACCTTCGCCTCTACCGAAAGGCGAAGCATGCGTATGTATGCAAAAAGCCCTTCGTCCCCTGGCGAGACGAAATTATCGGATAGCCCGGCAACCGAAACTGGGTCTTTCATGAGCGCCTTGGCGGAGAGGCGGGCGTCGCCAGAAGCGCCGGGATGCTGCCCCGCAATTGAGGCAGATCGGAAGTGCGGGCTGGTGGAAACGTCTCGCACATGATCATTAGGTGAACCTGATTAAACATAAGCACTTTGCGATCCAACAAGGGCCGCCATGTCGGTTGAGGTTATCAACAGCCTCCCTCTGGCTGCATCCTTGCTCTTCTCTCGATTGCTGTCAGGAGCCTACTATGGCGACGCAGCATGGCCGCGAACCGGCTCCCACCATTTTGCCTCGGCGCTCCGGCGATGCCTCCGCGGCCACGTGAGGCAAGATGGCAATTCCAGAAAAACGGATTGGAGGTAGCGGGAAGGCTGTCTCGACCCGGCGCGATCTCAACCCGGGGACAAGAGGATTCTGTGCGCAAGGACCTCACGCACAGATTAGAGGTGTCTGCCAAAACCCTGTCGAGAGTGGACTTCGAAGCCCTCGTTGTAAGAATGGCTCGCGAACAACTGAGGGTGAACCAACCCCCGATCGTTGGATCCACCCGTGTTGAGGGTCGCCGAACCGACGCACGACGCGCGAGTGCATAAGCGCGAAAGTTCCGCGACGATGAAGGCTGCCGTCTTCGTCGGGGTGGGAACGATCGAGCTCCAGCAGCGACCCATTCCACCAGATCGAGGAGGCCTACGATCTCTTCGCCCATCAGCGGGATGGGGTTCTCAAGGTGGCTATCACGCCCTAGGAAGACCGCCGGCGCAGGCGCACAGTTGAATATTCGTATACTCAGGATAACTTCTGGGGCGTGACCGCACCCGCATCCCGCCCCGCGCAACAAATCGCGCACCGCTTGATCAACAGCCGTCGGTCTGAACGAGCGGGCAGCGATACCGCCGCGCGCGCCGCGGCTGCGACGTGCGACCATGTCTATCGGGAACTCTCGCGGTGGGTTGGTCCTGACGGCTGTCACGCGCTCTTCACGCGTGCGCTCGCTGAGGCGCGGACCGAGTACTCAGCATTGGGGCAGATTCAGCTCCACGCCCGGTCGGAGCCCTACATTGAGGGAGTCGCGGAGACTATCATGGCGCAGGGAGACCCCGCGACCGCCGAGGCGCTCGAGTCAATGCTCGTAGGCCTGGTCGAGCTTCTCGGCCGACTCATCGGAGACGACATGGCAATGAAACTGATCGAGCGAAGTCTGGCCGCATCCGAAGGCGGTGATGCGACTGACGATGGCAGGCGGGAGGAAGCGTGAAGGGAGAAGAGCGAGCGGTAATTCAGAGTCTTCCCAGTGGAGTGCCCGGCCTCGATACCGTCCTCGGTGGCGGGTTGCCGGAATACTCATTCAATCTGGTTGCGGGTGGACCCGGCTCCGGGAAGACAACGCTGGCGCACCAAATAATGTTCGCGAACGCACGTGTCGAGCGACCCGCACTGTATTTCACCGTGCTCGGCGAGCCGACACTAAAGATGCTGCGATATCAGAGGCAGTTCAGCTTCTTCGATCCTGAGCTGGCCGGATCTGCCATCCAATTTATCAATCTGACCGCAGAGGTCATGGAACGCGACTTGAGCGATGTCCTGCAGCGGATCGTTAGCGAGACCGAGCGCGCCAAACCGGGAATTGTCGTCATCGATTCATTTCGAACAATGGGCGGCCAGCATAGTAGCTCCGAGCGGGGGGGAATGTTCGCCCTCGATCAATTCGTTCAGCGTCTCGCCCTGCACCTGACCACTTGGGAAGTAACCTCCTTCCTTCTCGGCGAGTACGCCGAGGAGGAGCAGCAAAATCCCGTCTTCACTGTGGCCGACGGCATACTCTGGCTCTCGCAGGCTACGGATCGAAATTCCGTCGTTCGAAAGCTCCAGGTGGTAAAGACCCGCGGCCGGGCCCACATGCCTGGGCTGCACACATTCCGGATCACGGATGCTGGGCTGCAAGTCTACCCGCGGATCCCGGAGCAGACGCAGAAACGACAACTGCCGAAGCACGAGCGACTTTCTACGGGTGTGCCGGGGATCGATGAGATGATCGGCGGCGGAGTCATTGCCGGCGACGCGGTGATGCTCACCGGCCCCGCCGGCAGCGGCAAGTCAACAGTCGCCACGCAATTCATTGTGGCGGGATTGGCGAAGGGAGAGACCGGGGTAATCGCGGTATTCGAAGAGTACCCGGAAGAGTACCTTGCCCGCGCCAACACACGAAATCCCGACGTCGGGAAGATGATCAATGCAGGGAAGCTGGAGGTGATCTACCTCCGCCCGCTCGACCTTTCCGTTGATGAGGCCCTCTTTGCGATTCTCGAAAGCGTGGAACGGCTCGGGGCAAAGCGCGTCGTCATCGACTCGCTGTCGGGGTTCGAGGTCGCCCTCGCCCCGACCTTCCGCGAAGACTTCCGGGAGTCGCTCTACCGCCTCGTTGGGACGTTGACCGCGACCGGCGTCACGGTGTTCATGACTGCGGAAGTCACCGAGGCATTCTCCGAGGCGCGCTTTACAACGGAGAAGGTATCGTTCATCACCGACGAGATCATCGTTCAGCGGTACATCGAGATCGAGGGAGAGCTGCGGCGAGTACTGGCGGTGATCAAGATGCGCGGGAGCGACCACAGCCATGAATTCAGGACATACGAGGTCACGGCGAAGGGAGTGGTCGTTGGAGGTGCACTCACGGAGTACGATGGTATAATCACCGGCGTGCCCACTTTGCGTCCGAAACTGGCTAAGGCAAAGCGAGGCAAATAGGTCGAATGGAATCCAGAAAGCGGCCGGCTCCCGCGCTCGCGACCGAGTTTTCGATCCAGGAAGCGTTGCGGCGCTACATGCAGCAAGCCCCCCTGCCATTTGCCATCACACGCGGCGCGGAGCACACGCTCGTTTACGGCAATTCCGCCTTCTGCCGCCTGGCCGATGTCGCCAACGCTCGCGTGCTAGGCGCACCCATCGCCACTTTGTTCGCCACGACCGAAGGACGAGCGCTGGGACCAATTCTCGATCGAGCGTTTAGCGGTGGGGTCGAGATATTGGATGTGCCAGTCGACGCGTCGAGGGCGGGAGCGAGGGGCTGGCACTGCAGTGTGTGGCCTGTGATCGCCGACGACGGGCGGGCCGAGGCTCTCGGCATCGAGATTCGCGAGTCAACCCCGCCAGACGCCGCGCTCGACTTACAGCGGCAGGTTGCCGAGCAGATGCTACTGGGCGCACTGCGCGAGCGCGGCTTCGCGGAGGACGCCGAGGGCGCCCGTCGCCGGGCGGCTTTCCTGGCTGAGGCCGGTCGCCTGCTCGCCGAATCCGTGGATCAGTCCAGCACGCTGATTGCCCTCACCAAGCTCGCGCTCCCTACTCTCGGTGCGTGGTGCATCGTTGACATTCTTGAAGAAGGTGGCGCCATCCGCCGCCTTGGCATCTACCACCCGGATTCGGAAAAGCAGAAGCTCGCCCAGGAACTGGAGGCAAGCTGGTGGCCGGAGCCCGACGATCCGTTCGGCGCACCTGCGATGCTTCGAGACACACGAACGATCGCCATCACGGATGACATCGAGGCTACGCTCGCAGCTACCGCGCATAGTCCCGCCAACCTCCACATCCTGCGGCAGCTCGGGATTGGATCTCTTCTGACGGTGCCGCTCGTTGCGCGGAAGAAGCTGCTGGGTGCTATCACCTTCGTCAGCGCGCAACGCGGTCTTTCCTATACTCGGGAGGACGTTCAACTCGCTGAAGACGTCGCGAGTCGCGGGGCGCTTGCACTCGACAACGCACAAGTGTACGACCTCGCGCTGGTGCTCCAACGGAGCGCCGAGACCGCGAACAGGGCGAAGACAGCGTTCCTGGGCGCGATGAGCCACGAGCTGCGCACGCCACTCAACGCAATAGGCGGCTACATCGATCTCCTCGACATGGGCCTGCGGGGGCCCGTCACCGCCAAGCAACACGCCGATTTCGCGCGCGTGAAAACCAATCAGCAGCACCTCGCCCTCCTCATCACCGAAATCCTCAACTTCGTGCGAGTCGGAAGCGGCCGTGTGCCTTACGCGTTCACCGACGTCAAGGCCTGCGAAACGATGACGCGTGCCATCGAGCTGATCGAGCCTCTTTTTGGGCAGAAGGGACTTGTGTTCGACGGAATCGCTGGGGACTCCAGCATCGTTGCACACGCAGATCCCGAGCGAGTGACTCAGATTCTGATCAACCTTCTTTCCAACGCCATCAAATTTACCGCTGCGGGCGGTCACATCAGCGCCGAATGCGCGGCCACTGCGGACACTGTCACCATCCAGGTCAGCGACACGGGGATCGGCATTGCCGCGGACAAACACGAAACCATCTTCGAGCCGTTCATCCAACTGAAGCAGGGCCTCGCTGACCGGGAGAGCGGAGTGGGGCTGGGATTGGCGATAAGCCGCGATCTCGCCCGGGCGATGAACGGCGATCTAACGGTTGAGAGCAGCGAAGGGAAAGGGGCGCGGTTCACACTCTCTCTTCCGCGCGCCGCCCCGCCGATAACCACTCAGTCTTAAAGCACTTATCCAGTCGGAGCAGGGCGGGCCGGTCGCTGCCAGACCGGCCTCTGATGTACCGGCCGGGCCTGAATGGCGAGCAGCTCGGCGTAGTAGGCGATAATCCGCGCCTGAACCGACTGTTGGGTGTCGTTTGCCGAAGCCTCGAACGGAGCGTAGCGCGTGCTCTCTCCCGTGTCGACTCGGAACCACCACCACGGTGGCATGGCCGCCTGACTCGGCTTTTCCACTGAACAGAAGAATTTGCGCCCTGAATCGATAAACTCGAATTCCTTCGTCACGTTGTCTTTTGATCGCATGATTCAATCTAGCTCATGGACCACGGCCTGTTCGACTGATCAGTCCACTTTCTCACTCGAGTGCCCGTTGGGCGAAGGAACCTCCGGACTTAACGCACGTAGAATCATAGCCATGGGTGCGAGTGACTCGCGATTGCGATCACGACGGCAGGCCCGCAAGGACCCCGCGCATATAGGCGAACGACTGCTTCATGCCCGGCATGGGATCAGCGGCGTCGATCTCGTACTCCAGGTTGACGTAGCCGGGATATCGGATCTTCTTGAGCTGCCGGAAGATTGCCGCAATCGGCATCTTCCCCTCGCCGACGATGCACTGACTCTCCGCCAACTTGAGGTCGCGCAGATCTTTGGCGTGCATGTCGAGAAGGCGCGCACCGGCGTCGGCCACAGCGCGCACGACGTCGGTACCGGTGCGCACAGTGTGGCCTATGTCGATGCAAAGCCCCATGCGCGGATCCATCCCCCGCACAACCTTCAGTGCGTCGTAGGGCGATGGGAACACGTCCCCCGGACCGTGATTGTGGATCGCAAGCTTGATGTTGTATTGCTTCACGAACTTCTCGATCCGTGGTAGCACGGCTGGCTGGCAGCTGCCGACGATCACCGGCATTCCCGCGGCCTTGGCGTAGTCGAAGTATTTGCGTACACCTTCGTCGGTGTCCGTTTCGAAGGTGATCATGCCTCCACCGACGATGTCGAGTCCGGCGGCCTCGACCTCCTGTCGCGCCGCGGCAATTCCGGCGGGCGAGGCTTCATAGGGCAAATGAACCGATTTGAGGTTGATGAACCGCGTGCCGAGCGCCTTGGTCATCTGAATAGCCTGGGCGCGCGAGAAATTTCGGAGTGAGTAGCTGGCGACACCCAACTTCAGGCCGATATCCTCGGGCGTCGCGGCCGCGTTTGCGTGGCGAGCCTCACCTGGGATCGCGTTAGCGGTGGCGCAGTCAGTGAGGGCGACGCCGGCGGCGCCAAAGGCGGCGAGCTTGAGAAACGTGCGGCGTGGAACGTCCTGATTCGGCATTTGCTCTCCTCGCTGGATCAAGTCAACCGGTATGCACTCTTGGCAAGATCATATGCCAACGCTCTCGCCATCTCCCTCGCGTCGGTCATGCCGATCACATGGCGCGCCACCAGGCCCCCGAGATAGTTCGCGTCCACCCGTCGAGCGAGATCGTGCCGAGCCGGGATCGAGCAGAACGCGCGAGTGTCGTCGGTGAAGCCGGCGGTATTGTCGATCCCCGCGGTCTCGGTGGTTTGCTGGCGAAAGCGCATCATCCCTTCCATAGAATCGTGGAACCACCAGGGGGCCCCCAATAACACCGCCGGATAAAGGCCTGCGAGCGGCGCCAACTCCCGGCTATAGGTCGACTCATCGAGCGTGAACAGGATGAGCCGGAAGCGCGGGTCGTTTCCATAAGCGTTCAGGAGTGGGCGCAGGTTGCGCGTGAACTCCGTGGCCACCGGGATGTCGCCGCCGCGATCCGCTCCAAAACGCCGGTGCAACAGCTCGTTGTGGTCCCGCAGTGCGCCCGCGTGTAGCTGCATCACCAGCCCATCATCCACGGACATTCGTGCCATCTCCATGAGGAGGTGCGACTCGAAGCGCGCCTGGTCCTCCGCTGTGGCGACAGAGTCGCGGGCCTTGCCGAGGAGGCATTCTGCCTCCGTATCGGTGAGTCGTTCTGTTCGCGGCACGACAACAGCGTGATCGGTTGCGGTCGCGCCCATTGCCTTGAACTCTGCGCGCCGCCGCCCCATGGCGGTCACTAGCTCGGCGTAGCTATCAATCGAAGCGCCGATTACGCGCTCCAATCGCGCCAGCTCCGCCAACCATCCAAGCCCCGCGATTCGGAACAATGCATCGGGTCGAAACGTCGGGATCACGCGCGTGTGTGAAAGCTCAGCCCGCAGCGTTTGGTGATGCTCGAGCGTGTCGCTCGGAGAATCGGTCGTCGCCAACACTTCGATGTTGAACCGCTCGAGAAGAGTCCGGGGCCGAAACTCCGGCGACTGCAGACGCTCCGCGATCGCGTCGTAGACTCGCATTGCGGACGCCGAGTCCAACTCGGGTCGAACACCCAACACCTCACCTAGCTCGTATTCGAGCCAGGCGCGGGTCGGTGTGGCGCGGAAGAGATGCCAGTGATCGGCAAAGGTTTGCCAGATCTTGCGCGGGTCGGGTTCCGGCGCCGGTGGCTTCCCGTCGACCGCGGGGACACCCAGCGACTCGAGAGGCACGCCGCACGAATACAACATCCGGAGGATGTAGTGGTCGGGCGTGATGATGAGCGACGCCGGATCCGCGAAAGCCTCGTTCTTCGCGAGAGTTGCTGGATCGACGTGTCCGTGCGGCGAAACTATTGGGAGCGCCCGCGTCTCCTCGTACAACGAGCGCGCGTGACGCCGAATTACTGGATCGGGATCGAAATAGCGATCCTGATGCAGGCCGGTCACACCACCGGCTTCCACCGCGGGTCGTACTCGCGCGACCAGAGCCTGGCGGCGCCCGCATCTCCTATGATGTGGCCGTTGGCCGGGTCGGTGGTGAGCTTCCGGCCGACCTGATGCGAGATGGTCCCGAGGTGGCAGAGCATTCCGGTTTTCGCGCCGTCCTCGATCGGGGCGCTGAGCTTGGTACCGGTTCGAACGGCGCTCGTGAAGTTTTCGAGATGGAGCTGCGTCAGCCAGTCGTCACCTACTGTGTTCAGGCTGTCGCCGTTGGGTGCGGCCTTCACTTCCTTCACAACCTTGTTCTTGAGGTCGTACACGACGTAGCCGTCCCGATCGACCACCACGCTGCCGTTGGTACCGAGGACAGCGGTACCACGAGATCGCCCGTATAGATCGAGCCCGTTACAGCTCTGTCCCTGCCAGATGATACTCTTGCCCCCATCAAATACGAACGTCGCTTCCTGGGTGTCGGGGAATTGCCAGTCGTCGACGTAGTGGAACCGTCCACCCGTCGAGACGACACTCGTTGGGTAGTCGACGCCGAGTATCCAGCGACCCACGTCGATCTCGTGCGTTCCATTGTTGCAGATCTCGCCCGTTCCCCAGTTCGTGAACCAGTGCCAGTTGTAGTGGATGATGTTGTCGCGATACGGACTGCGCGGCGCCGGACCCTGCCAAAGCTCGTAGTCGAGATTCGCCGGCACCGGGACCACTTTGCCCTTCCCTATTCCGGTTCGCGTATTGGCGTACCAGGCGCGCGCGAGATAGGGCTTGCCGATAAGCCCATCTCGAACCGACTTCAGGACCTCGATGAAGTGAGGGCCGGAGCGAGCCTGGGTGCCGAGCTGCACGTGAAGCTTGCCGTGCTTGCGCGCGGCTGCGACGACCAGCTCGTCTTCGCGCGGATCGTGTCCGCTCGGCTTTTCGAGATAGACGTGCTTTCCGGCGTCGAGAGCGAGAATCGTGGCGGGAGTATGCCAGTGATCCGGTGTCGCCATGGCAATCGCATCGACGTCCTTGTCTTCCAGTATTCGGCGGAAGTCGGTAACAGTCTTCGGCGGTGGCGCCTGCAGCGGCGAGGTCTCCGCGAGCGCTTTGAAGAGGACGTTGGAATCGACATCACAGAGGTAGGCGAGCGTCGTGTTGGGACCACGCGCGAAGGAGCGAGCGTGCACCATGCCCCGCCCATTCAACCCCATCACTGCCACAACCATCTTCTCCGACGGCCAACCGTCGAACACGAAGAGCGGGCCAGCGCCGTGCGACGCGACGAACGCGCCGACTCCTGCGGCGGAAGCTGTTTTCAGAAAACCCCGGCGGTCCAGCGACTCGTTTTTCATCAGAGCTCCCAACGGTTATAAGCGGCGGACCTTGATATTCCGGAAAAAAACTTCGTCGACGTGGTCCTGCAGAACGATGTGGCCCGCGCGCTTGTCGGCGAAACCCTTGATGTCGCGGTATTTGCTCTTCGCCAGAAGTGAGTCCATTTGCGGCGTGCCGAGTTCGAACTCGACGACCTTCTTTCCGTTCAGCCAATGCTCGCCGTGATTTCCGCGAAACAATATCGTCGAGATGTTCCATTCACCTACGCGTGCGAGCACCTTGTTCGCGCTGGGCGGAATCAGATCGTAAAGCGCGCCGGCGCGATGGGATGGAACCTTGTTGTCCTCGTGAAGGCTGTCGTCGAGCATCTGATACTCGAAGCCGAGCGCGGCGTGGTTCGGAGCATTGGCCATCGAGATCTCTTCCGACACGTTGTACTTAACGCCGCTGTTCCCCGCTCGACTGATCTTCCATTCCCAGCTGAGCTCGAAGTCGCGAAGGGTATCGCGCGTCATGAGATCGCCGCCCGCCGCAGGCTGGCCGTCCGGTAGTCGCGGAACCTGACCGTCCGCGAGCTTCCTGATCGTGCCGTTCTCGATCTTCCAGTGTGCGGTAGGCACGCTGTCGTAGCCGAGTCCGCGCCAGCCGGCGAACGTCGCGCCATCGAATAGCAGGCGCCACCCGCCCCGTTGCTCGGCGGCAGACAACGCGTTCAGTGCGACGGACGAATTGGTTATCACCTGGCCCTGGGGCGTACACGCGGCGGCGGCGGTCGCGCAGGCGAATCCGATTCTATAGTAGGGTGTCATGGCTGCCGGATTGCGAGGCGCGCCGGCTCGAGCCGCGGCGCGAGTAGATGTATAATCGCCCACGCTGTCACGTACGCAAGGCCACACACGACGAAGATTGGCGCATAGTCGCTTCCGTTCGCCTGGAGAACCCGCCCCGTAACACGTTGGAAGACGACGCCGCCCATCGCTCCCGCGAACGCGCCGATGCCGACCACCGACCCGACCGCGGATGTCGGAAACATGTCGCTCGCCAGCGTATACACGTTGGCCGACCACGCCTGATGGGCCGCGGCGGCGACGCCGACTATGAGAACGGCAGCCCACATGCCCGGGGCGCGCGACACGAGTGCCGTAGGGAGAATGAGCAGCGCCATCGCGAGCATCGTCGTCTTGCGCGCACGATTCACCGACCAGCCGCGTTTGATCAGCGCGCTCGAGATCCAGCCGCCTCCAACCGAACCGACGTCTGCGATCAGATACACAACGATGATCGGCGCCGCGACTTGCGCGAGCTTCACGCCATACTTCGCGTCGAGGAATTTCGGGAGCCAGTACAGGTAGAACCACCAGACCGGGTCGGCCATCAGCTTGCCAACGATGAATGCCCACGTCTGTCGATGACCGAAGAGGCTGATCCATGGTACTCTCGCCACGGCGACCGGTGCCGCCCCGGCGGGCTCTGGATTTCGATACAGCGGAATCCATATGAGCAGCCAGAGAAGGCCCAGCGCGCCTGTTGCGACGAATGCCCACTGCCATCCCCACCGCAGCGCCATCCACGGAACTATCAGCGGCGTGAGGATCGCGCCCGTGTTGGTGCCGGCGTTGAAGATCCCGGTCGCCAGGGCGCGCTCCTTCTGAGGGAACCACTCGGCTATGGCCTTGATCGACCCCGGAAAGATCGCCGACTCGCTAACGCCAAGCGTTGCGCGCGCGATCGAGAATCCCGCGGCAGTCCTGGCGAAGGCGTGCCCCATCGCGGCGACGCTCCACGCAACGACTGCAGCTGCCAAACCTCGACGTACCCCAATCCAGTCGATTACGCGACCGGCGACGAGGAACCCGAATGCATACGCGAAGCTGAACCACGACACGATGTCGCCGTAGTCGGCCTCGGTCCAATGCAGCTCGCGCTGGAGGGTCGGCGCGAGGATGCCCAACACCTGACGGTCGACGTAGTTGATCGTCGTCGCGACGAATAGCAGCGCGCAGAGCGTCCATCTGTAAGACGACGGCCGCTCCATCTCTGGCGAGTCGGCCATCAGGTGAGCTTGTCCCTCGTCACTCCTTCCCACAGGCCATGCAGATACATGGCGCCGAGCGCGCGATCGTGCAGCCCGTAGCCCGGCTGGCCTGTCTCGCCCCAGATCATGCGCCCGTGATCGGACCGGATCGGGCCCACGAAGCCCGTTTGATGCAGCGCTTCGAGCACCGACCGCATGTCGATGTCGCCAATGCCCGACGGATGGGCCGCCTCCTGAAACGAGCGCGGACCGGTGCGCTTGATGTTGCGGCAATGCGCAAAGTGGATGCGCCCCTTAGCCCCGAGGCTGCGAATGACCGCGGCGAGATCGTTCGTCGGGTTGGCCGCGAGCGAACCGCCGCAAAAGGTAATGCCGTTGGCCGGATCGTCGACAAGGCTAGTCACGCGCTCGAGCGCAGCCGCGTCGGTGATTATGCGTGGAAGTCCGAAGATCGACCACGGCGGATCGTCCGGATGCAGCGCCATCCTGACGCCCGACGACGCGGCCACGGGAACAACCCGCTCGAGGAAGTAGGCAAAGTTGTCCCAGAGTCTGTTCTCGTCTACGGAGCCATAGGCATCGAGAAGTTCTCTCAGCTGGTCCGCAGTATAGGCCGTCGCCCAACCAGGCAGGTCCGCGGTGCCACGAGAGAGGTTGATCTTCGCCAGCACCGCGTCGTCGTACGCGAGCGCGGTCGAGCCGTCGTCTAGCCGGCGCGCCAGATCGGTGCGCGTCCAGTCGAAAACCGGCATGAAGTTGTAACACAGCACCGGCACGCCCGACCGCCCCATGTTACGAATGCTCTCGCAATAGTTCTCGATGAGCCGGTCGCGGGTGGGCCGGCCGAGCTTGATGTCCTCGTGGACGGGAATGCTCTCGATGACCGCGAGCGACATGCCGTGCCGCTCGACATCTTCGCGCAACGCCTCGATCCTATGCAGCGGCCACTGTTCTCCGACAGGAATGTCGAAGAGGGCTCCCACGATTCCGCGCACGGCCGGGATCTGCCGGATGTACTCCAGGGGAACGGGGGCGCCCGGTCCGAACCAGCGAAATGTGATCAACGCGAGACTCGCAGACTGGTTCCCCGCAGGAGCTGCTCGATTTCTGCGCGAGTGACCAGACAAAAATCGCCCGGAATGCTGTGCTTGAGGGCGGAGGTCGCGGTCGCAAAGCGAACCGCATCATCCCAGCCGCGATTCTCCAGGCGGCTCACGATCAGGCCGGCGCTGAACGCGTCGCCCGCGCCAATGCGATCGACAATCTCGACCTCGTAGCGAGGCGCCCGCTGGATCTTGCCCTCAGCGACGACGAGCGCGCTCCAGGCGTTCA
>JALYKQ010000014.1 GCA_030774675.1 Gemmatimonadota bacterium | reverse complement strand
GATGCTCGCCGCCCGTGCACCGTACAGGGTGGGTGTCAGCGGCGGCAACAACGATCTCGTCTACAACGTGGGAGTCGCTCGATACGATCGTTCCACTCCCTACGTCCAGGGATCGCAGGCGTTATCGGCCCCATTCGGCGTGGATCCGGGCAACGTCGATTGGCAACCGGAGATATTTCTTTCGGGGCTCGAGCGTCAAAACGCAAACGCTCACTGGGAGGAAGCTGCGGCTCTGGCAGCGCGAGCGACTATCCCAGCCGAAGAGACAACCTGTGGCGACGGCAACGTGTGGCTGACCCGGCGCCTGCTGGTGAATCTGTCGGCTTCGGAAGCGAAGCGCCGATGGAGGGACGCAAATTTTATCGATGTGCTGCGGCGCATACGCGTAGTCGCACCGCGACTGCCGATCATCACGATTGGCTTACCGGAAGAATCGGGGAGCGTCAAGTCGGTGGCTGAAGCCGTAAGCGCGCTTGCAGTCATGACTCCCCGGCTCCGGGATGCACTGGCACTCGTTGGGACATCTGATATGGTTTTCACACCGGACACGAGCATCTCGCACGCCGCATCGGCGTTCAGGAGACCGGCAGTGGTGCTGCTCAAGCGAGACCACCTTCCGTACGCGCCGCACAACATTCCGGGCGAGAACGTTTCCTGGGATGGAGCCGAAATTCACGGACTGCCGACCGATAAGGTCGGAGCCGCAATGGAGCGGTTGGTGGCTCGGTTCGGGCGCGAGTGAGGGCCACGCAGCTCCAGGGTCTCGCGGTAGCCGCACGGCAAAGTGCGGCTATAATTGGTGGACATGCGCGGGAATATCTTCTCTGTCTCTCTTCTGGCACTGGCGACGCTTCAGGGAAGCAGCCAGGCCGGCTCGCGCGCGCGCATGATCGAGCCGCTTCCAGCGGAACATCACTTTCGGTCCATTCGCCAGCTCACCTTCAGCGGCGAGAATGCGGAGGCGTATTTCAGTCACGACGGCAAATGGCTGACCCTTCAGAGCACGCGAGAGGGGCATCCATGCGACCAGCAGTACCTGATGCGCATTGACGGCACCGGTGCCCGGCGCATCTCCGACGGTCGCGGAAAAACCACCTGCGGCTGGTTCTTTCCGGGCGATCAGCGGCTCTTCTTTGCCTCCACCACTGCGCACGACTCCGTCTGCCCTCCAAAGCCAGACCCTTCAAAAGGGTACGTCTGGCCACTGGACCGCTACGACATCTACACGATCAATCGCAACGGCACCAGTCTGCGCCGGCTGACACACTACGATGTGTATACTGCCGAGGGCGTGCTCTCTCCCGACGGACGACGAATTGTGTTCACGTCGCTCAAGGACGGGGATCTCGACATCTATACGATGAACGCCGACGGAACCAACGTTCAGCGTCTCACCAACACACCCGGCTATGACGGCGGCGCATGGTGGTCGCCTGACGGAAAACGTATTGTCTATCGCGCCAACCACCCGAGCGACTCGGCGGAGCTCCGAGCGTACCGTGATCTGCTGGCGCAGAGGCTCGTGCGGCCGGCAAAGGTCGAGCTGTTCATGATGAACGCGGACGGCTCAGACCAGCGACAGATCACGCACCTGGGCGGCGCCAACTTCGGGCCTTCGTGGACGCCTGATGGAAAGCGGATAATCTTCGCGTCCAATTACCAGAATCCGCGGAGCGGAAATTTCGATCTCTTCCTGGTGAATCCCGATGGGACAGGGCTCGAGCAGATCACCTTCGAGGAGTCATTCGACGGCTTCCCGATGTTCAGTCCGGATGGAAAACAGCTCGTCTGGGCATCGAATCGCCACGCTGACAGGCCGAGCGAGACGAACGTGTTTGTGGCAGAGTGGCGATAGCGCAAGAAGCGGAGGCGATGGCCGCCCGGTCGTGCTAACGAACTCTGTGTCCCGGACTTGTAATCCCCGATGGCAAGGCGATCGCGTCTCTGTTCTCCACCTCGAAGTATTCGTTGGAGCTCATAGAGCCCACTTGCTCCTCGACATAGCTCTGCACTGTGTCAACCGATTTTCCCTCCCAGATGCAGATGCCATGCGAGCCATCTCTGGTGGGGAAGCACTGATGCAACTTCACATGATGTGGAAGATGGGGGATGATCTCACCTGCCTTGGCCCAGAAAGCAGGTGGGTCGGATATCGTGTGCTGCACTGCGACGTACATGGCGTCCTCCCGGTAAGGGCAATCACTGCCCGATCAATGACCTTCCGAAGCGGCTGAAAGGATCTTGCTGAGTCCGTTCACGACGACAATAATTTCAGCGGTACCAACAGGTTGCAGAAGGACGAACGTCTTACCGGTGCGATCTACGTCGTATTCGGGATGAAGAAAGCCCGAAAGATATCGGTCCTCGAACAGCTCCTGACGCGCAGTGGCGTCCGCTGTCTCCATCGTGGCACGCCGCGAAGGGTGTAACCGCTACTACGGAAGTATCAGAAGGTAGGAAATGCAGGGTGTGCCTGCCAGAGAAGGACGGACATCCAAAAGTGTCCGGACATCGTCGCGAGCTATTACGGCGTGCCTCAGTCAGATCCCGCTCTCATCCCCGACGCCTGAACTCCGGCGGAAGAGAAGTCCAGTTTGACTGTCCCGCGAAATACTTCCAGGGCTGATGGTCGTGCTTCTCGCGAAACTCCCGGTATCGACGGCGCATCGCGAGGTGTCGCGCGTCGGACGAAACGACCGGCCGGTGCGGCGCTTCGAGCAGAAGTCGCTCGACCTTCCACACGTTCCGCTCGGAGAGGCGCCAATCGTATGTCCCAAGTACGCGAAGATCCACAACTCCGTATCCCTTGATGCGTCCCGTGTAGTCCACATAGCCCTCGGTGTAGCTCAGGGCGAGCGCACGCGGGGTCCGGAAGACAGGCTTTCTTCCGTGCAGGCCGGGATCGCGGGATCGCGCTACCGATCCCCAGCCGGCGGGTGTGCGATAGATGAAGATGACGTGATCGAGCAGGTCTATCGACTCGAAACTGAGTACCAGCGGGGGGAATCCGTGCTGCTCCAGGATGACCGCCGCCGACAGGGCCGCCTCGAGGCAGTGGGCGGAACCGGTACGGACCACTCCACGAAAGGATCGCAGAGTCTCGCCCCCTTTTTCCGCATTGTAGGGGAGCGAATTGAGCCAGCGCTGGACTGCAGCGGGTGCACGGAGCCGGCGAACGAGCTGTTGCTCAGCCGGGGTGAAGGCGAGTGGGCGCATGACGCCCAAGAATAAACGCTATTCCCCATGTGCTATATATAGTAGCAAATAGATACTATATATTAGGGTTTACCCGTCCGGTTCGGACCGCGGTTGCTAGAGAAGCTAGGGTGCTGTCGGTAACTTGCTCGCATGGCTGTCACGACTGTGCTGGTGATCGATGATGAGCCGCAAATCCGGCGCGTCGTCCGCAACGCTCTCA
>JALYKQ010000013.1 GCA_030774675.1 Gemmatimonadota bacterium | reverse complement strand
CCTCACGCCCGATAGGCGTGAGGTGATCTCCCCGCTCCGCGGCGTTAACTGCGAGCGCATCTGCGAACGACTACGCTCTCGCCCACGCCAGCCGATTCGTGCGTTCGGGCGCAATATCGCGGAGCATCCAACTCCGGCGTCGAGGGGTCGAGACCGTCGCCATCAGGATTCGGATGACGGCTCGAAGGTTCTCCGGATATTGAATGCGGCCGCTAGCGGGCGTACTTTAGCCGTGCGCTGGAAGTGGCAGTTCGCCCACTCACATCGCAGACTGACGCTGCACACTGATGGCGGCGACCATCTAGTGCACTGGGTTCCCGCAGGTCACGACTGCCCCGAGTTTGGTGGTCGAACAACATCGACCCGGCTGCAATGGGCGGCAAGCGTCGGCGAACCCGGCGGCCGGGACCAATCAACGGAGGCGCTATGAGCTCTACCGAATTTCCAGCAAGCCCGGCCGCTCGGGACACCAAAACTTTCCTCGCGAGACTATCGCGCGGGTGGCGGGGAACGCGGCCAATCATTCTGTCGATGTCTGTAACATTGGCGGCAGTCGGAATCAGCAGTTGCGCCGACCAGACTACCGCTCCGTCCATCGCTCCGTTACACCCATCAATCGCTTCCGAGCGCAATGCACCAAAATTCTGGGAGACAGGTGCAAGTGTTCGCTGGAACGGGATCGCGAGAGACCTCGTGGCCACCAATCTCCCGAAGAAGGGTCAGCAGGCAGCACTTCGCGCGATCACGTATTTGAGCCTTGCGCAGTACAACGCTGTGGTGGCCGCAGAAAAGGGCAAAGAGAACGACATCCATCCGTCTGAACAAGCAGCGGTCGCCGGCGCATCGGCGGCGGTACTGACCTATTTCTTTCCGTCCGCCGCAACATTTATCGAGACCCAGGTGGCCGATCAAAAAGCGGCCCCGCAGTGGCCTGGCGAAAAACACACGGACTTCGACGCTGGCGAGCAGATCGGCCGCGGGGTCGGCGCTGATGTGGTCGCCCACGCCCAGACGGACCGTTTTAATGCAGTGTGGACCGGCACTGTCCCGACGGGGCCGGGGAAGTGGATCAGCTCCGGTCCTCCCGTGCTTCCTCTGCTCGGACAGATGCGAACGTTCTTCATGACGTCGGGAAGTCAATTCCGCCCTGAGCCACCCCCGACGTTCGGCTCTCCGGAATTCCTCGCCGCACTCGCCGAGATAAGGCAGATCTCCGACACGCGAACCGCTGAGCAAATCAGCATCGCCCGTTTTTGGGCGATGACCTCCGGGAGCCTCGTCGCGGGATACTGGAACGAGCAGGCCTCGGCGCTCATAGTAGATCGCCACATGTCTGAGCGCGAAGCAGCTCACGCCTTCGCGCTGATGAACATGGCCGCCATGGACGCCATCATTGCTTGCCACGACGCCAAGTACACTTATTGGCTCATCCGTCCAACGCAGGCCGATCCCGGGATCACGCTCATCCAGGCGGACGGAACGGGGATCGCGGTAGGCCTACCGAATCACCCGTCCTACCCGTCAAACCACGCCTGCGTCTCGGGCACCGCGGCCTATATTCTCGGCCATCTTTTCCCGTCCGACAAATCGCATCTCGCCTCCCTTGCGCAGGAGGCGGCGATCTCGCGCTTGTACGCCGGAATTCATTACCGCTTCGATATGGATGTCGGGCTCGAGATCGCACGGCAGGTTGCCGACCTCGCGATAGACCTCGACGTTCACGGTCATCAGCCGTTCACGCTCAGGTGATGGCGCGGTGGTGATCGAGAATGGATCTCTCGATCACCGCCGTTCGATCCGTTGCTGGCCATCCGCTCCGCACTGAGAGCTCGGAAGTAGCTTTTGCTGCTCGGCTTACATCCGCGGTTCGGCGAGTTCATCCTCGTTGACCCTCATCGGGGCGCGATCCTCTCCTGCGCTTGGTCAAGTTAGGCTTCAGGAGTGTTGCCCTCCAAGTCTTCGACGCAGGAATTGCTCACGCGCCGGTACCCGGGGCTCGGGCTCTGACACTTAGCCTCATCCGGAAGCAGGCTTAGAAAAAAACAGGACGCCAAGGACGGTAAGCCGCATTTCATGCACGGGATGGAGCTGCAGTTCAGCGTTAAGTAGCTAGCAGGGCTGGGGGGGAACGCCGTCCATCGGCCGCAACCCTGATCGGCAATTTGTCGACAGGGAGGAAGCGTTTTTGGTTCTTCTCTCTATAGCCGTCAATACCATCACCCCAGAAGATGCAATGGAGTACTGATAAGGCTCAAACAGCGATTGGCGCTTACACGCAACGCTTTCTGCTGTCGATTCAGCTGTCGATTGACTCCGACATTATCCGGCATCGCAAAGGGTGAACAACGGCAGATCACGCCATCCGTCAACGATTTACAGGTTTCTTGCCGGACTTCTTACTCCCCCTCGTTTGCCTGATAAGCGTGAGGTCGGTAGTTCAACTCTACCCAGGCCCATGAATCAAAACTATCGAATTTATCCGAGCCCGGCGATGAACGACTCCAGCACGGCGGCAAGCTCGCGTGGCTGCTCGATCGGGATTTCATGGTTGCTGTCCAGGAGCGCCAGACGCGCACGAGGCATCGATCCAACCCAACCGCGCAACACATCTGGCGGGAAGATCGGGTCGTGAATACCTCCGACGACGAGGGTCGGCACACGCGTCGCTCCGAGCTTGTCGGCGAATGAGTCATACATAAGGATTCTCAGGGTCTCGTCTAAAGCAAC
>JALYKQ010000012.1 GCA_030774675.1 Gemmatimonadota bacterium | reverse complement strand
AGTGCATTCGTCACCTGTGCTTCAATGACGGCCCTGTCTTCTCCAGTGTGCTCCAGGATGTAGGTGCTTCCGATATTCGACGTCATGATGATGACAGTGTTCCGGAAATCGACAGTGCGTCCCTGCGAATCGGTGAGGCGTCCGTCATCGAGAATCTGGAGGAGGATGTTGAAGACGTCGGGATGCGCTTTCTCGATCTCGTCGAAGAGCACGACAGAGTACGGCCGGCGGCGAACGGCTTCCGTCAGCTGCCCTCCCTCCTCGAATCCGATGTAGCCCGGGGGAGCGCCGATCAGTCGTGCGACGGCGTGCTTCTCCATGTACTCCGACATGTCGATGCGTACCATTGCCTGCTCATTGTCGAACAGAAATTCGGCGAGGGCTCGCGCGGTCTCGGTTTTTCCGACGCCTGTCGGCCCAAGAAAGATGAATGAGCCGATCGGACGGTTGGGATCCTGGAGTCCCGCGCGGGAGCGACGCACGGCGTTCGCGACCGCGCGAACCGCCTCTTCCTGACCAATCACCCGGGTGGCCAGGACCTGCTCGAGGCGGGTAAGCCTCTCGCGCTCGGCTTCCATCATTCTTGAAACCGGAATTCCGGTCCAGCGCGAGACAATCTCGGCGATGTCTTCCGACGTGACCTCCTCCTTCAGGAATCGCGCTCCACCTTCCTGCCTGCTCGCAAGCTTCTGCTCGGCTTCCCGGAGCTGTTTCTCGAGCTGCGGTATCTGCCCGTAAGAAATCTCGGCGGCTCTCTGCAGATCGCCGCGCCTGGTCGCCTGCTCGGCTTCCAGGCGAGCCTGATCGGCCTGCTGTTTGATTTTGGCGACGCTGCTGAGGACCTCCTTCTCCTGCTGCCACTGCGCCTTCATGCCGGCGGATTTTTCCTTGAGCTCTGCCAGCTCGCGCTCAAGGTTCTTCAGTCGCTCGCGGGAGGCCTTGTCTTTTTCCTTCTGCAGCGCTTGACGCTCGATCTCGAGCTGGGTGATGCGACGCTCCACCTCGTCGATCTCCTGGGGCATGGAGTCGATCTCGATGCGCAATCTCGATGCTGCCTCGTCCACCAGATCGATAGCCTTATCCGGCAGGAAGCGATCACCGATGTACCGGTTCGAGAGCGTGGCAGCTGCGACGACTGCGCCGTCGGTGATGCGAACCCCGTGATGGACTTCGTACCTCTCCTTGAGCCCGCGTAGAATCGCTATCGTGCTTTCCACGCTCGGCTCCCCCACGTAGACGGGCTGGAACCGCCGCTCGAGAGCAGCGTCCTTCTCGATGTTCTTGCGGTATTCGTCGAGGGTGGTAGCGCCGACCACACGGAGCTCTCCACGAGCAAGCATCGGCTTCAGCATATTCCCGGCGTCCATCGAGCCCTCCGCTTTGCCGGCTCCGACGAGCGTGTGCATCTCGTCGATGAACATGATGAATTGGCCTTCGCCCTCGGTTACTTCCTTGAGCACTGCCTTGAGGCGCTCCTCGAATTCACCGCGAAACTTGGCCCCCGCGATCAGAGCTCCGAGGTCGAGAGCAACCAGGCGCTTATTCTTGAGCCCTTCGGGTACATCGCCATTGGCTACGCGCTGCGCCAACCCCTCAGCGATCGCGGTCTTCCCTACCCCCGGCTCGCCGATGAGGACCGGGTTGTTCTTGGTGCGCCGCGAGAGAATCTGGATGACGCGACGAATCTCCTCGTCGCGGCCAATCACTGGATCGAGCTTACCCTTGCGCGCATCCTCGGTGAGATCACGGGTGTAACGCTGGAGTGCCTGGTACTGGTTTTCCGGACTCTGATCAGTAACGCGGTGCGAGCCACGCACAGTCTCGAGGGCCTCGAGCAGCGCGTCGTGGGTCGCTCCAACGCCGGTGAGCAAATTCCGGCTCTCCGTGCCTTTCACATCGGAGAGGGCGAGGAGGAAGTGCTCCGTCGACACGAACTCGTCGCCAAGCTTCTGCGCATCTGCCTCGGCCTTGTCGAAGACCTGATTCAGCTCGCGGGATAGCGTGGGCTGGGCATTCGACTGTTTGGGGTAGCGTGCCATCTCGCGCCCGACCGCTTCTCTGAGCTGCGCAACGCCGATGCCCAGCTTCTGCAGAATGGGAACGACGATCCCCTCATCCTGATTCAAGAGCGCCATGAGGAGGTGGAGATCGTAGACGAGCGGATTCCCCGCCCTCCGCGCTAGATCGACTGCTTCGTTTAGTGCCTCAGTCGCTTTTACGGTGAGGCGGTCCGGATTTATCATGCTCCCTTTGGTGAGCGCTCTGTCTGGGTAATCGGTGCAACGGGGGTGCCGCATAAAACCCGCCAAGTTGGCGGGGCGCGACTCGATCAAAAAAAAGACGCGCCCCAGCTCTGCCAGGACGCGTCTCTAAAAACTCGGGCGACTATTTTCTGACGATCATTTTCTTGACCAGCACCTTGCCGTCCACCTCTAGTCGAAAGAGGTAGATACCCGAAGCCACGGCTTCACCAGTCTGCGAGTACTTCCCATCCCAGTAAGCAATGTAGGCATTGCAGGTCAAAAGCAGGTTTTCCAGCGACTCGCCACCAGCAGCGTTCCCAGCACCGCCCTGCAGAACCGGCACAGCTACGAGCTGCGCCAGGAGATTGTAAATCCGCAGACTCACGCGGTATTGACGTCCGGAATCCGTACAACCCTGTGCATCACCAATAACGAACGGAATCCGGGTGTCCTGATTGACCGGGTTGGGATAGTTCTGGCCCAATTGTAACCCGGCGCCTTGTCCTCCGCCGGTTGGGTTGAAGCCCCCTTGAGCCGCCGAACGACTTGGCATGAACGCGCCGAGCACGAGCACTACGAACAGCGCCCGCCACAGGTGCTTCATGTTATCTCCAAATACTGACGAAAGAGGGTCTTTAGACTCTAACTCCGAGGAGGGTGTATATGTGTACGTGCCGCGAACTTACGGATGAACTCGAAAACTGTCAAGCAAAACGACGGGTGTTTCCCTTAGAGTTCTCCCATCGCCCCGCCTTTCCGTAATCCCGCGTCGATCACAAAACTCAAGGAACGGGATGAGATACTTTCTCGAGAATCCGAGGACATCCCTGAGCTGGGCCGGCACATACGTTTTTCCCGGAACCAGTGCCCTCTTGAGTCGGGCAATCATTGCTTCTAGCGCACTTCGGTCGTAATAGCGATCCGCGTCCACCTGGACGATTCGCCCCTGCCGCTCCAGGAAGCGAAGCAAGGAAGCAACCGAGCTGCCGTAGCGTGACTCAAGCTCGCTCACGCTGGGCGGCTCCTGACCGCCAGCGCAAATATCATGCGCCAGCTGATCACCAACTTTGACGTCCTGATCGCTCGGTGAAGGTGCCCATCCTGTTCTACTCACAAGTGGCCCCCGAGTTTCGATCTCGCCCGAATCCTCCATCCCCCGGATGGCGATGTCGACCAGCTCGTCGTTGGCGCGCAGCCCTTCCCGGAGCGTTCGCCCAGGAACGCCCGCGGCCAGGGGGGCCTTGATCTCGTATTCCGCAATGATTCGACGCACGCTTGCCATTACCTGTTCGACAGCCAGCGGTGCGAAAAGGTTGTGCGTTCCGGCGTAGGCGCCGCTTTGATCGATGAAGTTGTTGACCTCAGCCGGAGTGCATCCTGTGCGGACCGGAATGTCCCTTTTTGCAACCCCGCGCAACCGTTCAGCGCCAAGGATGTAGGAGAACCGCGCGGCCCTGCTCGCAGCGAGCGCTTCGATTTGATGCCTGTCGTGGGGCAAAGTGCGGCGCGCGGCGTAAGGGTCGACAACGACGCCGCCGCCAATGGTACGGAGGGGCGCGGGGAGCCGGAGCACAAACCGGTCGCCGCCACGAATGGTGACTGGTGCATCGGTAATGATGCGAGCGAGCACGGGGTATAGGCGATCGGGGTGGCGACCTACTGACGCCAAACGGGCACCGACTTCGGAGGCGCCTGCATGCAGTCGAAGTTGGGTACGAGGCGTCAGATCGGACGCGATCTCGGCTTCGAAGCTTACCGCAGCCTCGAACAAGGTCGTGGCATTCCAGCCTTCGTCAGTCACCAGGACTGATCCGCGCGAAACTTCCGCGACATCGATGCCGGCAAGAGCAACAGCTGCTCGACCACCAGCATTGGCGCGGTCCGACGATTTGCCGTGTTGCTCGATTCGCCGAGCTCTCACCAGTCGACCGCCAGGAAGAACTCGAACGTTCTCATCCGCGAGCAATGTCCCGCTCCACGCAGTGCCAGTCACCACCGTTCCGGTTCCTTTCACTGTAAATGCGCGATCCACCGGCAGGCGGAAAAGATCGCCTGCGGCGCGGGGCTTCGCGGTCGCCAGGGTTTGCGCTAGCACCGAACGCAGATCCCGCAACCCATCCCCACTCCTACTCGAACAAGCGACAATCGTCGGAATCTCAGCACCGACCTGTTTGAACAATCCCAGCACGTCGCTTCGCACGAGCTCGATCCACTCGGCGTTGACCAGATCGGATTTGGTGAGAGCTACCACCACATTCGGAATGCCGAGGAGCCGTAAAATCAGCAGATGCTCTCGTGTCTGCGGCATCACGCCCTCGTCTGCCGCCACGATCAGCAGGGCGAGATCGATTCCGCTTGCTCCGACGACCATGCTGCGCACGAAATCCTCGTGCCCGGGAACATCGATCACGCCGACTGTGCCGATGGCGTCGAGCTGGAGTGGTGCGAACCCGAGATCAATGGTGATGCCGCGTCTCTTTTCTTCGGGCAGGCGATCAGCATCGATGCCGGTCAAAGCCTTGACGAGAGCGGTTTTTCCGTGATCGATGTGGCCGGCAGTACCGATGATCACGCGGCGCTCCATCGTTCATGCTCCCATACGGCAAATGCCCGGAGGGGCCGGTCGTCACTCAGATGAGTCCCAAGGAATTCGCGCAGCAGTCGCTGATGCGATCTGGCTTCCGCATCGGCCAGGTGAACCGATTCGTCGCCCTCGAGCCATTTGCGGATAGCGGTCCGTGCTGTCGCCGGAATTTTGCGACCGCCCGGCGCGAGCTTGCTGCACGCGGGGCAGACGATGCCGCCGGAGGAATGCAGAAAAGTGGCATCCTCGGCGTCGCGCAGCGGGGTGTGACATATGGCGCAGCTGGAAAGCTCCGGGGTAAACCCGAGCTCTGACACAATGCGCCAACACGCGGCCAGCCCATCCTCAATCGTGTGCTCCGGCGCCGAGCGAGCAATCCGATCGAGGGCATCCACGACGGTGTCGTACAGATGTGGGCTGGCATCTTCGCCGGCGAAGCGGAGCGCTAGCTCGGAGATTGTGGATGCAGCAGTGAAGCGGCCGATGTCTTCAGCGAGCTCGCTACGGGTTCGCGAGATCTCGAACCCGGCGAGGTTGTGCAGCTCCCGATTGGGCTTCACGTACAGCTGCGCGGAGCCTTCGGCGAACAGATCGAGCGCGGACCCATAGCGTCCGCGGGACTTCCTTGCTCCTCTCGCCAGTACCGACTGCACACCGGCTTCCCTCGTCAGCAGGCGCATGATGCGCGAGCTCTCCAGGTAATCAAATGCATGCAGCACTATCGCTTCCGTGACCAGCAGCGGCATCCCGAGAATCTAACACCGGGTCAGGGCGTCATCGCGCTCCGAAAAGTGCGGTCGCTCGCACCCCGATGAGAATCGTCCGACCAGGCGCGGCGAAGTGAAGAACATCCTCGTAACGCTTATCGAAAACATTCTCGATTCGGGCGGAGAGCCTTACAGCTGGCTGATGGAGTCCGGTCAGCGGCAGCTCCGTAGAGAGGTCCACCTTGGTGTAGGACGGAAGCGTGACCCGTGAAGAGGGGAACTGCGCAAAATCGATGTCCGCTCGCTTCCCCACGAGGCTAACCGAGGCAGCAAGAGTCGCACTCGATGGAGGAGCATAAGAAACGACGACGCTGCCGGAATGGCTCGGGCGCCGCAAAAGCGCATCACCAACCTTGTTATCGCCCTGGTAGGCAGGGTCGATCTCGGTGACTCGCGGATTCACGATCGTGAAGCTCGCGTTGCCGCGCCAGTTCCGCGCTGGAGAGACCTCGAGCTCCGCCTCGTATCCGTTCGATGTGGCGGCGGTGAGATTGGCATAGCTGCCCTTGAAAGTGGGAGGCCCGCCATTGACGTATTGAATCAGGTCAGAGAAGCGCTGCGTGAAGTAATTCGCGCTCAATTGGAACAGCTCTGGATGAAAGCTCGTCGTCACACCGATCTCAGCAGATCGACTCCTTTCGGGCCGCAGGTTGGGACTTCCAACGGTGTAGAGCGTCGGGCGCAGCTGATTGAAGGCGGGGGCGTTGAAAGCGGCGCTGAGCGAAGCGCGAACCCTGATGGCCGGCAATAGACCGGCGTTGACACCAACTCGATAAGTCCCGAACCGATCGTAGTCGGAGTTATCGTCCACCCGTCCGCTCAGTGTGTATGAGAATCGCGGGGTGACATTGCCGAGTAGTTCCGAGTAGTAAGCGACGTTGTGACGGGACGCGTCGAACGCATCTGTCTGAACCGCCGTGCCCCCAACCGCGCCGGAGCTGTTGGAGCTGTTCTCATGCTCTTGTTCGTACGCGCTCCCCACCGTGAGCGCGGCACCGATCGGCAGAAAGAAGGCGATCCTTCCCTCCGCGCTGCGCCGATAACCCCGGGACCTGAATTCGCTGTGCTCCGGCGAAGGAGCTCCGAACGGGATCGCGATGTCTTCGGTCAGATCGGTGACATCGTTGCTTCCGACGAGTACACGCGCCTGGATGTTCGACGTCAGGTTCCGTCCGGCATTGAATCCGACGGTGAGCCGGTGCTGGGTACGGTAGGAGTTGCTGTCGACCGGCTGTCCGGTAAAATCGGTCGGATAGTGGAACTCCGCGGCGGTGTACCGCGCTGAAATCCCGGCGTCACCCCCGGCGCCGTCCACGAGCGTTAGAGCAGTACTCAGCGTGCCGTTTCGGTACTCATTATTGAAAGGAAGGATTCCGTCCGTCGAATGGTGCGCCGCACCGACGGAGAATCCGCCCAGCCGCGTGGAACCGGCAGCATCGCCATCGAGGTCGAGCGAGTGGTAAGTTCCTCCGCGCACTCCAACGGACGCGCGCGGACCGCCAGAGCTCTTTCGCGTGAAGACTTGAACGATTCCCGATACTGCGTCCGCGCCATACAGGACGCTCGCTGGTCCCCTGACAATCTCGATGCGATCGATATTGTCGGTAGTGAGGTGGCTGAAATCGAAGTATCCTCCGGGGGCGTTCACCGGGACTCCGTCGATCAGCACTTTGGTGTAACGGCTCTCCCCACCCCGCAGGAACAGCGAGGTAACCGCTCCGTAAGAGCCACTCTGGACGAGAGCCGCGCCCGGAACCTCGCGGAGGGCGTCCGAGAGTCTGGTCACGCCGCGCGCGCGCAGATCCTCGCCCCACAAAACGGTCACAGGCTGAGTCAGACTGGTCGCGGGCTTTGGCACCTTCGAGGCGGACACGACCACGGTCCCCAACTCTACGGTATCAGAGGCCTGCCCGTGCGCGGCGCGGAAAGCGACTAAAGAGACAGCGAGCACAGTAGCGGCGAGTGCGTATTGGCTGGTCATGGTATGCCTTTGATGAATGACATGGGATCGGCCGTTCAGAGATTGAGTGGACGCCGAAGTGGCACGAGAGAAGGAGCGCCGATTGCCGGATCACGCGTGATGACGACAGGCCAGCGATAGATCGTTTCGAGCCTGTCCGCCTGCATCACGTCAGCGGGCGCGCCGCTGATGGCCACCTTGCCCTCGTCGAGCAGCACGATCGTGTCGGCGAATCGCGCAACGAGATTGAGCTGGTGGCTGACGAGCAGGACCGCGAGTCCGGACCGGGCAAGCGACGAAAGCAGCTCGAAGATGGCCATCTCGTGGGCCACATCGAGAAAAGTCGTCGGCTCGTCCAGAACGAGTGCGGGAGTGCTTTGCGCCAGCGCGCGCGCAATGCGTACGCGCTGCCATTCGCCCCCCGAGAGCGTGTCGGTGTCCCGCTCTGCCAAATCATCAACACCGGCCTGAGCGAGGGCCCGATCGACGGCGCGATGGTCGTCCGCCGCCATCCCCCGCCATAAGCCAAGATGCGGATACCTTCCCAGTGCGACGTATTCACGAACCTGGGTAGGGAACGCCGCTTCTTCACGCTGCGGAACTACGGCCACCTGCTTCGCCAGATCGCCGTAGGAGATCGCGCTGACATTGCGGCCGTCGAGGGTGACAGATCCACCCGCGATGTCGGCGCGGCGCAACACCGCCCGCACGATCGAGCTTTTCCCCGAGCCATTCGGTCCCGCGAGGGCGGTAAGTTGTCCTCGCGGCGCCACGAACGTGACGCCGTCAACCGCGTTTCGGGACGCACCACGGTAGGCGAGAACGAGGTCAACGATGCCAATCACATTGTCCGCCTGAGCTGCACGAGAAAAAACGGAACGCCAAGCAGCGCGGTGATTGCTCCGAGCGGTAGCTCCGTGGGTGGAGCGACGGTTCTGGCGGCGAGGTCGGCAGAAACGACAAGAGTGGCTCCAATGAGCCCCGCGGCCACGATAAGTGGCCGGTGGGACCGGAGCCCAAGTCGACGCGCAATGTGCGGCACCACGAGTCCGATGAATCCGATGAGACCGACAGCGGATACGGTGGCGGCGGCAAGCAGGGCCGCGAGGAGAAACACGCGCCGGCCAGATCGCACCGAATCAACTCCCAGTGAAGCGGCCGTGTCCTCGCCGAGCGAAAGAACGTCGATTTCGCGCGCCCAGTAGACGAGAGCTCCCCCAGCGAGCAGGATGCTGGCGGCGAGCCACGCAACACGGTCCCACGTTGCATCGGCAGCGGACCCCATCATCCACCAGAGAGCGCCGCGAACGGTATTCGGTTCCGCGCTCGCCAGCGCGACCATGATCGTCGCGTTGGCGAATGCTCCGACGATCACGCCGGCGATGAGCAAGGTGCGCAGGTCGCCGGGAGTGCCACGCCCACCCACCCGGCTCACTGCGAGTGCGACAAAAACCGCCGCAATTCCGCCCGCAAAAGCGGCAAGCGTGATCATCGCATCGCTGGTCACGCCCAGCGCGAAGGCGATGACTGCGCCCACTGCGGCACCGCCTGAAACGCCGAGTAGGTACGGCTCAGCGAGG
Organism: Gemmatimonadota bacterium; assembly: GCA_030774675.1. Lineage (GTDB taxonomy): Bacteria > Gemmatimonadota > Gemmatimonadetes > Gemmatimonadales > Gemmatimonadaceae > UBA4720. Next base: position 3,207 of record JALYKQ010000012.1, on the reverse strand, counting down.
GCATTTCGCAGAGAGCCCTGCAGGGCTGCGCCGCTCGCGCCGAGCCCGATTCCCACTAGCGCCCCAAGAATCACGCGTGGGAGTCTAAGATCACGAACGATCGCAACGGCCGTCGGATCGCCAGCGCCGCGTAATGCATCGATCACGGCGTCAAGCGAGACGGACACGGCGCCCCGCGCGACGGCTACCATCGCGATTCCAATCAGGACTAACACGAGAGCCAGCCAGTACCACGGACGGAATCGCGTCAACGCATTGCGCCTGGATGCAGGAGATTCGCCAGCGACACGGCGGCTTCTCCCAATCGCACCGAAGGCCGTGCAACGACGACGGTATCGATGACCAAGAGCTTCCTTTCACGCACGGCTCGGACAATCCGCCAGCGAGGATCGGCGGCGATCTTTTCCGCTCCAGTCGGCCCGGCGAGGATGAACTCGGGATCTCTGCGCGCGACATCCTCGAGAGAGATCGTTCTGGACGGGGCCTCGACGTCGGCGTAGACATTCCGCGCACCGGCGATGTCGACTAGCTCGTTCATGAAGCTGCCGGCGCCAATGGTGATGAGCGGCGCATCCCAGATGTGCCAGAACACGCTGGGGCGGGTGAGGTTTGCAGTCGCGGTGCGGACCCGATCGAGCGTACGGAATACGGAGTCGGTAACCGATTTGGCGCGCGCCGGGTCGCCGAGAATTGCTCCCAACATTTCAGCGGTGCGACGGAAATCTGAGATGTGATCGTTCTTGAGCGCGAGAGTGTTCACCGCGGCTGCGCGTAAGCGATCAGCAGCTGGCCGATTATCCTGGCTCGCGTACAGAACGACGAGATCCGGATGCGTGCCGAGGACCGCCTCTACGTTCGGCTCGAGCCCTTTACCCAGTGCCGGAATGAGCCTGGCCGAGTCTGGCCAGAGATCGAAATCCGAGCGGCCAACCAGGCGCGAGCCCGCGCCAAGCGCAAAGAGCATCTCGGTCGTCGCTGGGCTCAGCGAGACAATGCGTTGCGGGGGCTGGCCAATTCGCACCGGATCCCCGAAATCGTCGCTGACAGTCGCGACTTCGGTGCGTGGTTTCTCACAGACGACGAGCGCGAGCGAGCAGACCAACAGTAAAGGGGATAACCGGCGGCTCAAAATCAAAACGGACACTCCTCCCAGAGGAATGCCCGCAACGAGCACGCGTCGACGACGCCTGACCGCCACCAGCACCTCCCCCGAGGTTCTGCGAAAGTGGCGCGGACGAAAGTCGTCTCCTGGCTTCGGGCCGCGTTGACTCACCTTCCCGACCTGCTCCTCGAGGTCAGTGGCGTTACGAGTCTGCGTTAATGCCCGTTACAGTGGCGGGGCCGCACCGGCGTCACACCGGTTTCCGTGGCTCCCGTCCGCGATCAATTGTCTGGCGAAGCTATCTACGCTTTAGCGCGCGCGCAAGCGCGGCAATCATCGACCCGCCGATCACAACCGTAAGAGCAACCAGAAAGCGCGGATCGATGCTGCTTGTCGCCGGTGGCGGCGGGAGATCGATCACCGCCACTGAATTCTCGGGCATGTCTGACGCGAGAAAGCGGCGGAAATTGCGCTCATCAACCGTCACCGGATCCATTTCTTTCAGGTGCGGGCCGGTCACGCTGCCGGTTTTTTCCTCGATCAGGATCTCGTAGACACCTGTAGCCTTCTCCAGTGGAAGCTTGAGCGGAAACGAATTGGCGGGCAGCGAGTACGAAAAGGCCAACTGCTTGATTCCCGGAGCGATCGGCGCGAAGACGTTGACCACGCCGTTCGTGTAGGAGACCGCCGCCGCGGAGATGTCTCCTTGACTGACCTTGAAATCGGTCGCTCCCGGAGAGACGTGCACCTGCCAGGTCGCGTCCTCTGGTTTGTCGCCGGTCGAGATTCGCGTCACCGAGGTGTCGTTCGAAAGATCGTAGACCTCCACCACCGCCCGTCTTGCATTTGGATCGACCGCAGAGACTACGATGTGGTGTCCGCGGAGGCTGATCGGCACGTGGCCGGACGTCGTGTCGAACACGGCGATCTCGCCGTCGTCGCCGCTCACTTTTCCCTCCGCGAGAGGCGCCGTGAAATATGCGATGCCGCCGTACGACGCCGACACGAAGTAGATCGCGTCCTCACTCCCGGTGCGCTCGTACTTGAACGAATACCGCCCGCGGGAGTCGGACTGAAGCGAATCGAGAGGCCCTGCGCGGTCCGGGCCCACGCGATGCAGAACGACCCACACGCCACTCACCGGATCCATTCTGTGGTCACCGGGCCGCACTATGCGTCCGGAAACCTGCTGTGGCAGCGAGGGAAGAGCGGCCTGCAGGAGCAGCAGGACCGCCAGCTTACATATTGAACTTCCCAAAGTCTTCCGGCCGCAGGTTCTCCAGGTATTCCTTCAGCTGCTCGGCGGACATCTCCTCGGATGGCTCTGCGAGAGTTTCCGGCGGTGTCTGGCCCTCCTCGAGGAGAAGGGCCGTGAGCAGGCTTTCCTGCGCGAAGATCGGCGCCTCGAATCTCAGGGCGATGGCAATGCTGTCAGAAGGCCGCGCGTCGATGTGAACAGCTTCGGAATTGCGGGCGATGTGCAGCTCCGCGTAAAACGTGCGGTTCTCCACCTTGGTGATGTTGACGCGACGCAGGGTGCCGCCCATCCCGATGATGAGATTCTTGCAAAGGTCGTGGGTAAGCGGCCGCTCGCGCTTGAGCTTGTTCATCTCGATCACGATCGACTCGGCCTCGGGCTGGCCGATCCAGATCGGGAGCAGTCGCGCCCCGCCCTTCTCCTGCAGGATCACCACGTAGGAGTTGGTCGAGCGGTCGAGACCGAGCCGCATTACTTCGACTTCGACAAGTTGCATTAAATCAAATTAACGCCCGTCAACGGCTTTACGCAGATCAGCCACCCGGTCGAGCCGCTCCCAGGTGAAGAGCGTTCCCTTGCCGTTCTTCTTCGGGGCGCGGCCGAAGTGCCCATACGATGAGGTCGGGCTGTAGATCGGCTTCCTGAGGTCGAGAGCCTCGATGATCCCCTTTGGCGTGAGGTCGAACACCTTACGGACCGCCTTGAGAATTGCAGTCTCTGGCACGGTGTTGGTTCCGAAGGTATCGACGTTCACCGAAACAGGCTCAGCGACACCGATCGCGTATGCGACCTGAACTTCACAGCGGCGGGCCAGCTTGGCACCGACGATGTTCTTGGCAACCCAGCG
>JALYKQ010000011.1 GCA_030774675.1 Gemmatimonadota bacterium | reverse complement strand
GGGCTACCGAATCATGGCACCGCTTACCGTGTCGGCGATCCAGGAAGCGTTACGAAAGTAGGCCGGGGTCGACGCACCGGCCCAGAACACACCCCTCCACCCGGCAAGAAAAAACCCTGCACCGCATAAGCGATACAGGGTCAACGATTTAGACTATGCGCCCGGAGGAACTCGAATCCCCAACCTTCTGATCCGTAGTCAGATGCTCTATCCAATTGAGCTACGGGCGCCCATGCAGATTTTTCTTCAGTTACCCCCACACGCATGGGCGGTACAAGACTCGAACTTGTGACCTCCACGATGTCAACGTGGCGCTCTAACCAACTGAGCTAACCGCCCTCAAAAGCGGGAAACGGGACTCGAACCCGCGACCCCAACCTTGGCAAGGTTGTGCTCTACCAACTGAGCTATTCCCGCGAATCCCAGGGAAAACCCTTTCACCTGCTCGCGCAATCTAACGCTCAAGAGCTTTCCGCCGAACCGGCATGTCCCTGTCAATTACGCCGGCCCCTTGTTCCGCCAGGCCCGCCATTAGCGACGCGTCCGGTTCCGGGATGGAGGTGAGGGGAATCGAACCCCTGACCTCTTGAATGCCATTCAAGCGCTCTCCCAACTGAGCTACACCCCCGGCATTTTCCTCTCGCTTGCCAGCAGCGCGGGAGGAACCGCGAAGGATATCCGGGGGTAGAAGCGATGTCAAGAAAATGCGCTCGCGTTCTTCGCCGCGGCCAGTATCTTGCAGCGGCCAGTGCTCCAACAAACAATTCGTTAGGATCACAGATGTTTGGAGGCAGTATTGGCATGCTGCACCCGCGTCAGGCGGTTTTTAGCCACTTGGCGCGCCAATTTCGCTGCACTCGGCCACGCGCCGCGTCTAATAGATAGAAATTCTTGGTTAGGGACCCCGAGGTGTCCAACAATGGCTGAAGTAAAACGCCGCCGTCGTGCGGCGGCTCCGGGAATCGCGCCAAGTGAGCCCGAGCGCGATATTCTCGATCAGTATCTCTATGAGGTCAGCACGTATCCTCTCCTCAAGGGAAACGAAGAGATCGAGGTTGCCCGGAAGATCCGTGCGGGAGACCAGGATGCGCTCCAGGAGCTGGTCAAGCGCAACCTGCGCTTCGTCATCTCCGTCGCAAAGAAATACCAGAACCGCGGACTCCCGCTGATAGATCTGATCGGCGAGGGGAACGTCGGACTGCTCACCGCTGCCCGGAAGTTCGACCCCGATCAGGGTGTCAAATTCATCTCCTACGCGGTGTGGTGGATCCGCCAGGCGATCCTGAGCTCGCTCGCGCGCCAGGGCCGCACCGTCCGTGTTCCGCTCAATCGCACGGCCGACCTGTCGCGCATCATCAAGGCGTCGGAGATCCTGCGCCAGAAAATGCGGCGGGAGCCCACCCCGGAAGAGCTGTCGCACCTGACCGGACTTTCGGTGGACGTCGTGCAGTCGCTCGCCGCCCTGAATACCGGCGACGTCCGACTCGACGCGCCGATGGACCCCGAAGGCGACCGGTCACTGATCGAGCGTTTCGTCGCCGACGAGATGCCCGATACCGAGGAGGAGGCAATGAACCGCTTCCTCAACGACGAGATCGAGACCGCGCTCTCGACATTGCCTCCTCGCGATGCGAAAGTGCTGCGGCTCTATTTCGGACTCGAGGGGGGGCGCGAGCACACCCTCGAGGAGATCGGCTCGATGCTTGGCGTCACCCGCGAGCGAGTGCGCCAGCTGCGCGACCGAGCGCTCAAACGCCTCCGCGAAGGCGACGTCGGCCGAGCCCTCGGGAGCTTCGCGGCGTAAGCCAATTGATTTACAAGAAAACGGAGCCCGGGTGCGTGACGAATGCATCCGGGTTTTCGTTTCAACGTAGTGGGTCAACTTGCTCGGTCGCGCTTCGCACTCGCCACGCCGTTAGGGTTAAGGGGAAAAGTCGGGAGACCGGTGAGACCAGCGAGGACTTTTAATTTGTTCAAGCCGTCAAAACCTTCTATTTTCTCATCGGTCTCAACGGTCTCTCTGACAGTACCCGCTGACAAATAGAGTGGCTGGCTGGCGGTGCCCACCAACATCTGTCTGTGCCAGTTAGATTTGCGACATGATCCGGCTCGTCGACGTTCACAAGTCGTTCGAACAGAAAAACGTCCTCGAGGGATTCTCGCTCGACATCGAGGAAGGCGAGACGATGGCCATCATCGGCTACTCGGGGTCGGGCAAATCCGTCGCCATCAAGCACATCGTCGGACTCCTCGAGCCGGATTCGGGAACGGTGTTCGTGGAC
>JALYKQ010000010.1 GCA_030774675.1 Gemmatimonadota bacterium | reverse complement strand
GACTCGACATGGACCGTAGACACTTCGTGCGCCTTGGCGCGGTGGCTGGAGCTGTCGCCATCGGGGGGAAACCGCTTGGAGCGGATGCGTTGGGCGACCGGGGCGAATCATCGCGTGGGAAGGACCGATTCTCCATCTCGCCGTTCGACCTCGAGGAAGCAACCTTTGCCGACCTTCAGGCAGGAATGGTCTCGGGTCGCATGACATCGCACTCGATCACGCAACAGTACATCGCCCGGATCGAAGAGCTCGATCGGAAGGGGCCAAACCTTCGTCACGTGCTGGAGATAAACCCCGATGCGATGTCAATCGCCGATTCGCTCGATCGTGAGCGAAAAGCCGGGCGAGTGCGCGGGCCGCTCCACGGCATTCCGATTCTGCTCAAGGACAACATCGATACAGCGGACCGGATGACGACCACTGCCGGATCACTGGCGCTCGAGGGATCCATTCCGCTGCAGGACGCATTCATAGCGTCGAAGCTGCGCTCGGCTGGTGCTGTCCTGCTCGGGAAAACCAATCTCAGCGAGTGGGCCAATTTCCGCTCCACTCATTCCTCGAGTGGCTGGAGCGGGCGCGGCGGTCAGGCAAAGAACCCGTACGTGCTGGATCGAAACCCGTGCGGTTCCAGCTCCGGATCGGGCGGTGCGGTATCAGCCAATCTCTGTGCGGCCGCGATTGGAACCGAGACGGACGGATCGATCGTTTGCCCGGCTTCGGCGAACGGCGTCGTCGGCATCAAGCCCACGGTCGGGCTCGTCAGTCGGGCTGGGATCATTCCGATCGCTCACAGCCAGGACACCGCGGGTCCGATGGCGCGGACTGTACGCGATGCGGCGATGGTGCTGAACGCTCTGACCGGGGTCGATCCGCGTGATTCCGCGACCCAATCGGGGCATGCCCGCGCTCAGATAGACTACACCCGCTCACTGGATCCAAACGGATTGCGCGGCGCCAGGATCGGTGTCGCACGCACAAAATTCTTCGGCTACAGTGACGTCACCGACAAGATCGTCAGCGATGCGATCGACGGAATGAAGGCACAGGGTGCCGTGATCGTGGATCCGGCCAACATCGAAACCGCCGGGAAGTTCGATGACAGCGAGTTCGACGTCCTGCTGTACGAGTTCAAGGCGGACCTGAACGCTTATCTCGCGGGACTCGGGCCGAAGGCTCCGGTAAGGACGCTGCAGGCCATTATCGATTTCAACGAGCGTAACAAGGATCGGGAGATGCCCTGGTTCGGGCAGGAGATCATGGTGATGGCGCAGAAGAAGGGGCCGCTGTTCGAGAAGAAGTATCGTGATGAACTGGCGAAGAACATCAGGATGTCGCGCACTCAGGGGATCGACGCAACGATGAGGAAGTACAATCTCGATGCGATCGTCGCTCCCACCGGCAGCCCGCCATGGACAACGGATCTCATCAATGGAGATCATTTCGCGGGAGCGAGCTCGACACCGGCCGCTGTGGCCGGATATCCGAACATCAACGTGCCAGCGGGCTACTCGCACAACCTTCCCGTTGGCATCTCATTTTTCGGGCGGGCCTATAGTGAGCCGACGTTGATCAAGCTCGCGTACGCGTACGAGCAGGCGAGCAAGCACCGCCGCGCTCCGCAGTTCATCCCTTCGCTCGGCGAAGCGGGCTAGTTTTTTGCGGCGCGTTTGGTCTGTCGTGGCGGTTTGACGTTCTCGCCGATCAGTCGGGTGGTGGTATCCTCTTCGGTGACTAACTCGCTTACACGCTGCGAGCCCGTCAGCCCACTCGCGGCTTGCGCTCGCGAGCGGGCGCCCAGCCGGTCTCTTGCTACGCGAGTACGTCGCCTACGAGGACACCACCACCCGACTTCCCTCCAGTTTTTTTAGTCCGTGACCTATTCCGGGGCGGCCAACGCCGCGCTGTCAGTGCGCGACGCCTTCCGCGCGGCGTGAGGCGCTCGACGACGTTCGCCTCGCGCGGCCCCCGCGCACGAAACTTGTCGCGCGCGTCAACGAAACTGTACAGGGAGGTGAGGGTGTCCTCGCAGGACGCTATCCGCAGCTAGCGCCGTCCCGGCGCGGTGCGGCGAAGCCGCAAGCGAGGACTGCGGCCGCAGAGGACACCCTCGCCGACCGCGCGCAAGAGATGCTATTAGAAGCGCGCGCGCGAGATCTATTCCTCGAGGATCGCGTCAGAGACGAAGTAGCCGTGACCGTCGCGCACGGAGGCCGCGACTGAGAGGCGGGTATCGTCGACTTCCTGCGCGCGGCCGTCGAGCATGTTACGGTTGGTGCGAAAGCGGCGGCCGGCTTCCACACAGAACAGGTCGCAGAGCGCAATCTCACGATCGCACGATCCGACGCCTCGCTCGTCGATGAGGCTCTGCGTTCGGGCAATGACGCAGGCGGTGGCGAAAAGATCTATGGCCATGTTCGCCAGGCGCTCCAGCACCAGCTGCCTGTCGATGATCTTCTCGCGATGGCGTGTGATCGCCCGGTCGGTGGCGCTGCCAAGGTCGGCGACGTGCTTCTCGAAGTAATCCTTGTGCTTTTTGAGCCGTTCGTGGAGCTCGATGTCGAGAGTCGAAGTCTGGCCGAGTCGGAGCTTGACGCGTGAAGTCGCGTATCCGCCCAGCAGGCCCAGATTGCGCAGCGGCCGCCGGAGCGCCGATCCGATCTCCTTGAGAGCCTCGGCGGGAGCCTGTACGCCGTTGAGCGCGATGAAGAGGCGCAAAACCTCATTTGCACCCTCGAAGATGCGATTGATTCGCGAGTCGCGAAGGATGCGCTCGTACGGATACGGCTTGACGTAGCCGCGGCCTCCGGCGAGCTGGACCATGTCGTCTGCTGCACGCCAGACCATCTCGCTTGCGAAAACTTTGGCGCACGCGGCCTCGAGTGAGAAATCGATGTCGCCGCGATCCACCATCGAGGCGAGCACGCCCAGCATCGCGTCGGATGCGTAAATCTCGCTGGCCGTCCGCGACAGCTTGCGCTGGGTGATCTCGAAGTCCGCCAGCGGATGCCCAAACTGAACGCGTTGTTCAGCGTAGGACGTCATCTCGCGGAGCGTGCGCTTGGTCCCGCCTGTGCACCCCGCGGCGAGGGTCAGCCGTCCTGCATTGAGCACGTGCACGGCGACGTTGAATCCTCGGCCGACGCTCCCAAGCAGATGATCAGCTGGTACTTCCAGGCCCTCGTAACTGAGCTCGGCCTGGGTGGATCCGCGGATGCCCAGCTTGCGAACCGTGTCGACGACGCGGAAGCCGGGCATGTCCGGCCGAACGAGGAAGGCCGTCACGCGCTGCACATTCTCGCCCCGGCGCTGGACAAACGCCTGCGCGAAGGTCGCGATAACGCCGGCACGATGGCCATTGCCGATCCAGATCTTCCGTCCGTTCAGTCTCCAGTGCGAGCCATTCCTGGTGGGCGTCGCAGTGGTCTGGATGTTCTGGGCGTCAGAGCCGACCTCAGGCTCCGTCAGAGCATAGGCGGCGAGGAAGTCACCGCGCGCGAGCGGCGGTAGATAACGCTCCTTCTGCTGATCGGTGCCGTGCAGCACGATCGCCTTTGAGCCGAGCCCGCAGTGGACGCCGACGAGGACAGCGAGAGACCCATCGATCGCGGAAAGCGTCTCGAACACCCGTGCGTATGCGGACGACGAGAGCTCGAGACCCCCGTACTTCTTCGGAATGGTGAGGCCAAGCATTCCGATCTCGGCGAAAGCCCTGATGACGTTGTCGGGGATCGTCTCCTCTTCGTCGAACTTCGCTGAATCGATGATGTCACCATTGAGCGCGTGAAGCTCCTTGATTAGGCGGCGCACCGTACGCGCCTCGTCCGGGCTTTGCTCGTCGAGCGGGCGCGGATACGGGAAGAGCAGGGAGTCGAGCACGACACCCGCGAATATTCCGCGGGTGAAGGATGATTGCTGGTCAGTCACTCAATGCATTCGGTTGCTGAAACGGTCGTGGGTCTCATCACGTCAGCGGAATCGAGTCGCGCGATCGGAGCCAGCGCCAGTGGATTCCGAAAAGAACGCCAGCCAGCACGATAAGGAGCAGATTGCCAACGAGCGACCGGATCGCCCGAAAGCGCGCGTTGCCGATCGCCGCTTCGCGCTCGGCGTCGTACATGGTTTTGAGCTCGGCGTCCGAAGCCGCGGAGTCTGGGGACGCCCGTTCTCCTGCCGGCGTCGGTCCATTCCGTGTCGGTCCCTGACGACGCGCCTCCATTTTGTAGAGCTCGAAGTTCGTGATCGGCCGTCCCATTCTTCCGTAACCGCCGCCATCCGCACGGATCGGGTCGCTGAGGTCGAAGGCTGCATCGACCACCTGCTTGATGGCGATCAGCATGACGACGACGGTGATCAGGCAGACCGCGTAGCCGTACACCTGTGAGATGCGACTGTTGATTCGATCCATTCAGGGCTCC
>JALYKQ010000009.1 GCA_030774675.1 Gemmatimonadota bacterium | reverse complement strand
ACACCTTCGCGCACCTCGATCAGCACACCACGTCGGTGACCACGCGTCTCAATTATACGTTCAATCCGGATATGTCCCTCCAGACCTACCTACAGCCGTTCGTATCGAAGGGGACCTTCAGCAACGTCCGCCAGCTTTCGGCGAATCCCAGGGCGGACGCGTACGACGATCGCTACGCTCCGTACCTCGATCCGGCCGTGACGGCCGATCCGGGCGGATTCAACTTCAAGCAGCTGTCATCCAATGTCGTCTTTCGCTGGGAGTACAGGCCGGGCTCGACGCTGTTCGCGGTGTGGAACCAGGGCCGGCAGGGATCCATCGGTCGGGAAGGCAACGAAAATTTCCGTGGCGACGTGCGCGATCTGTTCGGGCTGCATCCGGCCAATACGTTTCTGATAAAGGCGTCGTACTGGCTCAATCGGTAGGAAGCGGGGAGCGGGAAGCGGGAAGCGGGAAGCCGTAACTTTTCCAAGCGGATCGCGTAGGTGAAAATGGAGGTGGCGCGCGATGACGTACCCTCATCACTCGATGAGTCATCCGACAGACCCGCACCCGGTTCGCCCCGGTACGAGTGCCGCGCTCACCGCGAGAACGATCGACGCGACCATCCATCCACCACTCGTCAGGGCGCAGGAGACAGTCGTCGCGCTCGTTCCTCGGCTGACCGACACTTTGAGCTCTCCGCTCTTTCTGGCCATGCTGACGGGGACTCTCGTACTTCTGTTCGTGGCGCGACGCGCGAAGCTCCGGGCGGCGGGCATCCTTCTCTCCGCGGCGCTGTTCGTGACCCTGACGTCGTTCCGCCCGGTGGGAAGCGAGGTCGAGCTGCCACCGCCATCCGAACCCAACCCTTGGGTTATCGAGGTCCCTCGAGCTCCGGAACCCCCACCCCGATTTGATGTGGAGTTCCGCTCCGCTCGTGAAGCAAGAGATCTCGTCCCCGAACTGATCGCCTCTCTTCCTGAGGTAATGATCGTCGGGGAGTTGGGCGCTGAAACGTTCGTACATGATGAGAGGCAGCTACGAGAGTATGTGAAGGAGCTGAGACATCGACTTGGCGTCGAGGCGCGTCGAAATGCCCACCAGTGGCAACCAATCGCGCGAGCGTACCGGGATAGATAACTCCAGCTCCCCTGCTCACCGCTGGGTGCGCCGACACAAGTTGACCGACTCTCCCCAGTCGCGTACGTTCGAATCGCTACCATGGTCCTGCACGAGCGATGGTTCATCGATGAGCTGAAGTTCCCGGTCCAGTTCGACACCTGGAGCTCTCCCAATAGTCTGATACCAGTTGCCGTCGCCCTCGGCATAACCGTCCTCGCGACCGTAATTTGGCGAGCCCGCGGCCGACGCAGTGTCGTGCCCGGCCCGATCGCGCTCGGGATGCCATGGGAGAATTACGTCCGGCTCCTCACCTGGATGCCGCTCGTGATCGGGGTGCACATGGGCGTGACGCTGCTGGTGAGCGGGGTGAGCCGGCAACTGTTCGTCCCCAACCTCGAGCTGCCGGTGAATCTCCTCGGCGGCGTACTCGGAATGGTGGAGATCGCGATCGCCCTCAGCTTCATCTACGGCGCCCTCTCGCGTCCCGCCGCGGCGGCACTGGGCGCCACCTGGATCATCGGGATGGTTGTCTTCGGACCGCTCCGCCTCATCGAGCACACCGAGATCCTAGGCATCGCATTCTTTTTATTCGCGATGGGCCGTGGGCCGCTGGCGTTCGACATGGCGCTCCACAGGCTTAACAAACCGCTCGCACCACTCGTTCCCTACGCGGTTCCAGTGCTCCGAATCTCGCTCGGCATCGGGCTGACCGTGGTCGCCTTCACCGAGAAGCTGTGGAACATCCCGATGGGGCTCGCGTTTCTATCGGAGCACAACTTCAACTTCTTCCCGTACATCGGGCTGCCCGGCATCGACGACACGAAGTTCCTGCTGATCGCGGGGACCGTGGAACTGCTGGTGGGGTTGATGCTGATCGCGGGAACGTACGTCAGGCTCGTTATCCTCGTGACGCTTATCCCCTTCAATCTCACGCTTCCATTTCTCGGCTGGCGGGAGCTGGTTGGCCATCTACCCACCTACGGGATTCTGGCGCTGCTGCTGTTGTGGGGTGACGAGCGGCAAGGAGAGAGGGGGACGCTGGTCCGGGCACTTCGGGGTCCGGGGAGTTAATACGAAGAGAGACGCGGGAAGCGGGAAGCGGGAAGCGGGAGTTAATACGAACCGACACTATGCTTGCCGCTTCCCGCTTCCCGGGTCTTCGATCAGTTGATTCACCAGCACAACCGCCGTTGCCGGGTCAGCGATGCCAACGCTACGTTCCCACCGATGACCACCCGGATTCGCCCGATCAGCACCGGGACCCTAGCTCTGCTCCTCACAACCGTCCTGGCCGCGCAGGACAATCAGGGAGTCGGACGCGATTGGCCGGCCTACAGCGGCAATGCCGAGGGAACCCGCTACTCACCGCTGACGCAGATCAATCGCTCCAATGTCAGCCAGCTCCAGGTGGCCTGGCAATTCGACCCGGGTGATGGTTCGCCGAGCGGACGCTTCCAGGCCCAACCGATCGTCGTCAACGGAGTTCTCTATACCATTACGCCCGGCAGCAGTCTCGTCGCGCTCGACGGCGCGACAGGCAAACCAAAGTGGTCGTGGAAGCCCGGTGAACAAACCAACGTTCGCGGCCTCACCTACTGGACCGACGGGAAGGAGCAACGGCTGCTGGCAGCGTTTGGCCGCTACATCTACGCCGTGGACGCCGCCAGCGGAAAGCCCTCCCTCAATTTCGGGCGCGGCGGCCGCATCGACCTTCATTACGATCTGGGCCGGGATCCGGAGCAGCAGTCGGTCAGCCTGACCACGCCGGGCGTCATCTACAAGGATCTGTACATCGTTGGTGGCCGAACGTCCGAGGGTTTGCCGGCGTCGCCCGGTGACATCCGCGCCTACGACGTCCGCACCGGACGACTCCGCTGGAGCTTTCACACCATTCCACGTCCCGGCGAGTACGGCTACGAGACGTGGCCCAGGAATGCGTGGAAGCGCACGGGAGCGGCCAACAACTGGTCTGGTATGGCGGTCGATCTGAAACGCGGGATCGTCTACGTCCCAACCGGATCGGCCGCGGCCGATTTCTACGGCGCCAACCGTGTCGGCGACAACCTCTTCGCCAATACGCTGCTCGCGCTCGACGCGACGACGGGCAAACGCATCTGGCATTTCCAGGGCGTGAAGCACGACATCTGGGATCGCGACTTCCCCTCGCCCCCGACGCTCGTGACGGTCGAGCACGAGGGGAAGCGTGTCGATGCAGTGGCGCAGACGACCAAGCAAGGCTTCGTGTTCCTGTTCGATCGCGCCAACGGGAAATCGCTGTTCCCCATCGAGTACCGCCGCGTTCCGCCGAGCATGGTCGAGGGTGAGGTGGCGGCGAAGACCCAGCCGTTCGTCTTGAAGCCGGCGCCCTATGCCCGCCAGCGGTTGACCGCAGACATGCTGACCACCCGCACCCCGGCAGCGCACCAGTGGGCGCTCGAGCAATTCAAGACGCTTCGCAGTGACGGGTTGTTCGTCCCATTCGCGGTCGGCAAGGAGACCGTCGTCTTCCCCGGATTCGATGGTGGCGCCGAGTGGGGTGGCTCCGCCCTCGATCCGACTACGGGCGTGCTATACGTCAACGCCAACGACATCGCGTGGACGTCGAGCATGCGGCGCGCGGTACCAGCTGCGAGTCTTGGGCGTCAGACCTATCTCAGTCAATGCGCGGCCTGTCACGGGGAGAATATGTCCGGCGGCTCCGGATTCCCATCGCTCGTCGACATCGCGACTCGGCGCACCCACGCGCAGGTTGCCGGGATCATCCGAAATGGATCGGGTCGGATGCCCGGCTTTTCGTCTCTTCCGCCGGAGACCCTCACTCAGGTCGTCCAGTACGTCATGAGCGGCAAGGCCAAAGAGGCAATGCGAGGAACGCCTTTGGCAACCGAGATGAAGTACGACTTCACGGGCTACCATAAGTGGTACGATCCCGACGGCTATCCAGCGGTGGCGCCGCCGTGGGGGACGTTGAATGCGATCGATCTGAATTCCGGAGAGTACACCTGGAAAATTCCACTCGGCGAATATCCGGAGCTGGCCGAGCAAGGTCTGAAGGAAACCGGTAGCGAGAACTATGGCGGGCCAATCGTAACTGCCGGCGGATTGGTGTTCATCGGTGCGACGAACTATGACAGGAAATTTCGCGCCCTCGACAAGGATACGGGCAAGCTGTTGTGGGAGGCCGTGATGGTGAACTCCGGCAATGCTACTCCGATCACGTACGAGGTGAATGGCAAACAGTTCGTCGTGATTGCCGCGTTTGGCGGCTATGGAACCAGTGCCGGTGGCGGACGCATTGCGCCGTCAGCTGGCGCTTTCGTCGCGTTCGCGCTGCCTTGAGCAGGGGAGGTAGTAAGCGGAAGCGGGAAGCAGCGTAGTGTCAGTTCGCATTAACTCCCGCTTCCCGCGTCCCCCTTCCCGCTCCCCTGCTCAAGGTAGCGCACGACATTCCTGGCCAGACGTCTCGATGCGAGGTTCGCCTCGAACAAGTGGCCGCGCAAACTGTGTGTGAAACCGATGAAATAGAGCCCGGGACGTGCGGTTGGCGTGCCGGCGGGATCGATAGGCTCACCGGCCTCGTCCAACGCCTCAGTCGAGTCTAGCAGCTCCTTCAGTCCAGTGCTGAATCCAGTCGCGGCGATGATCACATCGAATGGCCCGACGCTGCCGTCGCCGAAAACGGCTTCCGTTGCAGTCAGTCGCAGCAGTGCCGGCCTGATTTGAATGAGTCCCTGCTTTAGCGCTCTGACGAACCCCACATCGATCACCGGCACTCGGCGCGACGAAAACGGGCCCCATTCGGCGTGGCGCATCCCGTATTGAGTGAGATCGCCAAGCACTATTCGCGACGTGAGTCGTCCAAGCCTGTCGGCAAGGCGTGACGGCAGAAAGTTGAGCAGAATCCCCGTGCGCTGCACCGGCATCCCGAACGGATCGCGTGGCACGATGGCGGGTGACGTGCGGATACTCAACGCCACAAACGCCGCCCCGTTCTCAGCGACGTCGGTTGCGATCTCTGTTCCACTGTTACCGGCACCGACGACGAGTACTCGCTTTCCCGCGAATGGGAGCGGGTTCGTGTAGCTCGCCGAATGCAGCAACTGGCCCGAGTAGATCTCCACTCCCGGCCAACCGGGCGCGATCGGAATCCGATACTGTCCGGTCGCAATCACGACCGCACGGGCCCGCCACGCATCTCCCGCTGTCGAGATCTTCCAGCTGTAAGGAGCGTCCGTGTCCTTTGCCACCTTCTGCACCGCAACGCCGGGGATGACGCGCAGCCCGAAGTGCTCGGCGTACTCATTGAGGTACGCCACGAATTCATCGCGCGAGAGGTATTTCGGGAAACGACGCGGGATTCCGTAATGCGCGAGGCCGGAGAAACCGCGCACCGTGTGGAGGTGGAGCCGGTCATATCGCCGCGCCCAGGTCCCCCCGATGCGGGCGTTCTGCTCGAGGACGACGACGTCGCATCCCCTTCGCTTGAGCGCGGCGGCGGCCGAGAGTCCCGACGCGCCCGCTCCAACTACAGCGACGCTCGCTTCCGGCATGCGTCCCTACGACTTAGCGGGTGTTCCCGAAATAATGCGACGTTAAAATGACAGTGGTCTCCATATGTAACGAGCGGGCTTATTCGACGCCAGCCGTGTCGGCGACGACTTAACTACGCTGCGGCCCGCGACCCGCTGTCCGCTTTTCGCTCTCCGCTACAGCCAACGTTGGACCGTTCGGGTTGGCAGCCTTGGAATAGCTGTCCAATCGTCTCAGCGAATAGCGTGCAGCTCTCAGCGCGAAGCGGGCCGCAGCGTAGTTGGTTCAGAAGCGCCCCGGTTGCCGAGTCAGCGATGCCAGCGCTACGTTCCCCACCGATGACAACCGCGCGCTACCGGACACTCGACGAATCGAAGATCATCGCTACCCTCACAGCATTGAGGGATCGGATCGAGAATCAGTTCCCCGAGTCGGGCCTGGGGAGAGTTGCGGAAGAGTTGATAGCAGTCGGCGCGGAGGTGGCCGAGTGCGCCGATTACCTCAACTCTCCGAATTGGCCCATCCGCATCCTCGCTGGAGCACTGATCGCAGGAATGGTCCTCGTGTTGTATCTAGCCAGTCCGCCGCTGGACCTCCCCACTGGGGCCCACAAGTTCTCGGGAGTGCAATCGATCGCCGCCGTCCTCAACATTGTTGCGGTCGTCAGTGTCGCAGTGTTGTTCCTCCTTCGCCTCGAGACCAACTTGAAGCGGAGGCGGGCGCACGGCGTTCTCCATGAGTTGCGAAGTCTCGCTCACGTCGTCGACATGCATCAGCTGAGCAAGGATCCCGCGGGCCGGCGTTTGCCCGAGCCAGAAATCGCCAAAAGTCCAAAAGGCGCCATGAGCCAGCCTTCCTTGGGCCGCTACCTCGACTACTGCACTGACCTTCTCTCGCTGACGGGCAAGCTATCGGCGCTGTTGGTTCAACGGTTCAAGGACGACGCCGTGCTGGGAGAAGTGAATGAGATCGAAGCGCTCACTAGCGCTCTCTCCGGAAGGATCTGGCAGAAGATCCAGTTGCTGGAAAGCACCCAACAACGCGACTGAAGGAAAAACAAAAACACTCTCAGTCCGGTCGTCGGCGCAATCGGGCGACGGTGCCGGACTTCTCCGACATTCGTGCCGGACTTTCCCCTGAGAAACGGCTAACGAAACGGGCAACGGGTCCCAGAAGGGGGGAAAGGAGACCCCAAAGAATCAGGGGTCTCCGGCGTGATTTCTAATCTCTCCTCAAAGGTGACTTCCAACGATGAAAACGATGACGCCCAAAAAGAGCAAGCGGCGCCCTGTGAGGGTCTCCTTCGACGTTCTGTAGCCGTCATTGGTGAGGGCCGAATGAGCAACAAGCGCGAGTGAGAATATGATGATTAGCCCACCCGCCAACTTCACTGGAGGAATTTCGTGAGCCCTGAAGCCCCTCCCAGGTCAGGCCCGACAGACAAGAAACGATAATTGTTAACAGAACGCCGTACAGCCATCCCCTCGGCGGTCGAACTCTGTCGTAGTCGGTCATCATTTTTCAAGCCTTCACATTACGACGAATCCCATGACCAATTCTTCCATGTCAATGTAGGAGTGGCGATTACTGGCCTGCCCCCGCAATGCCGCGAAGCATTCCATTGAAGATCAATCGGTGCACCGGGTAAAGCGCGTACCAATACAGTAGTCCTGCAACGCCCCGCGGCTCGAAGATCGCCGTCTGGCGAATTACGCTCCGCGCATCGTCCCCGGTCACTTCGAACTGCAGCCAGGCACGGCCCGGAACTTTCATTTCTGCTCGCAGGCGGAGCATTCGACCCGGCTCCAGAGCGTCCACCCTCCAGAAATCAACCGCATCACCTCGACGCAGGCCGCTCGGATCACGGCGGCCGCGCCGCATACCGGCGCCGCCGAGCAGCAGATCGATCGCGCCGCGCACGTGCCACAACCAGTTTCCGTAATACCATCCAGCGGTTCCGCCAATCCTTTCTATCGCCCGAAATGCTTGCTTCGAGGATTTCGCCACGCTCACGCTTCTCGAATCGACGATTCGGGAGCCTGTGGCAGTACCTCCCCACTGTGGTCTCATGCCGATTGACGACCGGGCGTCAGACCAACGGGTTTCAGTGAGCTCCTGAGCCTCATTTGAAAGTGCGCGAGCCATCGCGTCGCGGAACCCTCTGGGTCTGATCTCCGGAAACATCGTCGGCGCAATCCGCGACGTGACTACGGTTTCGTTGCGAAGACTATCAATCAGCTTTCGGCCAACGCGGGCGTACACTGGAGTCACGAGGCCGAGCCACCGGCTCGACAGCCACGGAGTTAGAACCGGGACGGGCACGAAGTAGCGGTGCAGCGAGCGCTGCTTCGCATATTCCTTCATGAGATCGAGATACGAGACCTGATCGGAGCCCCCGATCTCGACGGTGCAACTATCCCGCAAGTGCACGTCCAGCGCGCAGACGAGGTAAGCGATCACGTCCTCGATCGCGATGGGCTGGGTGCGCTGGCTAGCCCAGCGCGGCACGATGAGCAACGGCAGACGATCGACGAGCGACCGAACGAGCTCGAATGAAAGACTGCCTGAGCCGAGGATGATCGAAGCCCTGAACTCCAGCGTCGGAATCCCACTGTTGCGAAGTATACGTCCGACTTCCTGGCGACTGGCCAGATGCCTCGAGAGCCCTTCGCTCCCGAGTCCGCCGAGGTAAACGATTCTTCGAACGTTCGCAGCTTTCGCGGCACGAGAAAAATTCTCGGCGCCGATGCGTTCCTCCTGCTGGAAATCGTGTCGCGACGCCATCGCGTGGATGAGGTAGTACGCGACATCCACTCCGTCGAACGCAGCCTGGAGCGAGCTCGCGTCGAGCACATCCGCGGCTATGACCTCAATGTCGCCAGGTATCCTCTCTCGCAAGTCGTCTGGTTGGCGCGCGATAGCACGCACCGTCTCGCCTCTCTCGTGCAAGGCACGCAGCAGGCG
>JALYKQ010000008.1 GCA_030774675.1 Gemmatimonadota bacterium | reverse complement strand
AGTCGGGCAACGCAACGCGCGACGACATTCCCTCTCACCTAATGGTCGGGCCCGACATCACGCCTGAGGTGGCGGAGCTTTACACCCACATGTGTCCGGCGGGCGTGTACGAGCGCGACGGGGAGAGGCTCGTGGTCAGCCCCGCCAATTGCATCGACTGCAAGGCGACCGATGTTCTGGGTCCACGTTGGACGCCGCGGGAGGGCGGGAGCGGGCCCAAATATCGGCAGATGTGATGGAAGATCCGCTCGAGCGGGCTATAAGAACGGAAGGTTTAGCGCGATGCTTCGGATTTAGACGGATCATTCGGGAACGTTCCTCCTGGCGTGAGGGCACGTAACACCAGGGCAGGGATTTTTTGGGCACTGCCGCTCGGGATGCTTCACTCGCCAACGGAGCTCTCCTACGAAATAACAAAAAGAAGATGGCTCTGGCGAATGGAGTTATAGCGCGACACGGAGCGATCCGATTAATCCGCCTAAATCCGAAGCATCCGCGCTAACCCTTCCGTTCTTGTGGCCAGCCCGAGCGGTTGTTAACTCCGCCCGATCTCGTAGATGTCGATCTTCTGTTTGATCTCCCCGGCGTCGAAGGGTCGGGTTTCCTTTTCCAGGATCGCCAAGCCATGCTCGGCGCACGCCTCGACGAACACGGGCGCAGCCACCCGGCCTGGATCCGCGATCAAGGCGACCCCCGCGCGCGTGAGCAAGCCACGAAGAAGTACCGGCAATAGCTTCGCGTATTCATTCTCGTACAACACATCGGATGCGAATACGAGATCGAAGGTTCCGAGGTCCGACGGTAGGTGCCGCCAATCGACTAGTCTGGTCCGGGCAATCGTACCCAGGTTCCGAAAAACGTTCGCGCGCGTGATGTCGAGTGCGTCATCGTAGTAGTCGGTCGCCAGCACGCTGAATCCGGCTGTAGTCGCCGCGAGAGTGCTGAGTCCTACACCGCAACCCAGCTCCAACGCGCTCCGCCCACGACCGTGGAGCTCGAGCAGCTTACCCGCGAGAATGATGGACGACGGCCACACATCGGCCCAGTAGGGAAGCCGCTCGTCCTTGACGAAGTCTTCCTCCCGAATGAGATCGTCGGAGTTGGCGGGCTTGAGGATGCTGAAGGTGTGCGCGTCGACCGTCGCATCTTCGACGGATGTCCGAAACCGGCGCTCGAGCGCGCCGACCAGCGCCTCTCCATCCAGAACGACGCTCTTCGCCGGGTCCGACAGATTCGCACGATCTATCATAGGGAGAACGCCGAAGTCTCTTCCAGCGTCTGATCAAGCATCAGCGCTTTCAGCTGCGCGCCTTTCGCTACCGTTTGCGACGTCTCGGGCACGATCAGAAGCGCGTTAGCCTTCACCATCGACGTGAGAGCGCCGGAGCTCTGCAATCCGGTGAGCCGCGCCGTGAGAGTCCCGTCTTCTTTTCTCGTAACCCAGGCGCGGAAAAAATGGGTTAGCCGAGCTGCGATCTTTACCTCCTCCTCGAGCGTGACTGTCACTGCCCGCCGAAAAAGATTGGAATGACCCTGCATCTTGCGCAGCGCCGGTCGGACGAACAGCTCGAAGCTCACCATCGCCGATACCGGGTTACCCGACAGGCCCAGCCACGGGATCTCCTTGAGCATCCCGAACGCGAGCGGAGCGCCGGGTCGCATTTTTACTTTCCAGAACCTCTGCTTGCCGCCGAGCCCGGCGAATACATCGCGGGTGTGATCAAGATCACCGACCGACACGCCCGCCGACGTTAGGATGAGATCGCAGTCGACGGCGGCCTCGAGCTTCTTCCGGAGCGACGGTCTGCTGTCCGCCGCGATTCCCAGATCTACCGGCACTCCGCCGGCAACCCGCGTCAGCGCGTCCAGCGTGTAGCTGTTGCTCGAGACGATCCGGCGTGCCGCGATCACCTCGTCGAAGTCGTCGATGTCCACCAGCTCGTTCCCCGAACTGATGATCGCGACACGCGGACGGCGAAACACCTCCACCGTGCCGACGCCGGTCGACGCCAGAACTCCGATCAGGGCCGGCTTGATGGGAGTGCCGCGCTTCGCCAGAACGTCACCGCGATGGTAGTCCTCACCCGTCTGGCGAA
>JALYKQ010000007.1 GCA_030774675.1 Gemmatimonadota bacterium | reverse complement strand
CGCATCGCGCAGCAACCAACCGCGCGGCGCGGCGACAGTCGCCTCATGCTCGTCAATCGCTCGCCGGGCGAGATCTCGCACAAGCAGTTCGGCGACCTCGAGCAGCTCATTCCCGCCAACGACGCGATCGTCTTGAACACCACCCGTGTCTTTCGCGCACGCCTGCTCGGCGTTCGCGAGAACGGCACCCCTGCCGAAGTCCTCCTTCTTCGCCCACTCCCCGATGCAACGTGGGAGGCGATGGTCCACCCCGGCGGCAAGCTCAAACCCGGGCGCACAGTCCACATCGCCGACGACCTCGAGGTCGAGATCGTCTCCACCACCGAGCGACGCACTCGGGTCGTACGGCTCAACACTTCGCTGCCGGTCGAGCAGGCCATCGAAACATACGGCCACGTTCCGCTACCGCCTTACATCACCCGGCCGGATCAGCCTTCGGACGCCGAGCGGTACCAGACCGTGTACGCGAGTGAAACCGGATCGGTGGCGGCCCCGACGGCGGGACTACACTTCACGCCGGAGATCCTCGACGCGCTCGCCGCCAAGGGAGTCAAGCGAGCCGACCTCCTCCTCCACGTTGGCGCCGGGACCTTCAAACCGGTCGACACCGAGAATCCGGCCGATCACGTCATGCACGAGGAGTCGTACACGATTCCCGCGCGTGCGGCGGACACCCTGAACGAAACGCGAAAAAGTGGTGGAAAGATCTGGGCGGTCGGCACTACCAGCGTTCGCACGCTGGAGAGCGCCATCGGAGACGATGGAATCTTCCGCGAGAAGTCTGGCGAAACCCGCATCTTCATCCGTCCGCCGTATGAGTTCCGGGCGGTCGACCGGCTCATCACCAACTTCCACCTGCCGCGTTCGACCCTCATCATGCTCGTCGCGGCGTTCGCCGGTTACGATCTCATCATGCAGGCGTATCAGGAAGCGGTCGCCGAGCGATACAGGCTCTACTCATACGGCGACGCCATGGCGATCCTGTGATCGGCTTACGCCTCCGGATAGTCGGCCTCGACCGTCGTCTTCTCCCACGCGTCGAAGTCCCGTTTCAAAGTCTCGAGCTTTCCGCGCGCGCCTTTTAGTGCCGCCTTTCCCAGCAGCAACCGCAGCGGTGGATTGGGCGATTCCACGGCCGCGATGATCGCCGCCGCGGCGCGGACCGGGTCGCCAGGCTGCTTTCCGCTGTAGTCGCGTATGTCCTCGAGATTCTTGCCGGCGGTCGGCGCGTAGTCGGCGATTCTGTTGGTGCTCTCGCTAGCCGAGCGTCCCGCCCAGTCGGTGCGGAAGCCACTGGGCTCGACGATGGTGACCTTGATGCCGAGTGGCGTCACTTCGAGCGAAAGGGCTTCCGAAAAACCTTCGACCGCGTACTTGGTAGCGTTGTAGTACGCGAGCGTCGGAAAGCTTCTCAGGCCGCCGATTGAGGAGATGTTGACGATGTGGCCGCTCCGCTGGCCGCGCATGACTGGCAGTACCGCGCGGGTCATGCTCGACAGCCCGAAGAAGTTGATCTCGAACATCCGGCGGATTTCTTCTTCGTCGCTCTCTTCCACCGCGCCTAAGTAACCGATGCCCGCGTTGTTGACGAGCACGTCGATCCGACCGAAGTGTTTCACGGCGCTCTTGACCGCCACATCTACCTCGATCGGGTCGGTAACGTCGAGCTCCAGCACCAGAGCGCGCTCGCCACTGCCCTTCGCGATGTCCTCGGCCTTCGCGGGATTGCGCGCCGTGACGACCGCGCGGTAGCCGCGATCGAGAACGAGCTTGGCCAGTTCGCGGCCAAAACCGGTGGAGCAGCCCGTAATGAGCCAGACCTTCTTTTCCTTTGCTGATGAAATCATTGCGTCGGGCATTGGTGATGGCTCGCGGCAAGAGTGGCGCTGCAATTGGATCGAGCAAAGAAGCAATTTCGTCGCCTCTGGGTCGCACGCAGCCGGCCGCCCCGTCCCATACCTTCGCCGCCGAGCCCTGGATACTGGCGTGTTGCCTCTTGACCCTGAGGAGAAACCGAACATTATTCGACTCAACTACGCGGGTCTGCTACCTCTCCGGGTACGTCGCTCGGAGGTTGGGACCAGCCGCATGTGTGTTCGGGTGAATACCGCGACCAAGGTTTGACACCCGGCCCGCAGAGGTCGTGCGAGTCCACCCCTCGCCACCCGCTAGCGTCTTGCCACAGGCTAGGGGGTCCACCGCGATGCCGACAGCTTTGCTTTTTCCTGAATTCGGCGTATCGATCGCGACAGATCGCAAGTCGGACCTCGCCTCGAGCAAGTCGCTCATACGCGGCAGCGCTGCGACACGCTGCCGGTGCGCCGCCCAGATAACGCGGCGCAATCAGTCCGCCCACTTCGACAGTGGGCGACATGGAGGAATCATGATCCACCAATTGGTAAGGAAGGGCCTGCGATTGTCGATCGCCGCCGCCACGCTGCTGGTTTCGCTAGCAGCGACGGTCCGATCACAGGATGCAGGAGTCATCACCGGCGTCGTGAGAGACGCCACCACGCGCGCGCCCATTCCATCGGTCCAGGTGCAGATCGTCAACACCACCCGCGCCACGATAGCGGGCGACGATGGAACGTTCCGCATCGCCAACGTGCGACCGGGACAGTATCAGATCCGGGCGCTGCGACTGGGCTTCCAAGCCTCGACCCAACCGGCCCAGGTAACGGCTGGAGGAACGACGGCGCTCGAGTTTTCGCTCGCTCCCGCGGCAGTGAGCCTCGAGGAGGTCGTGACCACCGCGACCGGAGAGTCGACCCGCAAGCGCGAGATCGGCTCGGCAGTCTCGACCGTTGCGCCCAAACAGCAGGAGCTGGCAACGGCGCAGAGCGTCAGCCAGCTGCTCACGGGCAGGGTTCCGGGAGTTGACGTCGCGAGCTCCGGCGGCACCGTCGGATCCGGATCGCGCACACGCATCCGTGGCGCGAACTCCGTTTCGCTCACCAATGAGCCACTCATCATCGTCGACGGAATCCGCTTCAACAACAGCGTCGCTGTCGACAACACCACCGGCGCCAGCACCATCGGCGTGGGCGGACAGGTGCCGTCGCGCTTCAACGACATCAACCCTGAAGACATCGAGTCCATCGAGGTCCTCAAGGGCCCGGCCGCAGCAGCGCAGTATGGGACGGCCGCGGCGAACGGCGTGTTCCAGATCAGAACCAAACGCGGCCGCTCCGGCAAGGCGCGGTGGACGACGTTTGCCGAAACCGGATCAATCAAGGACGTCACCGACTATCCGGCCAACTATCAGCAGATCGGCACTAACACTCCGTCCGGAACTCGCGCCGCATTCTGCAATCTCGACAGCCAGACGCGCGGGCTCTGCACGCCGGTGGTCGATTCCCTGCTCTCCTTCAATCCGCTCGTCCAGGCCAGTCCATTCCGCAACGGACTGCGCAAGGCGTATGGCGCCAGCGTGAACGGTGGCACGGATCAGATCACTTACTACCTCGCCGGCAACTACGAC
>JALYKQ010000006.1 GCA_030774675.1 Gemmatimonadota bacterium | reverse complement strand
GTTTATCGGATGGCGCAGGAGATGGATATCATGGCCGTCGCCAAGGAGGCCAACGAAGAGGAGCAGAATCACGACGACGAGATGCCGGTATGGCTCAAGCCCATGATCACTCCGATGAAGGCGAAGGTGAGCGCGGTGACGGTCGAATACGGCCTTCACGAAGGACGCTTCTGGCTGCCGCGCTCGCAGACCGTCGAAGGCGATGCGCAAGTGAGCTTCATGCGCATCCCGTTCAAGCTCGAGCAGCGCTACACCTACTCGAGCGTCAATGGCGCGGAGCCGCTGCCGGACGTCGTGATCGCGGTAGGGGATACAGCGCGCGACTCTGTGTCTCGCGCGGCTCGAAGAGAGCGGCGGCGCAGTGAGTGTAAGACCGGTACGGAGCGCACTCGTAGGGAGAACAGATCCGACGAAGGGCTCCGGATTCTCATCCGCATTCCCTGCGACACAATTGCTCTGGCCCACTCGCGCGAGCTGCCGAAGTCGATCTATGATGAAGGCGAAGCCGTATTCGGAACCACGGAGCGAGATGCTCTGGTGTCCGAAGCCCTGACGCTTGGCGCCCAGCCCGAATTTGCGCCGCAGCGCGCGACATTCTCGTACGGGCTGCCGTACACCCGCTTCAACCGGATCGAGGGGTTCTCCACCGCGCTGGGGGTAGATCAGGTTCTGGGTCGCGGCTACAGCGCGCACACCCAGTTCCGGCTCGGAGTCGCGGACCTCTCTCTGAATGGAGAGCTCTGGCTCGATCGCACCGACGGCCGCCAGGTCATCGGCGTAGGAGTCTATCGCAGACTGGTCGCATCCAACGACTGGGGAGATCCGCTCGGATTCAGCAGCTCCGTGTCCGCGCTTCTCTTCGGTAGGGACGAGGGGTTCTATTACCGAACGTGGGGTGCCGAGCTCAAGGGGCAGAAGGACTTGGGGCTCATCAACAGCTGGCGACTCTTTGGCGAACAGCACTTCGACGCAACCGTGCATACCGAGTTCTCGGTGTCCCACCCCGGCGGCGTAAAGGGTGATCTCACCAATATCGATGCGATTAACGGATCAATCGTGGGACTCGCGGTCGGCCACCATTCGTCCCACGGACTCGACCCGCACGGGTTCCGCGCGCTAACGGATCTGAAGCTCGAAGGGGCCGCCGGTACATTCGACTATTCACGCGGCTCGCTGCAGACAACGCTCTCGCACAGCCTTGGTCGCTCCGTCGATGCGGCCCTTACGCTCGGTGCCGGCACATCGGGCGGCCGGGTTCCCATTCAGAAGCAATTCTTCATCGGCGGCGTGCAGACAGTGCGTGGTCAGAGAGCAGGCGCCGCGATCGGCGATGCGTTCTGGATGACCAGCGCGGAGTTCGGCACGAGCAACGTCGGGATTCGCAAGATCGTGTTCGCCGATCTCGGCTGGGCAGGGAGCCGGGCGAATTTCTCGCACCCAGGTCGTCCGTTGAGCGGCGCGGGAGTCGGGGCGTCGTTCATGGACGGACTCATTCGCATCGACGTCGCCAAGGGCATCTATCCCGAGAAGGCGGTGCGCGCGAACCTGTACGTAGAGGCGCGCTTTTAGCCTTCGCGTTGCCTTAGCATCTCGGTTTGGGTCGAGTGTGGTATCCTCTACGGCAGCCAGCTCGCTTACACGCATCGAGCCTCGCGCGCAAACTACAACTACGCGCGCGAGTCTCTTGCTACGCGAGCACGCCGCCTACGAGGACACCACACCTCTCCCGGATAGATGTGTAACTGCGCGCGCCTGAAAAGCGCGGAATGGCGTTCACGGGCGCGTACTGCTTTCCGCAATGTCCGTGGCGAGAGCCCAGCTCATTCGTTCGCGCTACTTTGATTCGCGTGAAACTTGGACAGGGAAGGCGGGAGGGTGTCCTCGGAGGGGCACCCGGAACTCAGCGCGCCGCTACGGCGCGGTCACGCGCCGAAAACGGCGGGCTGACTGAGGACACTGCCCCGAAGAGGACATCCTCCCGCCTGACCGGCGGAGAGATCTCAAACGAACGAGGCTGAAAACAGCCGAGAGCCTACTCCTCGGCCATGAACGGGTAGCGATAATCAGTCGGCGGGGAGAACGTCTCCTTAACGGTCCGTGGACTGATCCAGCGCACGAGATTGAGCTTCGATCCGGCCTTGTCGTTGGTTCCCGACCCGCGTGCCCCGCCGAACGGCTGTTGCCCTACTACTGCACCGGTTGGCTTGTCGTTGATGTAGAAGTTGCCGGCGGCATTGCGGAGTGCGAGCGCTGCCTCGCGGATCGCCTGTCGATCCCTGCTGAACACCGCGCCGGTAAGAGCATAGGGCGAAGTCTGGTCGATGATTCGGAGCGTCTCCCCCCACCTGGAGTCGGGATAGACATGCGCCGTGACGACAGGGCCGAAGATCTCCTCGCAGAGCAGGCGATAACCCGGATCCTTCGTCTCGATCAACGTCGGCTCGATGAAGTAGCCCTCCTCTCCGCGGGCGACTCCTCCGGCCACGACGTTGGCGTTCTTGTGGCCGTGATCGAGATACTCTCCAATCTTCGTGAATGCCTTTTTGTCTATCACGGCACCCATGAAATTCCTGAAGTCGGTGACGTCTCCCGTCCGGATGTCCTTCATGATCGCGACGGTGCGATCGCGTACCTCGGGCCAGATCGATTCGGGGATGTAAACTCTGCTTGCCGCCGAGCACTTCTGGCCCTGGTATTCGAATCCTCCGCGCGCTATCGCAACTGATAACGCGACCGGATCGGCCGACGCGTGCGCAACGATGAAATCCTTTCCTCCGGTTTCGCCGACGATGCGCGGATACGATTTGTACCGTGACATGCTGGCGCCGATCGTCTTCCACATGTTGTTGAAGACAGCAGTGCTTCCGGTGAAGTGGACGCCCGCGAGATCACGGTGCGAGAGAAGTCTGTCCGAAATGATGCTGGCATCGCCTGGTACGAAGTTGATCACCCCGGGAGGAAGCCCCGCCTCCTCGAGCAGCTTCATGATGTAGTACGCGCTCAGCATCGCGCTCGACGCCGGTTTCCAGATGACGGTGTTGCCCATCAACGCCGGTGCCGTGGGAAGATTTCCGGCGATCGATGTAAAGTTGAACGGCGTCACGGCGTACACGAATCCCTCGAGCGGCCTGTAGTCGAGCTGATTCCACATCGTGCGATCGCTCAGCGGCTGCTCATCGTAGAGGCTCTGCGCGTAGTGCGGGTTGAATCTCCAGAAATCGATTAGCTCGCACGCGGCGTCGATCTCGGCCTGAAACGCGGTCTTCGATTGACCGAGCATCGTCGCGGCATTGAGGGTTGCCCGCCAGGTAGTCGCGAGGAGCTCCGCTGCCTTGAGAAATACAGCGGCACGATCTTCCCACGCCCAGCTCGCCCAGTCGCGCCCCGCTTCCTGTGCGGCGCGAACGGCTTGATCGATGTTTTCTTCGCTCGCGCGGTGCCATTGTGCCAGCACATGCCGATGGTTGTGGGGCATCACCGACTTCGCCAGCTGGCCGGTGTGCACTTCCTGTCCGCCGATGATCAGCGGGATATCCGCGCGCTCGCCAGACATCGATCGAAGCCGATCTTTGAGGACAGCCCGCTCCGGAGATCCGGGTGCGTAGGTCTTGACGGGTTCGTTGACCGGCGGCGGCACACGACGGTTTCCATTGAAGCCACTGAGGGTTGGCGCGGCTGTCTCGGGACTCACGCTCTCGGCGCCGAGGTCATCGTTCTGCGACGGGGCCTCGGGCGAGGCGGTCGAGCTTGGCGGCGCCGGGCGTTCCGGCCGAACTGCGGAGGCGGACATTCCTGATTCCCTCGAAAATGGCGAGCAGGGTGCTTCTCGAAAGATATGGCTCGGCGGCGCAAAACGGACCCCCAGGTCTTGGTCAAACAACGCTTCGGCCAGCCACTAGCTTGTGCAAATGAGATATCGCGTGCTCGCCGCTGTGCTTCTACTCCTGGCGTTGCTTGCTTGCGTGCAGGAGCCGGTCGACTGGGGCGACGTGTCTTACAGGCAGTC
Organism: Gemmatimonadota bacterium; assembly: GCA_030774675.1. Taxonomy (GTDB): domain Bacteria; phylum Gemmatimonadota; class Gemmatimonadetes; order Gemmatimonadales; family Gemmatimonadaceae; genus UBA4720. The sequence goes on along the minus strand of JALYKQ010000006.1, from coordinate 9,939 downwards.
CAGGCTGGGCGACCCTGATACGCGCAGCAGCGTGATGTCAGCGAATCTTCCCATAATCGGGGGAGCTCCAGCGCCGTGCACCCGATCGATTCGCACCGCGGGTACGGCGTCGGACTTGTTTCGTGCCTGGTGGGCGTCACGCAGCGACAGCAGCGTGGTGTTGTCGATCCAGCACTCGGGTGACCGAGGGGCGACGTGGGAGCAGCCTGTCGTCGTAGAGGCTCGAGATCGCGGCCGCCGCGGATGCAATCGTCCCGCTCCGGGAATCTTCTATGATCCGGTGAGCGGCTACCTGCACCTCGTTTATTTCATCGAGGCGAGCGATGGCGCAGGCGTGTTCTTCGCCCACTCCATGGACAAGGGCCTAATGTTTCACGCTCCGGTTCCGGTGGTTTATGGCAACGTACCGTCTGATGCAGGCGTGGCCGGAATCGGCGACAGCGTCGTAGTGGTGTTCGAGGATCCAAACGCGACCACAGAGAGGATTGGAATCGCACTCTCGCGTTCGGCGGGTCACATCTTCGAGCAACGGGGGCAGGTTACACCCGACGATGTCCGTGCCGCCGCGCCGTGGGTCGCGCTGGCCAACCGAAAGATCACGGTGTGGTGGAAAACTCCGGATCTGTCGGGATCGCAATACGGCGATCGTGTTGGGTATCGCACTGGGCTCTGGCGCTAGGTTTTCCTAGTTCTCTCTTAACGCGGCTGCGCTTTCAGGTGCGGGCAGATCTCTGATCGACTGTGGCAGAAACTGCCACTGCTCCGGCAGCAAGAGCCTCTCGGCCTGCGATAGTGCACGCTGAGTGTTGGTCGACGCCTCCTGCAGCATCATTGCAACAGTGCCGGCCATCTGGGTGACATCGCCGGCCTCCTGCGATCTGGAGATGAGGAGGCGTATCTCTTTGTAGAGGGCGGAGTTCTTCGCATGGAGGCTGTCAGCAACTCGCGTAAGCGCGACGATTTGCACTGCGCTCAGATGGAGCGTGTCCTTCAGCGCCAGAATGTCCACCACGGGATTCGGCACAGTTGCGTCAGGTGATGGACGCGTTTCGGCGTCGTGGTGCGTGATCGGCGCATCCGAGCTTCCGTTTATCTCCACAAGAGACAGTGCGAGCGGCGCTCCGCCCAGCTGCATGTCAATGGTCATGTGCTCGGTACCCTTGGTTCGGCGGGTTACCGTGCGCTGCAAAGGGCTGAAGCCCATTCGCTTCACCTGGAGCATGTAACGTGGTGCTGTTTCGGGAAAATAGATCCTGTACCGGCCTTCGGCGTCGGTCGCGTTCGAGCGGGTACGCCCGGTGGCAATCGATGTGGCTCCAACCTGCGCGTCGGCTACCGGACGGCCGTTGTAATCGGTGACGCGACCGGTGAGGACGTCAGTTCCGGCTTCCGCTTGCGCCCGGAGCGCTGGCGGGGCCAGGCAGAAACAGAGGAGGAAAAGGACGGATAGTTGGCGCATGACCCGATGAAGATAGCTCTCTATTATCAATACTCGTACACCGGTGCAACACCCCGCTCGCTCGCGCGCCGGGATTCCTCCCACGGTAGAGTACTTGCAACGGCGACCGCCATGACCAGGTATATCGGCGCACACACGATCGACAACGGCGGCATCCACATGGCCGTTCTGCGCGCGGGAAGCGCCGGAATGACGGCTCTCCAGGTTTTCACCGCGATCCCGCGCTTCTACGGCGACAAGTCGACAATCAAGCCGGAGCGGGTGGCGCGGTTCAAGGCGGCGCTGGCGAAGACCAAGATCAAGCCGGCGAATGTCGTTGTACACGGGGCCTATGTATTGAGCGTGGCGACCCCGGACGACGAGAAGTGGGCGAGAGCGAGCGCGGGCCTCACCAAGGAACTCGAGCGTTCAAGCGCACTCGGCGTTGGTGCGGTGTGTTTTCACCCTGGATCAGCGGGGACGAGCGACCGCACAGATTCGGCGAAGCGGATCGCCAGGGCGATTACTGAAGCATTGAAGACGATAGTGTCGGAGACGCGGCTGCTGGTCGAGAACACTGCCGGCGCCGGAAAGACGATGGGCAAGACGGCCCAGGAGGTGACGGAGATACTCTCACACGTGCCGAAGTCTCTGAGGGGAAGAACCGGGTACGGACTGGATACCTGCCACTTGTTCTCATCGGGCTACGACATCACTCAGTCCAGGCAGGCGTTCACTGCGGTGCTCGATGAGTTCCAGGAATCTACTGGCGAGCCGCCATCCTTCTTCCATCTGAACGACAGCGAAGGCGAGCTCGGATCCAACAAGGATCGGCACGTTCTCATAGGGGACGGACGCATCGGAAAGCAACCGTTCGAATGGCTGATGCAGGACCCGCGCAGTCGCGGGATACCTCTCATTCTGGAGACTCCTCAGCAGAACTACGAAATAGCGGACGCGGATGATTCGCCCGATCCGTACGACTTGAAGATGATGAAGCTGCTGGAAGGATGGGCGACATAATGAGAAGACATTGGAGCGGTCGTCGCCGCGGGATCGCGGTTTTCTCCTCTGGGATTTCGTGTTTTTCATAGGGAAAGCCTTTCATTTCCCTATTGCTTTCGCACTACGGCACTATAGTTTGCTCCCCTGACGGACGGCGTTTCACTCTCGGCAACAACTCGCATCCGATCATCAAACCAGGAGACAAGATGGCAGCGAAAAAGAAGAGCAAAGGAAGAAAGAAGTCCTCGTCCCGGAAGTCTTCGGCCAGAAAGTCATCTAGAAAAGCGGCAAAGAAGGGCGGTCGGAAGAGCAGCCGCCGGAAATCCTCGGGCAAGAAGCGCGTACCAAACGCGGCATTCATGAAGCCGATGCAGCCGAGCAGCGATCTCGCCAACGTAGTGGGCAGCTCGCCAATGCCTCGCACCGAGGTTACGAAGAAACTGTGGGGCTACATCAAGCGTAAGGGTCTTCAGGACCAGAAGAACCGCCGCATGATCAACGCCGACGAGAACCTCCGTCCGATCTTCGGCCGCAGCCAGGTCTCGATGTTCGAGATGACCCGACTGGTCAACAAACACCTCAGAAATCCCTAAGCTTCTTGGCAAAACCGTCTAAAGCGGGGCGCGCTCAAAAGGCGCGCCCCGTTTCGCAGCGATCCCGGCTCAGAAGCCTCTGGGAGAATCTCAAGTCGATCCTCGGAGCGCTGGCGATCTTCCTCGTCTTGCGGGCGTTCCTCGTCGAGGCCTACCGCATCCCATCGGGCAGCATGATTCCGACGCTCCTCGTCGGAGACTGGCTCTTCGTCAACAAGGCGATCTACGGAGCCCACGTGCCGTTCAGTCGCGCGAGTCTGCCGGCATACAGGGAGCCGAACCGCGGCGATGTGGTGGTGTTCGTCTCGCCGTACCAGAGTGACGAAGCCGCGCAGGGACGGGATCCCACACCAACGCTGGTCAAGCGGCTGGTTGGAACTCCCGGCGACACGCTCCACATGCGGAACGGCGTTCTCTACCTGAATGGAATCGCGCAGCGTCAGGGATTTGGCGTGCAGCCGCAGGCAGATCCCGGGCTCGCCAACTCCGTTGATCCGTTGTTCGACTGGCAGAAGAAAGTCGGCCTCAGATCGTCGCGCTTCGGAGCCGCGCCGTCGCAACCCACGCACGACAACTGGGGGCCACTCGTCGTACCTCCTCGCCGGCTATTCATGATGGGTGACAGCCGCTACAACTCGAAGGACAGCCGGTACTGGGGATTCGTGCCGAGGGAGAACGTGCGCGGAAAGCCGCTATTCGTGTACTACTCGTACAACGCCGACGACAGTGATCGGCCGCTTCCAATGCTCACCGACATCAGGTGGAGCAGAATAGGGCACTGGATCAAGTAGTTACCCGGCACGGGCGATCGGCGTCGAATCTGGGAAAGAGCCCGTTTTCCCTATGATCCAGCAGGAAAATCTATGGACGCAATCCACTGGCGGGTTACATTGGAGGCCGTGACGAAGCCCCATCCCGTCGAGAAGCGCCGCCGGCTATTCAAGTCGAGCGAATGGGACCTCGAAGAGCCGGCAGCGTTCGCCAGGGTAGCGCGATCACCCATCGAGCTCGCGCTGATCACCGGCGTGATCATGAGGCTTTTCCGCGCCGTCGTCCTTACCCATGGTGACGCGACAAGCTCCTACCTCGGCGCAGCGCTGGTACTGGGGACGCTGTTTCTCCTCGGGATGGCGACACTTCACCTCGGAAGATTTCCCGTGCGCGAGTGGCCTTGGCGTGCGCCACTCTTCGCGGTGTTCGAGACGGCCGGCGAGATGTTAGTGAGCCTCGCACTCATTGCGCTGCACCGCGAGCCATGGGGAACGGCGCGCGCCGAGTTCGTTGACTGGCAGGCAATGGCTACGGGCGTCGTGTTCTGGCGGGTACTCGGCGTGAGCGTCTGGGCGCTGCTGCTCGGCGTCACTGTGTCGTTCATTCGCGGGCGCGTTCTCAAGGAGACCGGCCGCGAGGTAGAGCCTCAGACGCTCCCGGACGGCCAGCCCTTCATCGAGCGACGGAAGCGGGACGAATTCTAGAGCCGCGCCCGATGCTGCGGCGCGTCGATTTTATGCCGCAGTAGTCTCCTCGCAGTATTTGTCGAACGCTTTCGTCAGATCCTGGGCAATATCATCGGCGGTGCGTCCTTCGATCTGATGACGCTCGAGCATGTAGACGAGCTTTCCATCCTTGAGGAGTGCGATCTGGGGGGAGCTCGGAGCGTAGCCAGTGAAGTAGCTTCTCGCCCTCTGCACCGCGTCGACATCCTGCCCCGCAAACACCGTTGTCAGAGTATCGGGCGTGGTGTCGTGCTGGATCGCCTTCGCTACCGCGGGCCTCGCATTCCGTGCCGCGCACCCGCAGACGGAGTTGACTACCACGAGCGTTGTGCCCTGTGCCTGCTTCAGCTTCGCGTCGACTTCCTGCGCCGTGCGCATCTCCTCGACACCGAGCTGGGTGAGCTCCTGGCGCATGGGGGTAACAAATCTTTCGTCGTACATCGGCTATACCCTCGATTTCTCTAATGACGTTGGTTGGTACCGAATAATAACCGGTTCACCGGCCTACCTCGAATACGAGACCCAGCGCGCCATCTCTCTCAGTGTCGGTCGCTTTCCGTACATAAGCAACCCGACGCGGTAGATCCGCGACGCCACCCAAAGAGCTGCGACACAACCTATCACAAGGAAGGCGATGCTCGCAGTCATCTCGAGGGGCGGCACTCCCGTCACTGCCATGCGGATGGGCATGATGATCGGCGACGTGATCGGCACGAGCGACAGCACCCGCGCTATCGTTCCGGTCGGATTCAACAGCACCGGCTGAATGAACACGCCCGCGAACACGATCATGATCATGAGCGGGGTCGCGGCCTGTCGGGCTTCCTGCTCGCTGTTCACCGCCGAGCCGACGGCAGCGTAGAGTGCCGAGTAGAAGATGAACCCCAGCACGAAAAAGAGAAGAAAAAGGATCGCCGCTCCGAGCGAGATCTCCGGCAGGCCGAAGCTCATGGTTGGCGCGCCAAGCCTCTCCATGAGCGGCGCTCGCAGCTTGAGAAGGATGTACGTCGTCGCCACCCAGAGTATCTGCTGCGTCAAGCCGACCGCGCCGACGCCGAGCACCTTCCCGGCCAGAAGAGTGTCGGTTGGCACACTCGACATCACGACTTCAGCGACGCGGCTGGTCTTCTCCTCGATGACGCTGCTCATGATCGTCTGGCCGTAGATGATGATGGTCATGTACAGGAGAAATCCGATCGCGAAGCCGAACATCACGCTCGCCATGCCGGAGCCGCCCCGTCCGCGCTCGGTGATGCGCTCGGTGCTGAAATCGAGAGGGATGAACGTCAACTCCTTGGTCCGCGAATTGTCGATGCCGATGCTCTCGAGGCGAGACGCCAGAATAGTCTCCCGTAAGGCGTTCCTTAGTTGGTTCATGTCCGGGATCGAGCTCGCGTTGCTTCCCGCGTAGCGGGCGGCTTCGCCGGCGACCGTCTGCTGGGTGACAACCAGATATCCTACCTTCCCGCGCAGCATGACCTCGCGTGTCGCCACACTTTCGGCCTGACTCAGCTCCGCAGGAGCGAGCTTGCGGACGACCGGGATTTTGTTCTTCTCAACTGTGTCACCTGCTATAGCGACAGCAAGACGTTGACCGAAGGCCGTCCCGGTCGCATCGAGAATCGCGATGTTGTAGACCTCGCTCGTTGCCTTGCTCCGTGATGCCAGCCACGCCGGTACTATGATGATCGTGGCGAAGAAGATCGGGCCGAGGAAGGTTGCGATGAGGAACCATTTTGATCTAACGCGCTCGAGATACTCTCGCTTGATGATGGCCCAAAGCTTAGCCATGTCCGCTCATTCCCTCTTCGACACCACCCGCCCACGCGCCCGCATCGGGCGCGCGGGTATTCGCGCCGACTTTCTGCAAAAAAATCTGGTGCAACGACGGCTGGATCATCTCGAACCGCTGCACGGATGCGCCGGATTCGATAACGCGCCGCAGCAGCACCTGCGGATCGGCGCCCGGCACCAACTCGATCTCAAAGAAGCGGTTTGAATCGTCGGCACGCGTCACCAGGGAGCGATCGCTAAGGATCGAAGCGACGCCCTGCATTCCGTTGCCCTCGAGAGCCAGAGCGATGTTTCGCTGACCATGCTCCTCTTTCACCTCGGTGACGGTGCCATCCAGGACCTTTTCCCCTCGTGCAATGATGCAAACGGAATCGCACAGTCGCTCGGCGTTATCCATCAGATGGGTGCTGAATATCACGGTCTTGCCCCGCTTCTTGAGGTCGACGACCGTATCCTTGAGCGCCTGCGCGTTTATCGGGTCGAGCCCGCTGAAAGGCTCGTCGAGGATGACGAGATCCGGGTCGTGGAGCAGCGTTCCGATGAACTGCACCTTCTGCTGCATTCCGCGCGAGAGCTCATCGATCTTAGCGAGTCCCCAGTCCTTCTCAGGTGTCTTGAGCGAGAGCCGCTGCAGCCACTCGTCGATACGCCTGTCGGCTTCGCTTCCCCGCACACCCTTCAGCTCGGCGAGGAATTTCAGCACTCGACGCACCTGCATCTTCCGGTAAAGCCCTCGCTCCTCTGGCAGGTAGCCGAGCCGCTCCGTGAGCTTCGGGTCGTTCGATGGACGGCCGAAGATGTGAATCGCGCCCGAATCGGGCGCGATGATGTTCAGGATCATCCGGATCGTGGTCGTCTTTCCGGCGCCGTTGGGCCCGAGGAGTCCGTACACGCTACCGGTAGGAACGCGAAGCGTCAGATCGCGCACCGCCGTATGCTCGGCGTAGCGTTTGGTGACCTTCACTATGTCGATAGCGTATTCCGTCATGTAGTTTCGGCATCGAGGGTGGAACCGAAGAAAAATATACGTCGAAAGAACATGCCCGTTTCAGAGACGTTGGTCATCGCCATTCTGTTTTTTGCTAGCGCGGGGCTGTATGCGTCGGTCGGACACGCCGGAGCGTCGGCGTACCTGGCGGTGATGGGACTCTACAACTTCGCACCGAGCGTGATGAAGCCGACCGCGCTCGCGCTCAACATTCTCGTGGCGGCAGTGGCGACGTTCAAGTTTTATCGCGCCGGACTGTTCTCGTGGCGGCTTTTCTGGCCGTTCGCAGCAGTGTCGGTTCCCGCTGCGTTCATCGGCGGTGCCACAATAATGCCCGCTCGCTGGTACAACGCCGTAGTTGGCGTCGTTCTCCTGTACGCAGCAATATGGATGTTCCGCTCGTCGCTGCAGCCGTTGAAGGTCACGGCTCATCCTCCTCCGGTGTGGGCTGCAATGGTCGCAGGCCTGGCGATTGGATTCCTGTCCGGGCTTACTGGCGTCGGCGGTGGAATCTTCCTCAGCCCTCTCATCCTCTACATGGGCTGGGCTGAGACCCGCGCCACATCGGGCGTCGCGGCGCCATTCATACTCGTGAACTCGATTGCGGGATTGCTCGGACACTTCTCCAGCGTAGCGCAGCTCCCGCCCAACATTCCGCTTTGGGGAGTCGCAGTGGTGCTCGGAGGATGGATAGGAGCAAGTTATGGAAGCAAACGCGCACCGGCGCCGGTGCTTCGCCAACTGCTGGCACTGGTGCTCGTTGTCGCGAGTGTAAAACTGATTCTTTTCTGAGGTGAAATGATGAAGGCCGAGCTTCTGACGCTGCGAATAGTTCACATACTGGGAGGCATTTTCTGGGTGGGAAGCCTGATCTTCACCACTTTCTTTTTGGCTCCGGCGATTCGCTCCTCACCCGCTCTGGCGGGACAGGTGATGAGCGGACTTCAAAAGCGCCGCCTCTTCACCCTGTTACCGATCGTTGCGCTCCTCACCATCGCCTCCGGTTTTCGCTTATTGTGGATTGCTTCGGCGGGTTTTTCCGGGTCGTACTTCGCGACGTCCACCGGGCGTGCGCTTGGCGCGGGCGCTGTGGCCGCCATTATCGCTTTCCTCCTCTCCGTGCTCGTGAGCAGGCCCGGCTTTGTTCGGGTGGGCCAATTGGGCGCATCGCTGGCCGCTTCCCCCGATGAAGGCGCAAGGCAGCGCATAACGGCGGAGATGCAGCGGCTTAGTCGGCGCGTGGCAATTGCAAACGCAATCGTGGCAGTGTTGCTGCTGTCGACAGCCGTGGGGATGGCCACAGCGCGCTACTTGTAGGATGGCCTCCCCCATTTGTCCGATAGTGATGTGGCCGCGAACCAGCCAGACTGAATGCAGTCACCTTCAATCTGGTTCGCATGTCGCCCTCGAAATCCGGAAACGCTGCCAGCACACTGGCTGAGCTCTCGTCGCAGCTGGCAGCCGCCGTAGAAACAGCGAGTAACTCCATCGTCTCGATCCACGCGCGGCGTCGCATTCCTTCGAGCGGCATCGTATGGCGCGACGGCGTGATAGTCAGCGCGAGCCATACGGTAAAAAGGGACGACGAAGTTCCGGTCACCCTGCCTGGTGGAGAGTCGATCGGCGCGACAATAATCGGGCGGGATCCTGCGACCGACCTTATCGCGCTCCGGATCGATGGAGCGAAGCCGCATGCTGCGGCCAAGGCCGACGCGGATGCTCTAAAGGTTGGCTCGCTTGTTCTGGCGGTGGGGCGACCGGGACGTGATGTTGCCGCGAGCTTCGGCATCATCAGCGCGATCGGAAAGGGTTGGCGTACCTGGCAGGGTGCGCGTATCGATCGGGTCTTTCGACTCGACCTGGCGGTGTACGACGGCTTCTCCGGTGGGCCGCTCGTCGACGCTTCCGGAGGAATACTCGGAGTCAACAACTCCGCGCTTGCACGCGGCACACCGATGACGCTTCCGGCGGTGGCTGTCGATCGCATTCTCGACGAGCTGCTCGAGCGCGGGCACGTGCGTCGTCCATTCCTCGGCGTCGCCGCTCAGGCGGTGGAACTTTCACCCTCTCTGGTCAAGCAGCACGGGCTCTCAGACGACGCCGCGCTTCTGATCGTGTCGGTCGCCGATGGATCGCCTGCCGAGAGCGCGGGAATACTCGTCGGGGATATACTGCTCGAAGCAAACGAGAAATCGCTCAGCCGTCCAACCGATCTGCTTGACGCGCTTTCCGGTGTTCCAGGCGCCGAACCTTTCCGACTCAAGCTTTTGCGTGGTGGCGCCGTCAAACCCGTCTTGGTCACGCCGACCGATCGGGGGGCGCGCCAGTGAGCGTCTCAGTGCTTGGATCAGCCCGAGCGATGTCATCGAACCTCAACGGGCTCAGTGATATGCTGCGACGCACCGTGGTCGAAGTCCGGAGCGGCAATACCGGCAGTGGAACCGGAATCATCTGGGGGGGTGCCGGACTCGTCCTGACAAATGCGCACTGTGTGCCACGCGGCGCGTTACTCCAAGTCGGCGGTCAGGGAAAGTGGCGAGAAGCGCAGCCACTCGCATACCATCCCCAGCATGACCTTGCACTGCTCGCTGCTCCATCCGTCAGCGGACCGCTGCTCGAGATGCG
>JALYKQ010000005.1 GCA_030774675.1 Gemmatimonadota bacterium | reverse complement strand
ACTGGTCGTACGCCTCCGTCTGGAATTACGCTGTGACAGGCTCGGCGGAATATATCGTTGGATCCTGCCGGTAGAACCGCTGCAGCTGGTCGAACAGCGCAGGATGCAACTTGCGGAGCGCGCGCGGTCGCTCGAAAAAGACTTCCGTAATTACCGCGAAGAATTCGGCCGGATCCGTCGCGCCATAGGTATCGAGCAGGGTCGGCACGCCGGAGTAGGCGGCATCACGCAGCGCCTCGAACTCGGTGCTCATCACCCGCGCCCAGGCAAGATAGTCTCCCCGCGTTTCGAGTGCGGGCGTGCCGTCGGTGCGCTGATTCTCGAAGTCGAGCTGGTGCGCGAATTCGTGGAGGACGAGGTTCTCGCCATCAGTTGGCGCCGCGGCGCCGTGACGCACGGCATCCCACGCCAGCACCAGCGCCCGGAGTCGCTGCCCGGTGTGTCCGAGCCGATCCTCGGCCGCGTCCGACCAGACACCGCCGCCGATGTGTCGCTCTTCCACGGCGGTGTAGCCCGAGGGATAGACGATGATCGAGGTCAGCTCGGGATAGTAGTCGGTCTCGCGATGCAGGAGCAGCAGGCAGGCCTGGCCCGCGATCGTGACCCGAATCTCGTCGGTCAGCTGGAGCCCACCGGCTCCCTCGAAATGTTTTTCCGCCAGGAAGATGCTGGTGTGGCCGAGCAGCTCGTCCTGATCCTCGCGGGACAGGCGATTGAAGATGGGAAGGTTGCGCTCGAGGATCGTGCGCCAGGCGGGCGGGGCCGGCTCGGCGCGGAGACGGGCTCGCCGGCGGGACTTGAAGAGGTCGAAAACCATCCATGAAGATTAAGGGGGTTCGAGGGAATCCACCCTGTACCCGTTACCCGCTACCCGCTACCCGCTACCCGCTTCCCGTTTGCAGGTCGGCACCAACTCGGCGAGACGCTGCACGTTCGGATTGTCGGCGTCGCGGTTCTGTCGCTTCATCAGATTCTGGGCAAGCTGTCCCTGGAGCCAGCAGTCAAGCGAAGGGTTCTCCAGCAGCGCGCCGATGACATGCGTGTCGTACGCGGTCCGCGCAATCTCAGCTAGGATTTCTCTCGGAGTCGCCGGATTCCCGGCGAACCAGATGTCGCCTGTCGTCGCGTGCGGCGCCTTATATAGATCGCGCAGAATCTCGGGAGACGTGTGCGGGTGCGCGGCCAACGCCTGGGAAAAATATTCGGGATAGGACTGGCTTCTATAAACACGCTCGAGGGTAGCTGTGTGTGTATTCGGATTCCGCACGACCTCGAGCGCGATGCGCAGGTCGGGAGAATTCGCGAGCGTGTCGAGAATCTCGGGGGAAATCGAATCGTACGGCAGCGCGGCGAGGAGGAAAGTCCAATCGTGCATTCGAGTGCGGATACTGCTGTCCAGCCACGCGCGCTCGCGTCCCGGATTCTGCTTTAGCGCGGTCGCGATCATCTCCCGATTGCGCTGGATCTCCGAGGGCGGGAAACGGGCGCCGTCCGCGCCTATACCAGCCGACAATCTCGATTGGCTAATAGCCCAGATTCCCGTCGCGGCTATAGCGAAGGCCCAAATCCCGAACCCAATCCGCCCCGGCTTACGCACTGGCGAACCGCATCAAGGGCGGACTTCAGACTCCGTCGACTTCTGCGCCGGCTTCGCTTCCGCCGCTTCCGATCCCGCGATCTTGATCCGCGGCTCATGAAGAACCGGAATGCTGACCGACGCCGCGATGAAGCACATGTCGTGCGCGGTCTCGTGCAGCTCCAGGGCGCGCTTCTCGTCTCCCCCGGCGGCGATCGTCACCGACGGACGGAGCGTCACGCTCTCGAAGCTGCCGCCACCATCGGGCCGGAGCACCATTGTCCCGCTCGCCTCGTCCTCGTACGCGACTACGTTGATCTTGCTTCGCGCGCACAGCGCGAGATACGACAGCAGGTGACACGAGGAGAGCGAGGCGACGAAGAGATCTTCCGGATTGTAGATATTGGCGTCCCCGCGGAAGATCGGATCAGCGCTTCCAGGCAAATCCGGCTTGCCATCGAACTGGACGCGGTACTTGCGGCCGTACCCCGTGTAAGTCGATGTGCCTTCGCCCAGGTTGCCGTCCCAGACGAGACGGGCCTTGTAGTCGTGCGCGTTTTTTTTGCCGCTTGGTGTAGACATGCGATTGCCTCGGCGTCGGGGTTGGCTTCCTTATAAGTAGTGCGCTCGATTTGGAGCTATCGAATCGCCTTTCAAAACTGCGCGTAGGCCTTGGCGTTGGTTAGAGAGGCTCGGTTGATTGCCAACAGCTGAGGTGCTGTTGTGCACGATCCGAATTGAGCAGGCGCAATCGGACATCTACAAAACCGAAGCAGGGAGTGCTAAGCCAACTACGCTCTTCACCTCAGAGCTTTCATACTGGCGTAAGGGTCGCGCACTCCGCTTTGCATAGCTGCGATCGGAATCACGCCTAGGTTGTCAGCTGCAACGTTCGTTAGGCAGCGGTCGGGATCACCGAGCCGCCGACGCCAAAAACCGAAAGACACTATCGACACGCTCCCAATACGTTTGACTCGCGGGCGTTCGGTGCGGGCAGTCTTCCTGAGCGGACTGAATGTGATTGCCGCGCCGGAATTCAACGTGCGTCAGAATCACATCGGCGCAGAGGGGACGTAGCACACCGGTGTCCGGAGGTACGGGTGGCAGGACGCTGACCAGAGACTCGAGCAGCAAAAGAGATGAGTCCAGCGCTTTCCTCGGCAACCTGACCCTGCGGGATCGACTTTCGTTACTCCGCACCAAGCTGCCGTGTGGTTCGCCACCGGCTGACCACAGTCGGATCGTCTCGCCTATTCCGCTGAGGCCACCGCTCCGCGAGAGCCTCGCCTCGACATCGGCATCCAGACTTGGAGCGGCGGAAGCACAGGCCAGTACGCCAAGCGAGAGCACTAGGCACGAACCGTTGCTCAAGATTTTGCGGAACATGAGTGCCATCTAACGCCTTAGTTCAGCTGCAAGCACACTACCACCATTGCGGCGAAGCCGCATCCGAAAAGTGCTTGTCTGCTGCAACGTTCGTTAGATAGCGGCTCGCGTAACGTAGAACCACCACCGAGACGCTGGCGCAGAGAAAATCGTCTAATTACCATGGCGATACTAGCGTTATTCAAACCTGCTGGGCTTGCCGGATCCATGCTCATTCTGGCCGGATGTACGCACGATGAGTTGAAGGTTGCGCAGAACGCACGGCTTCCGACATCCAATAGTGCCGCAGTCGCCGCGAGTGCTAATGCTAAGGGTAACCCCGCTGGCCAACTCAGTGCTGACGCGGTGCAGACAGCAAGTCGGACCGACACACTTCCAACTCCAGATCGGTCTCAATGGCGACCGAGAATGCCGATGGTGCTTGTTGGATCGTGCCCAGGCGAAGATTGTACATATGGGACTCTGGTAACGGCCTGCGAGGATCTTCGGCTTACCGCGTCGGACTCCGTCGGAGCGAAACCGACCGGTATCGTTGTCCACAAAGGTGACACCGTCACGATCGTAAGCGGAAACCTTCATTTGCTCGAGCCCGGCATTGTTGTGATGAAGCGCGATTACGCAATCACTGACGTCGTCGATGCGGGCAGCGATTACAAAGCGCCCCGCCCCGACACACTCAGATTTTTCGCCGGTGATACGGTTTACGTTCTCAACTATCTCGAGCTAGGAGCTTGGGAGTGGTGGTACCGCGGCAGACTAGGCAGCGGAGACGAATTTTGGACTGGTGCCTTTCAGCGTTCATACCGTCCTGGTGATGATCAGAGACCGGCCGTCGCGATGTCGAAGGCGCGCGGCGAATGGTAGTATAAACTACAAATCGATACTGGCGGCGAGGGCGGTTGGATCCGAGGGGGCCGTGGTCGGTGGATCGACAGGAGATTCATTCCGCTTGGTTCCGACTGGAAATGCGGATATGATCCTGCGAATTCGGATGAGTCCGACCTGACGCCGCCGCAATAGAAAGGCGTTGTGACGGAGGCCTGTTCCGCTATCTAACGCCTTAGTTCAGCTGCGAGCGATTCTACTCTAGGCATACTCAACCCAACGATTGATACGCGCTCGTCTGCTGCAACGATCGTTAGATGGCATGCGCGATATCCGCGTTGGTTCGCACCGCAGCGATGAGAAGCAGCACCGCCGTCGGCAAATAGAGTACACCTATCGAGAATGGCCATACAAAACAGATAGCAAGCGTGAGCCCTCCCGTGACTAGAAGGGCGACGCGCCGATACTTTCGGATCGCTAGTGAGCAGAGCGCAAGCAGAGTAGGAATGAAAAGGCCAGACGCCGAGTCAAATCCGGTTACCGCGACTACGCTCGCGTAGTCAAGCAGCTTGTTTTTGACAACTTCGAATGTGGTCGGTGGAATAGATGTGATAACGGCGAACGACCTGTCCCACGTCGATGCGATGAGTAAATACACCCCAACGACTGTGGCCCAGAGTGCGGCCATGAGTGGGAAAGTATTGGGCGATCTTGTTCGCTGAGACAACGTATCTATGTCCATCTAACGCCTTAGTTCAGCTGCAAGCACAGTACAACCATTGCGGCGAAGCCGCATCCGAAAAGTGCTTGTCAGCTGCGTTCGTTAGGTCGCGCGCCGAGGACTATCGGCAACGTTAACGAGTGCCCCGCAACTCGTCGACCGCGAAGGTGCGCACATGACGCATTCTCCAGACTCCATCGGAAACGGGTTCACGATCCAAGACTGTAATGCTGTCCAACCCGGCCGCATTGCCGTTGCGCGCAAGCGAGAACCTCGCTATCTGCTTTGCCTGCGCCGCGAACGCTGAATCGGAAGACTCTGCAAACCGTGCGGCTGATAGCGAGACCTGCAGGTGTTTGCGATTGTTCAAGAATCCGACCGAAGGATCTGCGCTTTTCCCGAGCGTATCGCTTAAGGCAGAGGCCACCCGTTCGCGCGCTTGGTTCTCGGAGCCTCGCGTGCAAGCCAAGCCAACGGCAGCTATGAGTAGCCATTGCGACAGTGAAGTAAATCTCATTGGTCGACCTAACGCCCAAGTTCAGCTGCGAGCGATCTGCTATCAAGGCGCATTAGAATCCCCAACTCACGGGGCTCGCCATGCGAGAAACCCGATGACTTAGCCGCGCTCGTCTGCTGCAACTACCGTTAGGCCGCGGCGTCCGGAGCTTCAACCAAGATAAGGTTTCTCCGACCCGGCTTTCCCAACCGCCTTTGTTGAGGTGAGCAGTGCGGTGCGATTTCGGAGGCGAAGGCAGTCTGCGGTTTCTATACAGGTGTCGTCAGTTGCCTACGGCGGCAATGCGTTTGACGGCAGCGGCGGTTGCCGATCGCCACCATAGATTTGGATCGGCGCCGATTCCGGCGATGTAATTGGGAAGTGTCGCGATCAGATTGGCAGGTGCGCCGGTGACTTGGGCGAAGCGTTTCAATCCGGGAATGCCCGAACTGCGGTAAATCGAGTCGACGATCAGCGCGCGTGTTCCATAGAACGCTGCGCGGGCGTCCGGTCCCTCGGCACGACCCTGCAGAACGTCGAGCATCGAAGCGCTGGTATGTGAACGCTGGTACGCGTCCAGGCCGGTATAGAGCTCACGTGGTGACAGAATTCCTGAACCGCCGAGCCAGGACGCCACCCCTTCGTTGAAGATTGGGTTCCTGCTCTGGAGGGTCGGGTTGAGCACTGAATGAACCAGTTCGTGCAAGTACGCTTCGCCGACTCGCGGATCGCTGAGAATGAGATAGTCGCCAGCACCACCCCCACGGCCGCCGAGCCCAGTCCCGGGTCCTGAACTCTCCAGCGAAAAATCCAAACCCATGAGCCGCAAGCCCTCATCCATAGTCGGAGTGAGGTATGCGTCGAGATGCGACGGAGGCTTCACCGAAAAAAGCATCGCGACTGAATCGACGAAACGTGACGCGTGAAGTCCTTTCGCCGATGAAGGTGTGATTCCGGGCGCGTACCAGTAGGTGATGCGACCGAAGCTCCTGTGTGGCCACGCGCGTGTAAGGCGCGGCAACGGGGAGGAGAATTGCCAGCCATATGCCGAGCCTGGAGCACGCACGGCGTAGAGTCGCTGCAAGGCGATGGGATGCAAACTGGTTCCGGTGGTATCGGCGGATCCGTAAATAATCTTGACGGCGAAAACGCTATCTCCCGGAGCCGCCCCAGTGACACCGATGATTGTTGCCGGCAAACCCTGGTAGGCTTCCATCGCCAGATCGCCATAGCGAGCATCGACGGGTGATTGACTCCACAGTCCTCGGCTGCGCGCTGATGCATCCGGCTGTGCCAGATAAGCTCTGGTCAGGCGCACAATGTCCCGCACTTCTCGGATTGTCGTGTCGACGCCGAAGCTGGTCGTTACGGTTGGCGGCGGGGTTTGTGCGGCAAGCTCGCTAGTCAAACCGCACAGAAGAATCCAAAGTGTTCTGATTCGATAGGTCATGGGCCACCTATGAGAATATCATCTGATGTAAGCGCGTCATTCAGCCTGCGCTAGCGGCGGCGTCGCCTCGCACTTGCGGGCGCTTGCTCGCGACCTAACGCCGTAGTTCAGCTGCAAGCAAATCTAACAATGCGCGCGCAGCGCGCAATCCAAAAGTGCTTGTCAGCTGGAACGTTCGTTAGACCGCGGGTGCGGGAGCGTTCTCCAACGCGCGCAACGCGTGCAACGTCCGAGCGCCGTGGGCACCAAGGAAGGACGTAACGCCGACCACGAGCCCGACGGCAAGTACCGCTGGCGGCGCGTGGGCAAGCCGCCAGCCCAGGATGAAGCCGAATGGCCAGACGCCGAACATCAAGTACGCGGGCCACCGATGACGACCATAGAACAGAACGACGGCGATGAGCAAACCGCTCTTGAATATCGCCAGCGCGAAGTCTATCGGATCGAGTCGCCCACGACTCAACTGGAGCACGACGGTGGCGAGCCGCGCGAACAGCATCGCGGCGGCAGTGGCCCATCCTATCCATAACTGCCACTGAGCAGTACGTCGTGCGTGATCCAGGTCGGTCGGGTTCATGATGCTGATCGCGGTCTAACGCCCTAGTTCAGCTGCAAGCACTCTAAATAATTGCGCGCGCAGCGCGCCTCCAGAAGTGCTTGTCTGCTGCAACGTTCGTTAGGCGGCTCCGTCTGGGGCGGGACTACGGTTAATGCCCATCGCGTGCTTGATCGCTTCTATGTGCTTTCCCACGGCATCAAACGTCGCAACTATTTCGTCCCAGAATGCATCGTTAAGTTCTCGCTCCCGCGGCTGCCCTTCGAAGTACTTCAAAACCGTCTTGTCCCCTCTCTCGATAACGTTACCGTGCGTGAACGCGTTTCTAAAAGACATGACGTTTTTCAATTGTCTCTCAAATGATTCTTTGGCCTGTCCTTGCAGCCATTTCTTGTCGTTTACTAGTGAAACGATAAGCCGACGTTTTGCGGCGAATGTAAGTGCATCTGAGCCCAAAATGTGGGCGGCGACGAACTGCTGTTGTTCCGTAACCCCTGGGCCTGGATATAAGTAAAAGCCGATGAGAGCTTCGACCTCTCGTTCGATGTAAAGGGCTGCTGAGAGAACCTTGTTTGCGTTACGGCGCGCATCCTTTGCATGAGCGACTGCACTACTAAAATCGACTTGGGCAGTGTCAGTCGACTCCATAAAGATGTGTGAGGGAAGAACGATCTCTTTCACGCGCAGATTGTCCGCCTAACGCCTTAGTTCAGCTGCAAGCACATCCAATAATTGCGCGCGGAGCGCGCTACAGAAAAGTGCTTGTCTGCTGCAACGTTCGTTAGGCGGCCGCCACATTGAGCTCGTCGAAAGGCGCAGGTCGCGTGCGGCGAGCACACGAAGACTCGACAATCGAGTCAGACGCGAGGTCCAGTTCTCCGGCGTTCTGCGCGGATCTCTAAGAGCGTTCCAACGAGAACACCACCAAAGAGGATGGCCGCTGCGGGTCCTGGTCGAAACTCACCCGCAAGCGCCAAAACGAGGAGTACGACGGCTACGGCTATCAGTGTTCGCGACATTACTCTCCTTGAGAACATGACACCTCCAGAATCGGGAATGCGTACTCAACTCGTACCACATGACGGCCATAGGCTTGCGGAGCCCGATGATCGGTGTCCGCCTAACGCCAATTATACTGCAGAAGAAGATTGACTCCTGTGAGGCATGCAGGGTATCACCCGGCAAACTGCTTGCCCCCAACGCCTGCTAACCTAATGCCACTTATGGCCTAACGCAGTCTGCGCATCGGGTTGGCAAATGCGAGAAACGCCGCCAGGCTTGCAAGGTATCACGCTGCGCGGATTTATCACGTCGCGAGGAGCGAATCAACCGGGCTCCTGACGCCGCGACCCCCACGGTTGAGCACGTGAGTGTAAATCATCCTCGTTCGGATATCGCTGTGCCCCAGCAGTTCCTGAACGGTCCGGATGTCATAGCCATCCTCCAGCAGGTGGGTCGCGAAAGAGTGCCGAAACGTGTGACGGCTCGCGGGTTTGGTGATCCCGGAGACACGCACTGCCTCGTGGACTGCACGTTGTACAGAGGTCACATGCAGATGATGCCGGCGTCGCTCTCCACTGGGTCCATGGTAATAGGTCCTTGCCGCGGGGAAAACGTACTGCCAGGGCCACTCGCTGCCGGCCTTCGGATATTTCTGCGATAACGCATAGAAAAGATCGACCCGCCCAGCACGAGTAAGTCTCTCAATCTGCACCCTTGACCCGACGGAAAAGCTCCGAGCGAAGCAGCTGCAAGGCCCGAAGCTCCCTGCTTCAGTTCTGTGGATGCCGATCGAGTGCAGAAATCCCGGACTGGCCGTTCTGAACCACTCCGTTCCTGATGGTGAGCCTATCTAGTCTCATCAGTCCCGGCGGAATGTCCGACTCGCGCGGCACCACCAGTATCGTCTGACCGACCCCGCGCTTCTCCAGCATCACGAGGATTCTGGCAGTGCGGCGGATGTCCAGCTCCGCGAACGGATCGTCGAGCAACAACACTGGCTCCGCTCCGGCGTGATCGCGCAGCGTCGCGGCCTCGAGCAACCTCAGAGCGATCGCTGCCGTCCGTTGCTGACCTGCCGAGCCAAATAGTCGCAGATCGCGGCCGTCGAGCGTCAGCTCCAGGTCGTCGCGGTGCGGACCGACGTGGGTGAGTCCGCGCCTCATGTCGAGAGAGCGCTTCTCCTCGAACGCGGCGAGCAGGACATCGTAGCGCGCCTCCGATTCGCCGAACGGGCTTAGGTATCGGATCTTCGCATCGCCCTCCTCGCCAATCTCTTTGTTCAGCCGGGCGAACTGGGGCGCTGAGTCGGCCACCCACTTCGCTCGCGCCTCGATGAGACGCGAGCCGTGCTCGGCCAACGCCGGCTCCCAGACCGAAACCTGAGCGTCGCTCGCGCCTCTTCTGGTCGCGTTCCGAAGTGCCGCGTTTCGACGGACGAGATTGGCGCGGTAGTGCTGAAGCGCGTGAAGATACTTTCTGTCCGTGAGCGCCAGCACCAGATCCAGATACCGTCGCCTCTCACTTGGCGCACCGCTCACCAGCTCCAGGTCGCGCGGCGAGAACATCACCGATGGAAACGACCCCAGTGCGTCGCTCAGCCTCCGGGGCTGCGCGCCATCCAGCATGACCTTCTTGCGCCTCGTCGGTCTCTCGAAGCCGACGCCGATCTCGTGCTCGTCGGGCTTGTGTACTTTTGCCGCGATGTGAAATCCGGCCGCGTCGAAGCGAGTGAGATCCTGATCGCGCGCGTCACGGATCGAGCGCATGATCTGCAGGTAGTAGATCGCCTCGAGCAGATTCGTCTTCCCGTGACCATTGTCGCCGATGACTGCGACCCCCTCTGCGGGCAGTTGAAGGTCCACGCGCTCGAGATTCCGGAAATCACGGATAGAGATGGTGTCGAGACGGATGCGATCTTCCGACGTGGCGCTCACCCGCCTCCCGCTTCCCGCTTCCCGCTCTGCCTCCCGCTCCCCGCTTCCCGCTTCCCGCCTCTCACTTTCCCTTGAACGCGGGCGCGCGCTTCTCCATGAAGGCGCGGGTGCCTTCGCCCATGTCGTCCGTAGCCGCGAGCAGTCCAAAATGATTCGCCTCGAGTATGAAGCCTTCGTCGAGAGACATCTCGAGCCCGCGGTCGATCGCCTCGATGCAGAGCGCGACAGCGAGTGGGCCGTTGGCCAGAATGGTCTTCATCATTTCCCGGGCTGCACTCATCAGCTCGGCCGCCGGCGTAACCTTGTTGACGAGCCCGATCCGATACGCCTCAGCAGCGTCGATCATCTCCCCCGTGATCAGCAGCTGGACGGCGCGTCCTTTTCCAACCAGGCGCGGAAGGCGTTGACTGCCGCCGTATCCCGGGAGAAGGCCGAGCTTGCTTTCGGGTTGACCGAACTTGGCGGCATCCGATGCAATGCGGATGTGACAAGCCATCGCCAGCTCGCAGCCGCCGCCCAGCGCGAATCCATTCACTGCCGCGATCACAGGCTTGGGACAGGTCTCGATTCTTCGGAACACATCCTGCCCCGCGCGGGCGCGAGCCTTCGCCAGAACGGGAGACTGGCTCGATAATTCCGAGATGTCCGCGCCGGCAACGAAGGCGCGTCCGGCGCCAGTGAGAATCACGCCGGCGATCGAATCATCCACGCGAATCTGATCGATCGCGTTGCCCAGCTCGGAGATCGTCGCATCGTTCAGCGCGTTGAGCTTATCGGGCCGGTTGACCGTGAGGGTGGCGACGCGGTCCGCGACCTCCAGCGTCAGGAATTTGAAGGGCATGGAGATATGTTTGTTGGTAGATTGTCGGCGGCCGGCGCGCGGCGCCCCAATCTCAAATCTACCTGAAAGATTCGCTCCCGGGCGACGGAATACATGGCGCGAAAGTGGATCGTTCGTGAGGGCTCGAAGACGAAGGGATTTCGCTACAAAGGGCCGAGTGGCCGCGCGATCAGCGACGAGGCGCAGCTCGAGCGCATAGATGCGCTGAGAATTCCGCCGGCGTGGCGCGATGTGCACATCTCGACCGATCCGAGGGCGGCGATTCAAGTGTGGGGGTTCGACGCGCGCGGACGAAAACAGTACAAGTACCACGCGCGCGCGGTACAGAAGGGAGAGCTGCGCAAGTACTATCGGGTGCGGCAGATGGCAAGAGACCTTCCGACGCTGAGATCGCGGGCGCAGCGCGATTTCCGCCGCCAGACACTGACGAAGGAGAAAGTCTGCGCCGGGATCCTGCAGCTCATCTCGCACGGATTCTTCCGGGTCGGCAGCGAGAAGTACGAGAAGGAGAACAATACCTTTGGCATCACGACGATGCGGAAGTCCCACGTTCTCGTGCTCGACGACACCGTGGAATTCGAGTATCTCGGCAAGAGATCGATCTCGCAGCGGAACGTGATCGTTGGTAAGGAGCTGGCGCGTTTCGTCAACGGGCTCCTGGAGACGCCAGGACCGAGGCTGTTCCGGTATCTCGAGGATGGGAACTGGCAGGATGTGGATTCGCGCGACGTCAACGACTACATCGAGAGCATCGCGCAGTTCCCCTACACGGCCAAGGATTTCAGAACCTGGGGCGGGACGCTCCGCGCGGCGACGGTGCTCGCTGACCTGGGCAAGGGGAAGAGTCAGAACGAGCGGAAGAAAAATGTCGTGACCGCAGTTAGGCTCGTCGCGGCCGAGCTTGGCAACACCCCTACTATATGTAGGAAGTCCTACGTACACCCGGTGGTGGTGATGAAGTATCTCCGGAGCGGAACTACCATCACTTTGCCAAAAAACCTGAAGGCTTCAAGCAACGGCATTGGTCACGCGCCCGAGGAAAGCGCGCTGATCGAGTTTCTCGACGAATATTTTCCAGAGCGGCGGAAAGAGCCGCGGGTGGAATAATGGAAAGTGCAAATAAGACTACCTGCTGAGTGCTGCCAGCGGGCCGGCTGATGGCTACGGGCAGCATCTCGTTTTGTGTTTTGGGAACAGCCCGCAGCCGTTGGCCGGCCCGCTGAAAGCCCATGGCAGGTAGTCTTCAGTTGCAGTTCCCTTCCTAAGCGCTAGAAAATATGAGTGAAGCCTTACTGTCAGAGGACGGCTCGATCTTCTACCCATTTCGTCGGGTGGACAGCTCGATGAAGCACGTCCTGGCGATCGATCAGGGGACAACCGGCACGACCGCGCTGGTGATCGCCGCCGATGGCCGCGTTGCCGGCCGCGGCTACCAGGAGATTACCCAACACTACCCGCAGCCGGGCTGGGTGGAGCACGACGCCGAGCAGATTCTGGAGCGCACGCTGCTGGCGGCGCGCGATGCGATCGCTGTGAGCGGCGTAAAGCCGGACGTGATCGGCATCACCAACCAACGCGAAACAATCGTGCTCTGGCACCGCGACACCGGGAAGCCACTCGCTCGCGCGATCGTGTGGCAGGACCGGCGGACGACCGAGCGTTGTGCCGAGCTGAAAGGCAAGGCGAGCATGATCGCCGAACGAACCGGGTTGAGGCCGGATCCGTATTTCTCGGCCACGAAAATCGAGTGGCTCCTCAAGAAGCCCGAGATCGCGTTCGTCGCCAGAAACGGACGGCTGATGGCCGGCACGATCGACAGCTGGCTGATCTGGAAGCTCACTGGTGGCCGGGTCCACGCGACCGATCCCACCAACGCGTCGCGCACTCTGCTCTTCGACATCAATCGGTTGAGGTGGAGCAAGGAGCTGTGCGATCTGTTCAAGATTCCGATCGAGATTTTGCCCGAAGTCCGTCCCTCGGCTGGCGACTTCGGCAAGACCGTGACCTCGTTCTTCGGCAAGTCGCTCCCCATCACCGGAGTTGCCGGCGATCAACAGGCCGCGCTCTTTGGTCAGGGGTGCTGTGGCGCTGGCCAAGCCAAGAATACCTACGGCACCGGCGCGTTTCTCCTATTGAACACCGGCGACAAGGTGCCGAAGACTGGGGAAGGATTGCTGGCGACGGTGGCTTGCGATGCGCGGGGCGGGGCCGCGTACGCATTGGAAGCTTCCATCTTCGTCGCCGGCGCCGCGGTCCAGTGGCTCCGTGACGGAGTCGGCATCCTTTCCAGCGCCGCAGACAGCGAGCGACTCGCGGCCTCGCTCGACTCGAATGATGGCGTCTACTTCGTGCCAGCTCTCGTCGGACTCGGCGCTCCCAATTGGGAGCCGAGGGCGCGGGGAACGATGGTCGGCCTGACTCGTGGATCGAGTAGGGCGCATTTCGCGCGAGCCGCACTGGAGGCGATGGCGTACGGATCGGCGGAGATGCTGGCGGTGATGGCGAAGCGCGGCAAAGTAAAGTTCGAGTCGCTGCGTGTTGACGGGGGCGCGTCCGCGAATAACTGGCTGCTGCAGTTCCAGTCCGACATACTCGGCATCCCGGTCGAGCGGCCCGACATGATCGAGACGACGGCCCTGGGCGCGGCGGGTCTGGCTGGAATCGCCGGCGGGGTGTGGAGCGATGCGGCGGAATTCATCGGCACGCGACAGTTCACGCGCTTCACGCCGGCGATGCCAAGGGAATCCGCGGATGAACTGAAGAGGGGATGGCAGCGAGCGGTGAGAGCGGCGCTCTTCTGGGCGCGCGATCAGGGTGATTCGACAGGCGCTCGCAAGAAGGCGAAGAAAAAACGCGCCAGCACAGCTGCCGCCAAGCCCGCACAAAAATCGGCGCCCAAGCGTCGGCGAGCGAAGTGAATAAGCTTTTCAGCCTCTGTCTTGCCGCGAACCTGGTGTTCGCCCAGGCAGCAGTGGGGCGCGACAGCTGGTTCGGAATCGACAAGATCAAGCACTTCTTCATGTCGGCGTTCATCGAGAGCGTGTCGTTCAGCGTGCTGCAGGCTGCTCACGTGAAGCGACGTCCGGCATTGATCGGCGCGATCGGTGTCACCGCGGCGGTCGGCGTTGCGCGCGAGATCCACGACAAGCGAACGCCCGGAAAATGGTTCAGCTATCGGGATCTCACCTGGGACGCGCTCGGCATCGCTGGGGCCGCTGCCGTGCTCACGCGCACTATTAAGTAATTCGCTCATCGTGATGGGCTGACGGCGTGACTCGCGCACACCTCCAGCTTCTGGTCGCGGTGATCGCGGGCCTGCTGGCCCTGGTTGCGCCACTCGTATTCCTGGTGCGCGCGATGCGCCGGCAAGACCGGCGAGCCCGGCTCACCAACGCACCGCTGACCGGTCTCGCCCTGCTCGGCGCCGTTTCAATCGGAGCATGGTTGTGGGTTTCTCTCACCGACGTGCGGATCAGCGCCAGCATTCATGGCCCGGTGCAGACATTCCTGCTTGGCGCCGCATCGTTTCTGGTCTATCTGCTCTGGCTAGCTGTGCCTGTCGCCGCGGCCACCTGGCTCGTGTTCAAGCTCCCTGGCATCGCCGCGCGCCGACCGCAGGTGCGCGCCGCACTTATCGGCGTTGGAATAGCGGCAGCAATAGGCGGAGTTTACTTCGCGTTTCTAACGGGGGGAGCGATCTGGGATTTCGTGTCGCTTGTGCGCGCGTTATCGCGTCAGTCTTCTGGCCTAGCCGGCCCGGGTGTCGCAATCGTCGCCATCTTCTCGTTTGTTTTCGTTATCGTGCTCGGGTCTGTTGCCAGTCTCCTTTTGCTCATCGCAGTCTGGGGATTGGAGCCGCGGCGGCGGTGGCGTGACTGGCGGAGCACAGAAGCGCAATTGCCACCGTCCTGAGGGCTTCGTACTATAGCGCTTCTAGCTCCCACCCTCAGGAGGACATCGTGCGACTCGCCGCCGGTTTCATTCTCGTCACTCTAGCAGCAGCAAACACTGCGTGTAACCCGGCTCCGGCCAGCTCCGGCGCAGCGAGCTCAACCGCGTCGAGCAGCGGAGACGACGCCGCGGCGCTGATGCAAACGAGTCGCGATTGGGCGAAGGCTGTGGTCAGGGGTAACGTCGACGAGATTGTTTCCTACTGGTCGGACGACGCAATCGTGCTCGAGCCCGATCGGCCCGCACTCGTCGGCAAGCAAGCCATTCGCGGGATGGTCGAAGCGAGCATGAAGATCCCGAAGTTCAGCATCACCTGGGAGCCGGAGCTGGCGTCGATCTCAACCGCCGGCGACCTGGGCTACCTGATCGAGCACAATCGCGTCACGCTGGCTGACTCGACTGGCAAGGTACGCACGATGTATGGCAAAGTGGTGACGATTTGGAGAAAGGATGCGAGCGGCCGCTGGAAGTGCGTCGTCGACACCTGGAACAACAACGCGACGGAGAGAGCTCTGCCACGCGGCGTATAGCCTCCTGCCGTTACTCCCATTTACCGGCGCGGATCTGCCTGTTGCGGAACTCGAGCATCTCCCGTTGCATGCGTTGCGGATCACGGGTGAGCACTTCGTCAATGATGTCCTGGGTGGGCTTGTCGACTGTTCGCTTCTCCCTTTCGAGAATCGTACGAACGAGAGGATGCTGGCGCGCATTTCTCGTCAACGACCACTTCGCGGTCGAGCCGATTGTCCACAGGTTAAAATCATTCCGTTCCGCGGCGAGGGGCGCCAGCTCCAAGAGCTTCTTAACGTAGATCAGATTCCCGCTCGCGAAGAACGCGCCCCAGTAGAATTCGTTCATCTGTGCGGTGCGTCCCGGCAGCTGCAGCACGCCACCGGCCTTGCTCCATGACAGGGACCTATCGAGAACGGTCTTGGCAAATCCGGGCTGCGCGTCGATGACGGGTTGCCACACCGCCAAGTGCGACGGATTTGTGAGGAATATTTCGCTGAAGAATCCGGTTATCGTTCCGACCGCCTCCGCGATCTGAAGCACGCCGCTCGACGTCAACATGCGCATCGCCTCGGGGATGCGCTCGGGCCGAGGCTGCAAGTAGTACGTGTTGATGAAACGGTCCAGGTCGTCCGGCGTCCTGAGCGCCAGAAGATTCCCAGCTGCGACCGCCACCGGGCGGTTGCCGCACGTCGTTAGATCCTCGATCATTTTGTCAACGATCGCATCGTGCTCCCGGATCGTCCCAAAATGCCTGTGCTCGGGCTTCTGGCCGAGGAAGTAGATCGTCACAATGGTCTGAGTGGAGTCGCGAAACAGCACGTACATGCCGTTCGGACCGTTCGCGCCCATCGTGGTATCCGTAACGCTGTACACGTCGAACCCGTTATAAGGGACGTGATCCCAAACCGGTTTCAGGCCGGGAGGCGTCGCCTGCATCGCGTACTCGAGGCTCTTGATAACGACGTCCTTGTCACTCGCGTACTGACGCGGATCGGATTTCTCGATCTTCATGTTGGCGAAGTAGCTGGGCTCGCCTTGCGACAGCATGAGCCGGTAGCCGTCGAGGACAGAGACTTTTTTCTTCCCTTCGGCTGTGGAGATATCTCTGTATCGCAAGCCCTTCCCCTGCATCCGAAGCGCGCTCACGACGCTCAATCCGGCGCCGTAGCGACAGGAGAG
>JALYKQ010000004.1 GCA_030774675.1 Gemmatimonadota bacterium | reverse complement strand
CAGGCGTTCAGCGGATCCCGGCGCGGGCAGTGGCTCGATTTTGCCCGTCACGAACTGGCTGCATTTCGGCGGCGATATTTCAGCGTAGGGATCGTCGGTCTCTCGATGGGCGGCGCGATTGCGTCTCTGCTCGCGGCTGAGAACGCGGATCTTCGTGCGCTGGCGCTTATCGCGCCGTATCTCGGAATGCGGCTGAGCTACAGAGTCGCTTCCGCCTTGTCCTGGCTGTGGGGACCAATGGTCAAGACGGTCAGATCGAATAGCCCCCGGTCAATACTGGATCCAATCGAGCGCGCGAAGAACCTCGGGTACGGAGTGTACACCGGACGCCTGCTGTATGAGCTGTGGAGACTTACCTACCGGGCCCGGCGAGCACTGCCGCTGATTAAAGCGCCGACGCTGCTGATTCAGTCAAAGGAAGATCCCCGAATCCCGGCTTCCATCGCTGAGCGAGCCTTCGACTTACTTGGAACTGCCGACAAGCGTCTGGTTCTGACCGAAGGCGCGGGGCACATCATTACGGTAGACTACGGCCGCGAGCGAGTTTTCCGGGAAGTGCGCGACTGGCTGGCGGCACACATGCGAGTCGAAGTGGCGACCGCGTGAAATCACGCGGTCGCCAGTCTTCAGCTCAGGTGTGTTCCTGGACGAATTCCTTGGTGGCGTCAACCGCCTGACTCACGCTGTCGACGGCCTGTTCGACAACGCCGGTGGCCACTCGTTGAACGCGCTCGGCAATGGACTTCGCCTGAGTCGTCACGCGTTTAGCCGCGCGTCCAGCGGCAGCCGCGCGGCTTTTTCCAGAAGATTTACGCTTTCGGCTGCCACCGGTGCTTTTCTTCGGGCCCTTGCGAGCCGGAGCAGCCTTGCGTGTCGCCGTTGCCTTCTTCGGGGCCGCGGACTTGCGAGTCCCAGCGCGCCTGCGCGCTGACGAGGCTTTACGTGGAGAGCCGCGCTTTCGAGCGCTCGACCCGGTACGCGTAGACGCGCTTTTCCGGCGACCACGTGATGCCGATTTTCTGGCACCACTCTTCCGACCACTCGTCTTTCTGGCTGCAGCCATGATTTGAGCTCCGAGGTAAAAATGTCCGCATCGATGCCTACGCTCAAAGTTATAGCAACTTCCGCGCACAAAACGTTCATTGTCAGGCAATGTCGCAGAAATAGCTATCTCGCGCGACCGCGATAAGGTCAGTCACGCCGTCTCGTCTCTCCCTGAGAGAGCAACCATAAGCGTGTTTCTGGTAGGGCCGCCTCAGCCCATGACTTCCGGAGCCGCTCTGGAGGCTCCCCGAGGGGCTCGTCAGTCAGACGGAATGTGCCCCAATGTGAGGGAATAAAAATGCACGTATCATTACCCGGCGTTTCGACAATCGCGGAATAGGCCGTGACGGCATCCTCGGGATTCATGTGCACCGTCTGCATGAACCACCGGGGCTCGTATGCCCCAATTGGAAGGATGGCTGCGTCGAAAGGCCCTAAACGACCGGCGATCTCCGCGAATTCAGGGTGAAGCGCGGTATCACCGGCAAAAAACACGCGATGAGCCCCAACGCCGATTACCCAACCCGACCACAGCGTCGCATTCCGGTTCCAGGGATAACGTCCGGAGAAATGCTGTGCAGGAGTGCAGAAGGCCGAAAATTCTCCGAAGCTTCTGCTTTCCCACCAATCCATTTCAATCACGTCGGTCGCGCCGCGCTTTATGAGAAACTGGCGCACTCCAAGAGGGGTAATCCATTTCACTCGTGGAAACCGCCCGACCAGAAGACGGGTCGTAGTGTCGTCGAGGTGATCGTAGTGATCGTGCGATATGAAGACAGCGTCGATGGGCGGGAGCTCGTCGAAAGGCAGGCCCGGCGGCGAATGCCGCCGAGGACCGGCAAACTGGGCTGGTGACGCTCTGTCGCTCCAGATTGGGTCGGTGAGGATGCTCGCGCCTCCCGACCGAATCAGAAAAGTGCTGTGCCCTATCCAGGTGACCGAGAGTGCGGCCTCGCCGGATTCGGTGATTGCAGCGATCGGCCGTACGGACTCAGCGATGCGGCCTGCTGCTGGCCGGTGCCGCCGGGTGACAATCCATTTGAGCAATCCTCCGATTCCGTGTGGCTGTGATGACGGCCAGGGATTACGAAAGCCGCCCCGCGGATTGTGGTGGGGTGGAAGTGCAGTCTCAAGAAGTCGATGATTCATTGATTCAACCCTAACACTTTTACCGAACTCCCGATGCCAAGAGAATTTCCGGAAATCCCTCCGGTTCGCGCACCCGACTTTCCGGCGAATCTCGATTGGATTCACACCAGTAACCGTTCGCTGAGCCTTACCGATCTGCGTGGCAAGATCGTCCTGCTCGACTTCTGGACTTATGGGTGAATCAACTGCATTCACGTACTTCCGCAGTTGCGGGAGCTGGAAGAGCGATTTACAGACGAACTAGTGGTGATTGGAGTTCATAGCGGCAAGTATCACGCTGAGCGAATCACCCAACGAATTCGTGACGCATCGATACGGCTCGGCGTCGGGCATCCCATCGTCAACGACCGGCAGTTCAGGATCTGGCGGAGTTACGCGGTGTCGGCGTGGCCAACGCTGGTAATGATCAATCCGGAAGGTTACGTCGTTGGAGCAGGCGCAGGTGAATTCACATCTGAATCACTTGCGCCATTCATCACGTCCCTGATCCAGGAGAAAGAGGCAAAGGGAACGCTCAAGCAGGGAGCCATGACCGTCGTCGCCGATCCGCCGACGGTGGCACCCGGACGTCTCAGATATCCGGGAAAAGTGGCGGTGCAGGGAAGCCGGATCGCCATCGCCGACAGCGGCAACCACCGTGTGCTCACTGGTACTTTGTCAACCGATGGGCAATCGATGACCGTGGAGCTTGTCGTGGGGCGCGGAAAGAGAGGGTACGATGGCGGGAGTAATGCGTCCTTCAACTCGCCGCAGGGCATGGCGTTCGCGGACCGGACACTCTACGTAGCCGACGCCGGCAATCACGCTGTGCGCGCAATCGACCTCGGATCGGGGGGCGTATCAACCGTGGCTGGCACGGGACGACAGCTTCGTACCCACGCCGATCGCGAAGGTGGAGCGCTATCGTCGCCATGGGATCTCGAGCTGAAAGGCGAATCGATGTACATCGCGATGGCGGGGGTGCATCAGATCTGGGCGCTGGACCTCGCTACCGGCCGTCTCCGGATCCACACAGGGACAGGCGGTGAAGACATTCGGGACGGATCAAACCCGGACGCATTGCTGGCGCAGCCAATGGGGATTACGTCGACTGACGATCGATTGTACTTCGCCGACTCCGAATCCAGCGCGATCAGATGGAGCGAACTCGGCGAAGACGGAGAAACCGGAACAGTGTTAGGGACGGGGCTATTCGATTTTGGCGACGTCGACGGCAAGGGTGACGAAATCAGGATGCAGCATCAGCAGGGTGTTGACCTCTCCCCGGACGGGCGATTGCTTGTCGCCGATTCCTACAACGATGTTCTGAAATGGGTGGATCCCGTTTCGAGGTCGGCTGTAAGCTGGGTGAGAGGATTGAGCGAACCGGGCGGAGTCGCATGCGGCGCACAGCACGCATACGTCGCCGATACCAACGCACATCGAATACTGACGGTGAGCTA
>JALYKQ010000003.1 GCA_030774675.1 Gemmatimonadota bacterium | reverse complement strand
AACTTTGGCCTGGACGGCGCCTCTCGGCCGCGGCCGCACTTCGATCGCCCCCTGCCGTCGGGGTTTTCAATCGCTCCGATACGATTTGCCTGACGTCAGGCGCGTGACGATCAAGGATAGCAGGATGATGGCGCCGTAGGTCGCGGAGATCCAGAACGTCTCGATATTCGACAAAGTGAGAATATTCGAGATGATACCTAGTTCCGTTGCACAGAGGTTTTGACGGTTTGAGGTTCAGCGGAGGATGGGAGGTCTTCCGGCTTGACGAGGAGTTCAATGCTACGAGCGGTTCCGGGCGTTCGCTTGATGAGGCCGGCGCGTTCGAGGGTGATGACCATCTGGTGGACGCTTGGCGGGGTTACGCGGAAGTGTCGCTGCATGTCGGCTTCGGCGGGCGGGCGGCGGAAGATACGGCTGTAGGCGTAGATGAAAGCGAGGTACTGACCCTGCTTGTCGGTGAAGGGGGGAGCCGCCGGGGACACGTGCCAAACAATAGATTCATAGCTTGATTCGCCTGACCACCTCGATTCGCGAGGAGGCCCGGATGAACCTACGTTATCATGTCGAACTGACCGAAGCCGAGCGCTGTGAGCTCACTGCTCTGGTGAGCGGCGGCAAGCACCCGGTCCGCAAACTCAAACGAGCCCAGATCCTGTTGGCCGCCGATGTCGGATTGGGCGACGGGGATATTGCCGCCGGGGTGGCGGTCGGAGGCTCGACCGTCTACCGCACGAAGCGCCGCTTCGTCGAAGGCAATCTCGAAGCTGCGCTGAACGAGGAGCCACGTGCGGGCGCCAATCGCAAGCTCACCGGCAACGAAGAAGCCCTGCTCATCGCCACCGCCTGTTCGAGGCCGCCCGCGGGCCGCGCTCGCTGGACGCTGGAACTGCTAGCTGGCGCGATGGTCACGCTCACCGACCATGACAGCTTGTCCCGCGAGACGGTCCGCCGGCGCTTGGCCGAGAACCATCTCAAACCCTGGCAGAAGGACATGTGGTGCATCCCCAAGGTCGACGCCGAGTACGTCGCCCGCATGGAGGATGTGCTCGACCTCTATGCCGAGGCGCCCGATCCGAAGCGACCGGTGATCTGCTTCGACGAAAGCCCGACTCAGCTCATCGGCGAGGCACGCCAGCCGATCCCCGCCGCACCGGGACAGCCCGAGCGCTTCGATTATGAGTATCGTCGCAACGGCACTGTCAATCTCTTCGTCTTGCTTGATGCGCACCGCTCCTGGCGCAGGGTCAAAGTCACCGACCATCGCGCCTCCGACGACTTCGCCCTGTGTATGCGCGAACTCGTCGATGTCGACTTCCCAGAGGCGGAGCGCATCCGGGTCGTGCTCGACAATCTCTCGACCCACACCCCAGCCGCGCTCTACACCGCTTTGCCCCCTTCCGAGGCGCGACGTGTGCTCAGGCGCCTCGAGTTCCACTACACGCCGAAGCATGCCAGCTGGCTCAATATGGTTGAGATCGAAATCGGCGTTCTCAAAAGCCAGTGCCTCGACCGCCGCATCCAAAGCTGTGACCGTCTCGTCGCCGAGATCGCAGCCTGGCAACGCCAGCGCAACCAGAGCGGCGCCCGCATCAACTGGATGTTCTCAACCGACAAGGCCCGAACAAAGATGGCCCGCGCCTATCCCCAGCCAACTCTCAAAGAGTCATAATCACTGTGCAACGGAACTAGCTAGTGTCCGTCCATAAAGCATTGTTTTTGATAGAAGAATAGCGAGCGTAGCAGTTCGTTGGATTGCGTCTTTTGAGAGTATTGGTCGTCCTCATGCCTAGGGGCAACGGCGTGGCGGGCTGGCCGCAGCAATTCAGACAAGAGTGCGCCCCGCTTCGCCGGTTTCGATCTGGCTGGGATGCCGTGATTGGCGTCAGGTCGGGTTGAGGCGAGCGAAGAGGGCGAGATTGTAGGCGACCACCGATGACCAGACATAGGCCCTGAAGTGGTCGAGCCCGCGCCATGTGCAACGGGCCAAGCCATAGGCGCGCTTGAGGCAGGAGATGTCGGCCTCGATGCCGGCGCGGAAGTTCCTCAGCTTGCGATAGACCCAGCGGCTCCTGACCATGTCTTCGATCCTGAGGCCGGCCTTCTTGTGGAAGGCCATGTCGCGGACGCCGCGGGCTCTGGCCTTTGTGAGATTGTCGCGGCTGGCATAGCCGCCGTCGGCGGCCGCCTGAAGCGGCGCCTCGCCATAGAAGGCGATGTGACGCTCCAGCATTGGTAAGAGCCGGTCGCTGTCGGCCGGATTGCCAGCTTCGACCACGATGTCGAGGATCAAGCCACTCCTGCCTGTCGTCAGGTTGAGCTTATGGCCGTAGTCGACGTTGCGGCTGCCCTTGACGATGATGTCGGCGTGGGGTTCGAACAGGCTGACGAGCTTCTCGCCTGCCACGACCGGCTCGCCGGCCAGGACCCGACGCTCGGTTTGGGCGATGATCTGCTCGATCAGCGGCTGATAGTGGCGGACCTTGGCCTGCCAGAGTTCAACGGCAAGGTCGGCTGTCTTGGACAGCTGCAACGCCGCTTGCTGTAGATGGGCCAAGGTCGCGCGGGTGACCTTGATCAGTTCGCGATACAGCTGAACCCATTTGGGTCTGCCTCGGGTGAACTGGATGGCTCGGGCTCGCTTCTTCGCCGCACGGCGGTGGTCGCGCCACGAAAGCCCGATGCCGCCAACCAATGCATTCGCATCCTTCAACAAGCGCACCATCACCCGAACCGCATCCCATAGAAGGCTGCTGTCGCTCGGCTCATGCAAGAGCGCGGCGGTGACTGTGCTGTCCAGCCGCACCATCTTGCCGCGCTCGATCTTCGCCTGCTTGGCGCTCGCAAGCAGCGTCCGATTGATCTCTTCCCAGGTCTCGGCCAGGATCGCGCTGATCGTCTTGTGCAGCACCGACTTCTTCGGGGTCCACGACCACGGCAGGCGGGCGAAAGCCCTGAATGACGATGAGTCCTCCAGGTGAAACGCCAGCTCCTGATAGCTCAGCTGACGGTGCTGCTTGAGAAGCGCGCAGCGCAGCACCGACTCCGCCGGCAAGCCCTCTCGTCCGGTCTCCTTGACCCCGTGTCGGCGCAGATCCTCCGCCACCAGCCCGAGCAGGGCGCGATGGCCGTCCAGCCATTGCGACATCCTCCTCAGCTCTTGGCCGATCTCGTGTCCGGCGAAGAGATCGAATATGCTGGATTGGACGGTGCGTTCTTGGCGCATTGTCAGCTCCGGCGGTTGCGGGTTGGTCTTTGGAATCAGTGGCTTGATGCCAAAGTCTACCCAAAACCGCCGGGCTCCACTCGCGAAAAGTCGCGATTCTTCAAATAAATTCAATGATTTGTCGTTTGTGGACGGACACTAGCTAGCGATAAAGCCAAGCCGCAAGCTCAGCCTGCCTATCCAGGTTCGGGCAAGCATCATCCGCCGGAGAGATGAGTGAGCGCCCTGACCGGCCTGTAGGATGCCGCGGCGCTCGGCATCATGCATCTTCACAAAGACATGGAGCATAGACATTGGAGACCCTTGGTCGCCCCG
>JALYKQ010000002.1 GCA_030774675.1 Gemmatimonadota bacterium | reverse complement strand
TACTCTGCGTCGAGATTGATCCTTGCTTCGGCGAGATCGGTGAGAAGATGGTCCGTTTCACCTTCTTCGTCGAGCGTTCGTTGCAGCAGCTCCGCCTGTGATTCGTAGCCGAGCTGCCTCGCGTAGGTGCGGACAGTTCCATAACCGGCCATCTCATAGTGCTCCACGTGCTGCGCCGCGGAAATCAGCCCGGCGTCCAGAACGTCGTCATCCGGCTTTTCCTTGATCAGCTCGCTCCCCTCTTCGATCAGACCTTCCATTCCCACGCACTTTTTGCCACGCGGGCTCACGCCGAGCTCCTCGCAGATCTGCTCAAGGCGCTTGGCATGCTCTCCCGTCTGCTGCAGGTGAGTCTTGAACGCAGCCTTGAGCTCCGGGTGCTTCGTGGCCTTGATCATCTTTGGAAGCGCCTTCACGATCTGCTTCTCGGCGCTATAAAGATCCTTCAACTCTTCGACGTAAAGGTCTTTAAGGGTATCGAGCTCCATTGTCCGTCTCCGTACTTAGGGTTTGCTGGTTTTTGCGATTGTGGTTGTCACCAGGAAAGGCAATAGCGGTGCCGCCGACTCATCTTGTTTAAGAGGCTCGGGGAAGCGTTAGCGTGAAGGTCGAGCCTATCCCCAATTCGCTCTTGAGGGAGACGTCGCCACCCATCTGCCGGGCCATGTCTCGACTGATCGGAAGGCCCAGCCCAACGCCCTCCGACGTTCGAGTAGTTCCGGAGTGAGCCTGGACGAAGGGATCGAAAATTCGCTCGAACTGGTCGGCCGCGATCCCGGTACCCGTGTCAGCGACGTCGATCAGCACCCGGCTGTCCTCGACGCGCCAACCGACGGAGATGCTCCCTCCCGATGGTGTGAACTTCAGGGCGTTGGAGAGCAGGTTTAGAATGATCTGCTGGAAGCGGTCGCTGTCGGCGCGCACCTGAACCGATTTTTCCCCGCGAAGATTGCTGTAAGAGATCTGTTTTGCTTCGAGCTGCGGCGTGACGAGTTCCTCGGTAACATCGAGCGCCGCCTCGACCGCGAATACTTCGAGCTTCATCTCGAGCTGCCCGGCCTCCAGCTTCGCGAACTGGAGGATGTCATTGATGATGCTGAGCAGGTGGCTCTGGTTGCGGTTGATCCGGTCGAGATCCACTATCTGCGACTCGGTTACCGGACCCCTTAAGCCCAGCTTGAGAAGCTCGGTATATCCGCTGATGGCGTTGAGGGGTGTTCTCAGCTCGTGCGACATCGTGGCCAGAAAGTCCGACTTCGCCCGGTTCGCCAGCTCGCTCTCCCGCAGCAGTCTAGCCTGATCGGCCTCCAGTCGTTTTCGATCTGTGAGATCCCGTATGTAGGCGGTAAAGAACGCCGGCCCGGGAAGAGGCACTCTGACAATCGCGAGCTCGACCGGAAACTCCGAGTGGTCGGACCGCATGGCGTCAATCTCGATTTTCCGGCCCAAAACGTGGGCCTCGCCAGTCGCTAAATAGCGCTTCATGCCGTGCCGATGAGCCTCACGGTGTCGGGGAGGAATTATGAGATCAGCCATCTGGCGGCCGATCACGTCCTCTTTTCTGTAGCCAAACACGCCCTCAGCTGCGGAGTTGAATTCGATGATCTTCCCGGTTTGATCGCTAGTGATTATGGAATCGAGAGCCGTATCCAGGATCGAGGCTTTTCGCACCTCACTCTCGTGCTCGGCGGCCATTGCCCGAGCGCGCTCCAGGTATTGGCCGAGCTGATACCCTACGCCTTGCGCGGCATTCAGTAGCGGCTGATCGAGGGGAAGGACGTCCTCGCCAAAGAATTCCAGGACACCGAAGAACCGGTCGGCAGTCCTTACCGGGATTCCAAAAGCGGAGTGCAGCCCTTCGGCGCTGGCCTGGCCCGAACGGGGGTACACCGGGGGCGTCGCGAAGTCACTCTCCCAATAAGGCTGACCCGTCTGCAAAATCCGACCGGGGAAACCCTCACCGCGCCTGAACACAATCGCTTTCGTTTCACGGTCGAATTCCGGGAAGGAGCTATTGGGCGACGTCCAGCTATGAAGCGGTCTCAGGTCGTCAGCGTCCCGATCGAGCTCCCAGTAGGTCGCGTAGCACCAGCGAAGGGTTTGGCCAACTTCCGCGAGAACGGTCTGCAAGGTTTCGTGGGGAGATTTCGCCTCGAGTATGATCTGGCTGACGAGATGTTGAACGCTCAGACCTCGCTGCGATTCGCTCCTGGTCGTGAGATCCTGCACGATCAAAAGGAGATCAGTTGCACGCCCATCGTCGGATCGGGTTTGCGCGGCTGTGACGGTCACCCAGCGCGCTCCACCGCTCTTCGGGCGATATCGCTGCTCGAGCTGCGCCGAGCCTATCTCGCCTTTTTTGACTCGGGCGAGCTCTACGGCCTCGGCATTGAGGTCGCCGGGATGAGTCGTATCGGCCCGACCAAGAGTGAGGAGCTCTTCGCGGGAATAACCGAGGATCTCGCACAAACGCTCGTTGGCATCGAGCCATCGATCGCTTCCGGAAAGCACACCTATTCCAACGCGCGCTCTTTCAACCGAGCTTACCAATGGCGAGCCTGCTTCAATAGGGTCGACACCCATGAGGTCCAGACATTGGCAGGATTCCAGCCAGCGCCCAAGCGAGGCGATTCACGGCTTTCCCTCTCTGTTATATTCCGGAGATGAAAATCGAATTTACACCGCGCGCGTCTGAAGGAGTCGAGCGTCACATTCAGGTCTCGGTTCCTGCCGAAGCCGTGAAGGATGCGGAGGACAAGGCGGCGAGACGGTACGCTTCGACGGTTCGGCTTCCCGGGTTCAGACCCGGAAAGGCGCCCGCGACCGTGGTCCGGAAAAAATTCGGTGAGGCGATCAGGCAGGAAGCGCTGGAGTCGCTCGTTCGCGAAGCTTACCAAGAGTTCGTGGAGCGGGAGAGCATCAAGGTCGCGGCGCAACCACACGTCCACGACCTCAAGTTCGAGGAAGGCAAGCCGCTAACATTCGAGCTTCACCTCGAAGTGAGACCAACCGTCGAGCTGGCCAGGACCCATGGCTTCAGGATCCAAAGGCCCGCCCTTTCCATAACCGACGAGCAGCTCAACCAGCAGCTGGAGCAGATGAGGGACGAAAAAGCGACCTGGACACCCGTCGATGAGAAGGCCAAGCCTGGCGACATGGTGAATGTCCAGATCGGGACCGCAGCGGCAGGCGGTGATGCCGGCGAGGGAAAGAGTTATCCCCTCGTTCTGGGCGCGGGTCAGGCGATTTCAGGAATCGAAGAGCTGATAATGGAGGCCGCGCCTGGCCAGACGATCGAACGGCCGGTGAAATGGCCGGACGACTTTCCCGACGAGAGCCAGCGCGGCCAGACCAAGACAGTGCGCGTCACCCTGAACGAGGTGAAGAGAAAGGCGGTTCCATCGATGGATGATGCGTTCGCTCGCGAGGTTGGCGACTTCGAGTCGCTCGAGGCCCTCAAGACCGCTGTACGCACGGATCTGGAGCGTCACGCCGAGCACGAGATAGAAGCGGGCGTCAGGCAGCAGCTAATCGACCAGATCATCTCGGCCAACGCGTTCGACGTTCCGAAGAGCTGGGTTCAGCAGTTCGTTGAGAATTACGCCGCGGCTTATGAGGTCCCCGCTGACCAGCGGGAGCAGTTCGCGGGCGAGTTCCGCACGATGGCCGAGCGGCAGATCCGGCGCGACCTCGTGATCGAGACCATCGCGGAAAAAGAAGGTCTCACCGCGTCAGAGAAGGATCTGGACGACCGCATCGCCGAGCAGGCCGAGAAGCGCGGAACGAATCCTGGCCAGATTTACGCCCAGCTCGAGAAGAGCGGGCGACTGAAGGAGATGGAGCGCAGCATCACAGAGGACAAGGTGTTCAGGTGGCTGCTCGACAGAAACGATGTACTGACTAATGCCTAAACGAGAAAGCGAAGAACCCATGCCGACGATCTACACGCCCTACGTCATCGAGCGCTCGAGCCGTGGCGAGCGCACTTACGATGTTTTCTCCCGGCTCCTCATGGACCGGATCATTTTCCTCGGCACGCCAATCAATGATGATGTGGCCAACATCATTATCGCGCAGCTTCTATTCCTGGAATCCGACAATCCGGAGCGCGACATCCATGTCTACATCAATTCACCGGGCGGCAGCGTGTCCGCGGGAATGGCGATATACGACACGATGCAGTTCCTCAAGTCCCCGGTGAACACCAACTGCATGGGATTGGCGGCCAGCATGGGCGCTTTTCTACTCTGCGCTGGGCGACCCGGGAAACGGTCGGCACTTCCTCACTCCCGCATCATGATCCATCAGCCCTCTCAGGGAGGCGGTGGCGGTACGGCGTCGGACATCGAGATTCAGGCAAAGGAAATACTTTACCTTCGCGCGCTGACTAACAAGCTCATGGCCAAACACACTGGGCAGCCAGTAGAGCGGATCGAGCGCGATACCGACCGCGACCGCTTCATGTCGGCCGAGGAAGCCAAGGAATACGGGATGATCGACAACGTGATCTCGCACCGTGGCGAAATGGAGGAGGCACTCAAGAAAAAGGCGTGATTTCCTGCCAGCTGTTACTTGTGAATTTCTTCACAAGTCATGGTCTCGGATTCATTGCTTGACCGTTTTCGCCGTGGCTGTTAGGTATCTTTAAGCAGGCTTCAGGTGTCCGGGGTTTAGACCGGCATCGCCCGTTTCCCCGTCGATTCTATGTCCCAAGAGAAACATCTTCGCTGCTCGTTTTGCGGAAAATCGAAGGATTCCGTCCGGAAGTTCATTTCCGGACCGTCCGTTTACATTTGCAATGAGTGCATAGCTCTTTGCAACGAGATTCTGGCGGAAGACGAGGAGCGCGAGGTAGCCGAGGCGATAACGCAGGTCCCGGCACCGCAAGAGATCAAGGATGTTCTCGATCAGTACGTAATCGGGCAGGAACAAGCCAAGAAGGCACTCGCCGTATCGGTTTACAACCACTACAAGCGCATTAACTCCACGTCTCTTAAAGACGACGATGTAGAGCTCGACAAATCCAACATTCTCCTGATCGGACCCACCGGCGTCGGTAAGACGCTGCTGGCGCGCACGTTGGCTCGCATTCTCGACGTGCCTTTCACGATTGCAGATGCTACGACGCTCACGGAAGCCGGCTACGTCGGCGAAGACGTCGAGAACATTCTCGTCCGTCTGCTTCAGGCCGGTGATTTCAACGTCGCTGAGTGCGAGCGCGGGATCGTCTACATCGACGAAATCGACAAGATCGCGCGCAAGTCCGAGAACCCGAGCATAACCCGCGATGTGTCGGGCGAAGGTGTCCAGCAGGCACTGCTCAAGATCATCGAGGGAACCGTAGCGTCGGTGCCTCCCCAGGGCGGTCGCAAGCACCCGCAGCAGGAGTACATCCAGCTCAACACCAAGGATATTCTCTTCATCTGCGGCGGCGCGTTCGATGGACTCGAGAAGATCATCGAGGCCCGGACGGGACGCCGGCAGATCGGGTTCAACGGCACGGCCGCGCGCGACAAGAAGCTGGCTCAGACCAAGATGTTCAGCGAAGTCGAGCCGGACGATTTGCTTCGTTACGGGCTGATTCCCGAGTTGGTTGGCAGGCTGCCGGTGACGGTCGCGCTCGAGGGCCTCGATGAGGAGGCGCTGGTCAGGATTCTCAAGGAGCCCAAGAACGCCCTCACCAAGCAGTACGCGAAACTGTTTGGCCTGGAGGACGTCAAGATCACCTTCGACGAGGCTGCCCTGGTCGCAATCGCCAGCAAGGCTCTCAAACGCGGAACCGGCGCTCGTGGGTTGAGGGCGATCCTCGAAGAGGTCCTCATGGAAGTGATGTTCGACCTACCGGGGAGAGAAGATGTCGTCGAGGTCAAGGTGACCGAGTCGTGCATCACCAATGGCACCCAGCCACTGCTCGAGATCTCTCCGATGCGGAGAAAGAAGGAAGCGTAGCGCTCTGCCACAAACATTTCAGCGCGATAACGAGAGCATCCCGACGTCGGACCGCATCCCCGTCCTTCCGCTGCGGGATGTTGTCATTTTCCCCTATGTAGTAATCCCGCTCCTTGTCGGCCGGCCAGCTTCGCTCGCCGCCATCGAGGCCGCGCTCGCGGAAGACAAGATCATCCTGCTCGTCGCGCAGCGCGACGGCGAGAAGCAGGAGCCGGCGGCTGCCGACCTGCACCGCACCGGTGTAATTGGACGAGTCGTGCAGGTCTCCCGCCTTCCGACCGGGACGACACGCGTGCTGGTGGAAGGAATCGCCCGCGCCAGAGTCACCCGCTACATCCCTTCCGGGAGCGTGCTTCGTGCCGCGGTGACTCCGTTCCCCTTCGACGGACCCGGCGTCCAGGATGCCGCCGAGACCGAAGCGCTGAGCCGGCGCGTAATGAACTCGTTCGAGGAATACGTCGGCCTCCACCGGCGCATTCCGGCGGAGATCGTCTCGATCATACAGAGCACCGAGTCCGCCGAGCGCCAGGCATTTGGGATCGCGGCCCACGTCGCCGTCCGGTTCGAGCTCAGGCAGTCGCTGGTGGAGGCCGATACTCTTCGGCAGTTGCTGGAGATGCTGGGAGAGCTGCTCTCCGGCGAAATCGAGCTGCTGCGCCTCGAGCGGAAGATCGACGATGACGTTCGCGGTGCGATGTTTCAGAACCAGCGCGAGTTCTATCTGCAGGAGCAGCTTCGCGTAATTCACCGCGAGCTGGGTGAAGAGGACAGTGACGATTTCGCCGAGCTCGAGGCGCAGGTTCGAAAAAAAACACTCCCGCCGGTCGTCGAAGAACGAACGCTGCGTGAGCTGAGGAAGCTTCGGCGCATGCCACCGATGTCGCCGGAATTCACGGTGGCGCGCAACTTCGTCGACTGGATCGTGTCGATCCCCTGGACGGAGCGGACGGACGAAGTTCTCGATGTCCCACACGCCCGCGCGATTCTGGACGCCGATCATTACGGACTCGATGAAGTGAAGGACCGCATCCTCGACTTCATCGCCGTGCTCGCCCTCGTTGGCCGCCTGAACGGACAGATCCTCTGCCTGGTCGGTCCGCCCGGAGTCGGGAAGACTTCGCTTGGGCGGTCCATCGCGCGAGCGCTGGGGCGGAAGTTCGTTCGCATGGCGCTGGGCGGCGTGCGCGACGAAGCGGAGATCCGCGGCCATCGCCGGACGTATATAGGGTCGATGCCTGGCCGCATCATCCAGGCGATGAGACGCGCCGAAGTCGTGAATCCGGTCATTCTCCTCGATGAAGTGGACAAGCTCGGCCAGGATTTCCGCGGTGATCCCGCCGCGGCGTTGCTCGAGGTTCTCGACCCGGAGCAGAACACCACCTTCAACGACAATTACCTCGAGGTCGATTACGACCTTTCACAGGTACTGTTCATCACGACCGCGAACTCGCTGGCGGGAATCCCAGAAGCATTGCGCGACAGGATGGAGATCCTGCGCATCGCTGGCTACCTGGACCACGAGAAGCTCGCAATTGCGCGACAGTATTTGCTGCCGCGCCAGATTGAAGCAAACGGCCTGAAAAGGGAGGAGGTTGCGCTCGAGCCCGACGTGCTGACAGCGATCATGCGCGGCTACACCCGAGAGGCAGGCGTTCGAGAGCTCGAGCGACGAATAGCCCGGGTGACGAGAAAGCTGGCGCGAAAGCGGGCGGAAGTGGCGAGTGACGGACAGACGCAGACGGTGCGCGTCGAGGACCTCAAGGAATTGCTCGGCACTGCTCCGTTCGATCCTGACGATACTTCGCTCGACGACAAAGTGGGTGTGGCCTCGGGACTCGCCTACACCTCGGCGGGCGGCGAAGTGCTTGAGATCGAGGTAAGTGTGGTGAGAGGCCGGGGCAAGGTGCAGCTCACGGGCACTCTGGGCGACGTGATGAAGGAATCCGCGAGCGCAGCGCTGTCCTACGCTCGTGCGCGCGCGCGTCCCCTGGGAATCGAGTCGGAGTTCCACCGCACGAAGGACATACACATCCACATGCCAGCCGGTGCCACGCCGAAGGACGGACCTTCGGCCGGAATAGCGATCGCCACCGCGGTGATCAGCGCGCTCACCGGGGTGCCCGTCCGGGGCGATGTGGCGATGACCGGCGAGATCACACTCCGCGGACGGGTGCTGCCCATTGGCGGCCTCAAGGAAAAGTCGGTGGCCGCGCATCGCAACAAGGTCAGCGACGTCATCATTCCGTACGGCAACGCGCGCGACATCGAAGAGCTCCCAGAGGAAGTTCGCGCGACGGTCCGCTTCCATCCCGTGAAGACGATGGACGAGGTTCTGGCGATCGCTCTCCGCGCGCAGCCGGCGGCAACGACATCTTCCGGCGAAGCGCTCTACGATTCAGTGACGCACTAGATGCCGAAGGAGCCGGCTGGCGATCCGCTGGTCATCCGGAACGTGGAGTTCATTGGCGGAATGGCAGAGAAGCATGGCTGGCGCCCGGAGTCTCCACTCCCCGAGGTCGCATTCGCCGGACGATCCAATGTCGGGAAGTCGTCCCTACTCAATTCGCTCGTTCGAAGGAAGTCATTTGCCCGGGTGAGCCGCACGCCCGGACGTACACGTGAGATCAATTTCTTCAGGGTGAACAACGGCTTCGTGCTGGTGGATCTTCCGGGTTACGGCTACGCGCGCGTCTCCAAGGAAAAGAAAGCCGAGTGGCGTCCG
Source organism: Gemmatimonadota bacterium (assembly GCA_030774675.1). Lineage (GTDB taxonomy): Bacteria > Gemmatimonadota > Gemmatimonadetes > Gemmatimonadales > Gemmatimonadaceae > UBA4720. The sequence goes on along the minus strand of JALYKQ010000002.1, from coordinate 4,089 downwards.
CTGATCGAGAGCTATCTGAGGCGGACTACCCAGCTTAGGGGTATAGTCCTGCTGCTGGACATCAGGCGCGAGCCGAGCGAAGATGATCGGGCCATGCTGGACTTCCTGGCGGAGGTAGAGGTGCCGACGATCGTAGCGCTGACCAAGACCGACAAGCTGAGCAAAGTGGCGGCCCAGGAGAGATCGAGTGAGATCGTGCGGGTGCTCGCCCTCCAGGCCGACCAGGTGATTCCTTTCAGCGCGCAGACTGGAGAGGGCCGGGTGGAGCTATTGGAGGCAATCACGCAGTTGGTCGAGGCGGCACCGTGATGGGAGCCAGACTCATCTTCCTCGCCTCCGCAATCGTCCTGGCCGGCGCGTGCGCGAGCGGGACGCCGACCGCGTCGGGGCAGCAAGGCGGGCTCGCTCCGATTACCGACGACACCACCGGCCGCGCCAACGTACCGGTCGGGTTCGGGACCCTCCGCCAGGACGAAATCGCAATCAGACTCGAGCTACAGGGCCTGATCGTGCGGGCGATTCCGCTCGATGAGAATCTCATCAGGCTGCTGACGCCGGACTCGTACCGGGCGCTGCGCGAGCTACAGGAGAGCAATAAGCAGTCGATTGCCGCAGTCACCCGGCGCACTGGTGGAAGGGCCCCCGATCTCTGGTACGTCTCGTTCTACGGCGTCGAGCCGGACGTGCACTTCAGCCCGATGGAGCTCGTAATCACGAGCGGCGGGCGTGACTTCCGTTCGCTCGAGGTGCTGCCCCTCAGCGCGGGCTTTGGCGAACAGAGGCTCACGCAACGAGAGACGCAGAGCGCGATTTATCTGTTCGACGAGAACATCGATCTGGATCAGCCGCTCATTGTCACGTTTCAGAATGTGCGCAATGACAGCTGGGAACAGATCCTCACCCGCGTCGAGCGCGAGCGCGCACTGGTCCGAGCGCGGGCGTCACGTCCGACTCAGTAAACCTCAAGCCGCATAACACCAATGGCGATTTATCCGCTCCGGAAGCTTCCCGCTCTCCCCGTTGCCGGCGTCGCCGAGCAATGGCTCGAGAAAATCGGCGCGGACCTGAAGTCGGGCGCTCATCGAGCGCTCGTGTGCCGACAAGCGCTGTGCGAGATCGCCTACCCGCAATTTGCGTCCAACTGGGAAACAGCGGTCGAGGATGCCACGCTACCAGCGGCGACCCGGCTCGCCCTCTCCGCGCTGGACCCGCGCAACGTCACGCTGGAGCCCGAATACTACGCGGAGTGCGACGACGCGCGATTTCAGAAAGTGAAGCCGCTGCTCTGGCTCTGGTATTCCTTCGATAGGACGGCGCTCGGCGGACAGAACGTCGAGCTAGGCGTTCGACTGCGGCGACTGCTGGCGCCGTACATCTTTAAGCGCTGCGGCGAGAACTTCAAGGCTTTTCAATACGTGGAATTCTCGTTCGGGTACAACATGGAGGTTGGCGACAACGTCATCGTCCACCGTTATGTGCTGCTCGACGACCGCGGCGGAATCTCGCTCGGAAACAACGTCTCCATCAGCGACTACGCCAACGTCTACAGCCACACCCACAGCATCGTCGATCAGCGCGACGTCACCGATGCCATGACCCGACTAGATGACGGAGTACGAATCACCTATCACGCGACGGTGCTGGCAGGAGTGCACGTGGGCGAACAGGCGATGGTGGGGGCAATGGCAGTCGCGACGAAGGATGTGCGGCCGTACCACGTGTACGTGGGGATCCCCGCCAAGAGCGTTCGGGTGAAGCCGAACGCGCCGGCGGACATGGACAAGCTGACGACGGTGAAGCCCCGCTAGATAATCCTCAGCACGTCTTCCACTGGTCCGGCGTCGCCGCTCGCAAGCAGCCGTCGCGCGTCGCGGAGCGAGTGCGCTTCCCGGGGCCAGGTGTAACGCCCGCACGCCTCTTCGACCGGCAGCCAATCGAAGCTTTGATGTTCCTCGCCGAGGGTGACCTCGGCGTCGTCGGCTACGAAGGCAGCGAAGACGATGCACAGCTGGACGGTGTGGCTCTGGTGGAGGTAGAAGCTGTTGACCGTAACATTGTAAAGCGCCTCGACCTCCAATCCGGTCTCTTCGCGCAGCTCGCGCACAGCCGCGTCCTCGGGACGCTCTCCAGAATCGGTTTTCCCGTAAACTGTCTCCCAGGAGTCCGGCCGTTTGGTGTCGGGCGCGCGCTGGAGGGCAAGCACACGCCAATCTCCGCCGTTGTGGCGAATGACGTACACTTCCACGACGCCCGCGACGATCTTCGTCTCGCCTTTTTTCACACGCCTCTCGTGGATGGTCGGTACTGGTAGATCATAGCTTGTGCCGCGCTCGCGAGGGTTGTCGCGGGCGCCTTCGGGCTCGAGGACACGCACCAGCTCCTGGGCGCTGGTGTTCCCAGCTACCAGCTGGGCCGCTCCGCATCCCCAAAGCGATCTGATACCCGACTCACGGGCGGCGGCAAGGAGTCGGTCAGGAGGGTCATTGTTGGCAATGGCGCGCTCGACTTGCGGCGTCGTTACCAGAACCTCGGTCACGGCAATACGTCCCGAGTAACCCGTCATCGCGCACTCGTTGCACCCGACGGGCACGTAAATCATCGAGCTCTCGGGAATGGATCCAACGAGGCGTCGCGGGACGCCGGCATTGGCGACCAGCTTGCACGCGGGGCAGAGGCGGCGAATCAAACGCTGCGCGACAACACCCTTGAGAGCACCGGCAAGCTTTGCAGGATCGACCCCGAGGTCCGTGAGGCGCGTGATCGAGCTGCACGCATCGTTGGTATGGAGGGTGGCGAACACGAGGTGCCCCGTGAGCGATGCCTGCAGCGCAATCGCCGCTGTCTCGCGGTCGCGGATTTCCCCGATCAGGACTACATCGGGGTCCTGCCTCAGAACGGAGCGAAGAGCCGAGGCAAAGGTCAGCCCGGCTTTTTCGTGGATCTGAACCTGGACGATTCCCGGGATCCGATACTCCACCGGGTCTTCGACGGTAATGATGTTGACTCCGCGGTGCTGAAGCATCCGGAGCGCAGCGTAGAGCGTCGTCGTCTTTCCTGAGCCAGTGGGCCCGGTGACGAGAATCAATCCTTCGCGGACCTCGAGCAGCTTCTGCATGCGCGGGCCGTCCACTGGATCGAGACCAAGCGACTCCACGGATCGAAGCGCCGCGCGCGAGTCGAGGATACGTATCACGACCTTCTCGCCGTGCGATGCCGGCAGGGTAGACACGCGCAGGTCGATACGTGCTCCGTTGATGGCTACACGCGCTCGTCCTCCCTGCGGCCGCAGGCGATCGGCGATGTCCATCTGCGACATGATCTTGATGCGCGAGACCAATGGCACGCCGACGGCTTTGGGAAGGACCATCATTTCCTTGAGCATCCCATCGATCCGGTAGCGGACCGCGATCCCGCTCTCGCCAGCCTCGAGATGGATGTCGCTCGCACCGGCTGCGATTCCTTCCGCCACGATGTGATCGACAAGCTTGATGACCGGCCGCTCGAGCTGTTTCTCGTCCAGCAGCGATTCAGTGTCTTCGACGCTTTCGATGACGTGCCGTCCCGGTGAGCTCCTTCCGCTTCCTAGCAGCTTGCTCACCCGGTCTACCGGGGCGTAGACCTCTTCGATCCTCTCCCGGATCCGATCCGGCGACGCCAGGCACATCTGAACCGTGCGGGCGGTGGCGAAGGCAAGCGTCTTCTCGCAATCAAGGTCGTACGGATTGGAAGTAGCGATGTCGAGCCTGGATTCGGAAATGGCAAGCGGCAGGATTCCGAATTTACGCGCAAGGCGTTCGGGCACCTTCTCGCGCGCCTGTGAGCTGACCAGCAAATCCGTGGCGATTTTGAAATGGGTGCGGGTCGACAGAGCCTTGAGCACCTCATCGTCGGTCAGCAGGGCTTTGTCGACCGCAGCACGCCAATAGCTCGTGCCCACCGTGCTCTCGAGTGCTTCGACCGAAGTCTTCGGCAGAAGATCGGCGAGGACAGGTACGAGCCACCTGTCGGTGGCGACGGAATCGGTCACGGAGGTCACGACTCAAGCTACGCCCGACTGTGCTGCACCCATGGTCAATTCAACTCTCACGG
>JALYKQ010000001.1 GCA_030774675.1 Gemmatimonadota bacterium | reverse complement strand
CGCATCGGACGGTCGAGACTTCGCGCCAGGACGACACGCTCGCCGTCCTGAGCAACAAGGGCGAACGAGCCGTCGATCTGAAGAACTCCGTCCAAGTCACTAGCGAGCAACCGGCGTCGACCCTCAGATTCGTCGACCGTCCAGAGTCGCTGTGACCCCTCTGAAATCAGGTTGATGACACGAGAAATCGGCAGCTTTTGGTTCATGCGAAAAAATAGCTCGCGGCCAAGGCGCGCGCAGCACGCGGTTCTCCTGGCGCTGTTCGTCCCGCTGATCCTGGTCGGCTGCCGCATGAGGGAGGCTGACCGGCCTGTGTTCAAACTGCTGAGCCCGGACGAGACCGGCATCCGGTTCGCGAATACGATCATTACCAGCGACACGTTCAACGTCCAGAATGATGTCTATATCTACAACGGTGCCGGCGTCGGCGTGGGAGACATCGACAATGACGGGCTGCTGGACATCTTTTTCGCCGGCAACATGGTTTCCAGCCGACTGTACGTGAACAGGGGCGAGATGCGCTTCGAGGACATCACCGAGCGCGCCGGTGTCACCACCAAACGCTGGGCCACCGGCGTGGCGATGGTCGATATCAACAACGACGGCTACCTCGACATCTACGTTTCTGTATCCGGCCCGGAAAGCTCGAAGGCTCAGGACAGGGCCAACCTCCTGTTCGTAAACAACAAGAATCGCACCTTCACCGACGCAGCCGCGCAATACGGAATTGCCGATACCAGCTTCACAACGCAAGCCGTTTTTCTCGATTACAACAGGGATGGCTGCCTCGACCTCTTCCTGCTGAACAACTCGCCGAAGGATTTCACGCGTGGCGTGACCAATCATCCAACCGCGATGCCGGGGACCACTCCGGGGAGCTACAATGAGCTTTACCGGAACGACTGTCATGGACATTTCACTAACGTCTCCCAGAAGGCAGGCATTCTGCGCGTTGCCGGCTATGGCCTCGGCGTCGTCGTCGCTGATATGAACGGAGATGGCTGGCCGGACATCTACGTCTCCAACGACGGTGTGCCGAACGATGTCCTGTACATCAACAACCGCGACGGTACGTTCACGGACAAGGCGGGAAAGTGGCTGAAACATACCAGCCAGGCGGGAATGGGCGTCAACATCGCCGATTTCAACAACGACGGATGGCCGGACATCCTCCAGGTGGACATGATGCCGCGCGACCTGGCGCGCCGGAAGCGGATGAGCGGGTTCATGTCTTACGGCAACCTGGCCGACAATCGGGCGCGCGGCTTCCGCGACGACTACTCGCAGAACGTGCTTCAATTGAGCAACGGAATTACAAGCGACGGTGGTCTGGTCTTCAGCGAGATCTCCCGTCTCGCCGGTGTCTCGCACACCGACTGGAGCTGGAGCGCACTCTTTGCCGACTTCGACAACGACGGCAACAAGGACATCTTCATCGGCAACGGGTATCCGAAGGCGGTGAACGATCTGGACTACATGAACGCCGCCAACGCAGCGCGTCGGCGGGGTGATACGCGGCGGGCGTTGGCACTTCTCAAGGACCTGCCACCGTACGCCGAAACCAGCTACGTGTTTCGCAACAATGGAGACTTGACCTTCACCGACGAAAGCCGACGCTGGGGAATCAACAAACCAGGCTTTTCGTACGGAGCTGCTTACGCTGATCTCAATAACGACGGCAAGCTGGATCTCGTCGTCAACAACATCGATTCGCCGGCATTTGTCTATGAGAACGTCGCGCCCACGGACGATGCGCATCATTACCTCGAGGTCAGGCTGCTCGGCAATCCGCCGCGCCAGATGACCGCCGGCATCGGGGCCGAGCTCATGCTGTTTGCGGGGGGAGAGCGACAGGACATCTACTATTCGCCGTACAGAGGATTCATGTCGACGATGGACGACCGGGCGCATTTCGGGCTGAGTCGAGCCACCCGCGCCGATAGCCTGCGCGTCGATTGGCCTGACGGTGGACATCAAACGCTGCGGAACGTGAGCGCGGATCGTCTGCTCGTGGTGAGACAAGCGGACGCGACGCAGCCCGCGCCAGGCTCCGCAGCGCCGGCGGTCGCCGCCGCGGCGAAGACGGGTCGCTGGTTCGCTCCCCTCGAGCTCCGCGGTCTCCAGTACAAGCCGCCCTCGGCTTCGCTCGTGGATTACAACATCCAGCCGCTCTTGCCGTACATGATCTCCAGGCACGGTCCGCCCATTGCGGTCGCCGATGTAAACGGGGACGGGCTGGAGGATGTATTCATTGGTGGCGGCGATGACGTGGCCGGCAGGCTTTTCCTGCAGCAGAGGGACGGGAGTTTCGTCGCGTCTGCGAACGGCCAGCCGTGGGAGACGGACAAGAGCTACGAGGACTGGGGCGCCACGTTCTTCGATGCGAATGGCGACGCGCGACCGGACCTTTACGTCGCCAGTGGCAGCTATCGGGTCGCTCCAACCTCGGCATTCCTGCAGGACCGTCTCTACATCAACGAGGGCGGCGGTAAATTCGTGCGCGATGTTCGGGCGTTGCCGACCATGCTGACGAGCACCGCCGTGGTTCGCGCCGGGGATTTCAACGGTGATGGCCGCCTGGATCTCTTTATCGGTGGGCGTCTGACCCCTCTCAAATATCCGTATCCGACGCGGAGCTACATCCTCCGCAACGACGGCGATCATTTCACCGACGTAACGAGCGAGGTTGCACCGGGGCTCATACAGCCAGGCGGGATGATCACCGACGCCCAGTGGGTCGATTTTGACGGTGACGGCCGTCTCGATCTCGTCACCGTCGGAGAGTGGATGCCGATTCAGTTCTTCAGAAACGAAGGCCAGCGGCTGCGCAATGTCACTGCCGAGACGAAGCTGCCACCGCTCCGCGGCTGGTGGTACAGCCTCGCCGTCGGCGATTTTGACAAGGATGGCCGTCCGGATCTGGTTGCCGGCAACCTCGGCCTGAACTACACCTACACCACTTCCAGGGACAGCGTGTTCGGCGTCTATGCGAGCAACTTCTCCGGGAGTCAGTCAACGGACATAGTACTCACGCAGAAGTTGGATGGAACCGAATACCCGATTGCCGGCATGTCACCGCTGGGCCGTGACATCTACACCCTGGGCATCAGATTCCCGACTTACGGATCCTTCGCCAACGTGAGCATGGGTGACGCGTTCGGGGAGGCGCAACTGAAGCAGGCGCTGCATTACACTGTCGACACCTTCGCCAGTGTTTATCTACACAACGAAGGAGGCGGGAAGTTCAGCTCCGATGTCCTCCCCAACCTGGCGCAGATATCACCGGTCAGGGGGATTATCGCCTACGACGTCGACGGCGATGGGAATCTGGATCTCATTCTGGCCGGCAACCTTTATGATGCGGAGGCGAACACCACGCGCGCTGATGCCGGCAACGGCGTGTGGTTGAAAGGGGACGGGAAGGGTCGCTTCGTGGCGATCCCGCCGGTCGAGAGTGGCTTTCTGGCGCCTCGCGACGTTGCGGGGCTGACGCTCATCAACACGTCCGCTGGCAAAGCCGTGGTTATAAGCAACATCGGCGATTCACTTCAGGCATTCAGGCTTCGCAAGCGGTGAGCAAAAAAAGGGACGGCTTTCGCCGCCCCTTTTTTGTGTATCCGGCCGATTACCAGCCAGGGTTCTGTGTCAATGTCTCCTTTCCGCCGACCTTGCTCAAGTCAATCTGCTGCTGCGGAACCGCATACAATCGGTGACGCGCCGCGAACGCCTCGGCTGACGTCTTGTAAGTCCGCCGGGCATCTTCGCGGCCACCGTTGCTGCCATAGGGAGCCGCTCCTGTGCCCGTGAGGTAACCGTTGATCACGGCTGCCGCAATTCCCCACCGCCGCAGATCGAACAGGCGCTGCCCTTCCATCGCCAGCTCGAGCCGCCGCTCAAACTGTACTGCCTGACGAGCATAAGTCGCGTTGGGGAAAGCTGGATACGGCCCAATCCGATACGTGGCCCAGGTGATCCTCGTATCGCTCGGGGAAATCGCCATGTCGGCCCGGGCGGTGCCTGGACCCTGCGCCGTGACGGCGGCGCGCGCCCGTATCTGATTCACGATGGTGAGCGCACCAGGAAGATTTCCCGTTTCCACGTACGCCTCTGCCAGCATCAGCAACAGGTCGGCGTAGCGGTAGATGTGCATGTTGATGGAGCTTTGCTGCTGCGGCTGCCACCCAACCGTGGCTTCCTGTGCGCTGCCCTTTTCGTGAATGATCTTCTTCGGCATGTACGGCCCGCCGTTCGCCTGATCGCGGACCCAGGTTATGCTGTAGTTACCCCAATCCTTGAACGGAACTCCGTCGCGACCGACCGTCCAATCCAAACGTGGATCGACGGCTGCCGCGTTGCCTGCGACAAAGGCATTGTTGTCGGCATTCCAGGTGCTGGGCGATGTGACCGCTAGCGGAAGCCCTGTCGCGTCCGTCTTGAAGAAGTTCACGAGGTTCTGCGAGGGCGGGTCGAACCCGCAGCACTGAAAGTGACTTGGCGCGTACGGGAAGTTCAGACGCTCGCCATAGTTGGCATTGGCGGCGTTCGGCTCACCGTCCCCGGCCGAGGCCTGGAACGCGAAAATCGTCTCTGGACCGTTTTGAGCATCCGCATACGCTGACCAGACGCGATCAAAACTCGTCTCGAGCCTGAAGGGGCCGTTGTTGACGACGTCCTCAAACGTTGTACGCGCGTTCGCAAACTGATGATCGTACATCTGGACGCGGCCCTTATAGGCCTTTGCCGTCCACACCGTCGCTCTGCCCTTCTGGGCATTACGCGGAGTCGCCGGCAACAGCTTGATCGCCGAATCGAGATCCTTAACCAAGTCCGCGATCGCTGCCGTGGTATCCTCCTGCGGCTTGCGGAAGTCAGTGTCGTCCTCGCGGTAGTACGGGATCCTGCCCCACATCCGATAGGCTTCGAAGTGGTAATGGGCGCGCAAAAAGATCGCCTCGCCTTCGATACCGCGCTGATCCACAACGGCGATGTCGCTCGGGTTCGAAGCGACTACCTGCTTTAGCAGGCGGATCGTGGAGTTAGATCGCACAACTCCTTCATACACCTGTTGCCATTTGGTGTTGAGGTACGATGCAGCCGAGCCGGTCCCCCAGTGAAAACCTTCAATGTCGTTGATCGGCGGCTGGTCGAGTCCATCAGATCCCTTGTAAGAATCATCACTGGCAACGCTCGCGAAAACCCAGTTGCTGACGGCACATCCCCAGTCGGCGCTCGTCGAGTTCGTGCAATCGAGGGCGCGATAAGCGGCGATCAAGCTTCCTTCCACGCCCGCCTTATTGGCGAGCGTGGCCCCGTTCAGGGTTCCTTGCGGCTCCGCAGCGTTCTGTAGGAAATCACCGCATCCGTACAGCGCCGCTGACGCAAGGATCACTAACGCCGTACCACGGAGCAGTGAGTTTTTTGAAATGATTTTCATTGTCTGCTTCTTCCTTGTGTGAGCGGTGCGTTAGAAAGAGGTCGTAATGCCAATGCTGAACACCTTGTTCGTCGGATACGACCCGCGGTCGACACCCATGAACTGATCGCGAGTGTCGCCTGCCGCACCTGTTTGGTTGCCCGGCGGGATCTCCGGATCCAGACCCGGGTAGTTGGTGTTTGTCCAGAGGTTGTCACCCTGGAGATAGACGCGGGCACCCGGCAGGTAGCGCGCGCTTCCCGGCAAAGTGTAGCCTATCTGAACGTTGCGAAGGCGCGTGTATGAGCCATCCTCGATGTAGTAGCTGCTCGGTGCGCCACTATAAGTGTCGTTGATGTCGAGAATCGGATACTTCGCATTCTGGTTGGTGGGCGACCACGAGTTCGAGAGCCGGTCCTTCAGAACATTGGTCTGGAAGTCACGGAAGACATAAAAATCCTTCTGGCCGTCAAAAATCTTGTTGCCGTAATTCCCGAAGATTGTCGCACTGGCATCCCATTGACCGCGATGGGCACCAAGATCGATACCCATTGTGAATTTCGGATGCGGACTGCCGATAATCGTGCGGTCCAAATTGTCGACCGTGCCATCGCCATTCAGATCTTGGAACTTGATGCGACCAGGCGCAGCACCACCCTGACACGGTACACCAGTAAGGCCTGTTCCTACGCCGCAGTTACCGACTGCCAGGTGAGCATTCGCATCTGCCTGATCCCGAAAGTAGCCATCCGTAACCAAGCCGAAGAAGGAGCCGATCGGCTGCCCAACCTGGTTGATGACCACGTGGCTGATGCGCAGCGGGTCTGGTCCGAAGAAGTAATCCTGAACGCCGTCGATCGATGCGATCTTGTTCTTGTAGTGACTGCCGTTGAACGCGATGTTCCACCAGGATGCAGTGTGACCAATGGAGAAATCGAAGCCCTTGTTCTCCATCTTCCCGATATTGACAATCGGTGGGCTGGCGATACCAGCGGTTGCGGGCGTTCTGGGGTCGAACAGCAGGTTGTTTGTTTTCCGGGAGTAGACGTCGACTACGACGTTGAACAGGCCGTTAAACAACACCATGTCAGCGCCGATATTGCTCGAGCGGTTTTCTTCCCACTTGAGGTCAGGATTTCCCTGCGCCGCCTGCCGGAAGCCGGCGACGACGCTCTGCTGCGCGCCGCTGATATCGTAGAACGTATCGCCGCGGTCGCCACCGTAGGTCGAGACGACGCGTCCCGACGGAATATTCTGGTTACCGGTGACGCCAAAGCCGTAGCGCAGCATCAGATCCGATAGGAACCTGTTTCCGGACAGGAACGGTTCGTTGGTAATGTGCCAGCCGAGCCCGAACGCCGGGAAGGTCCCCCAGCGGTGACCCGGGGCGAGGTTCGACGAGCCGTCGCGGCGTAGCGTGTAACTCGCAACGTACTTGTCCCTGAAGTTGTAACCGATCTTTCCGAACAGCGACAGCAAAGCGCTCTTGCCGCCAGTGCTGAACACATTCTTCGTGCTAGGATCGCCTAAGGCGTCCTGGATGTACCTCGAGTCGAGACTGGAATTAAGGAGCGACGACATGCCGCCCTGAACGTAGCGGTTGTTGCCGCCGGACGCCTCCTGTCCGATTAGGAGGTCAAAACTATGTCTGTTCAGCGACTTCAGATATCTGGCGGTGTTCGACCACGACCACCCGTATTGCTGATAGGCTGACTCGAAAATCGAGTTGACAAACTGCGCTTCCCTATTCTGCGGCGTTATGTCATTGAACCCGGCATTTCCATCCTGCCGCAGGTCGAAGCCGAGGTTTGTCTTGACGGTAAGCGCCGGCAGGATGTCATAGCCCGCAAATGTGTTACCGAACACCCTGTTGAATTTGGTGATGTTGTCCTTTTGCGCAAATGCAGACTGGAGCGGATTGGTATTGTTAACAGCCGGTATGCCGCGGGCACCACCGAAATTGCCGACCACGTCGTAGATGGGAACCACTGGCTGAATGAGAATGTCTTTGCCAAGAACTCCGTTTTCGCCGTTGGTGTCGTCAAAGGTGCCAGAGCCCCCGTATTGCCGACTCAAGGTGAGGACGGCGTTCTCACCGAAATTAAACTTGCCACGGTTGAAAGAAGTGTTGGCGCGCAGGCTTCCTCTCCGAAAGTTGGTGTACGCCGCTGTCCCCTTCTGATCGAAGTAGTTACCCGAGACGGCGTAGGCATTTTCGTCGCTGCCGCCTCTGACGTCGATATTGAAGTCCCGGACTGGTGCGGAGCCCCAGACAGCCTTCCACCAGTTCGTGCCCGTGCTGCCGGGCTCGATCAGACTGTTCGGATACGAATACTGCGAGACGTCAACCTGAGTTATCTGTCCCCACTGGTTCTTCGCGACGATCGCGCCGGGCACTGCGAACGTGTAGGGTGCGACGCTCGGGTTGTTCGGGTCGCCCCAAATGGCTGTGAGTGAAGACGGAATCGCCACGCCTGCATTGTCATAGCTCGCCTTAATGACTTTGAAGTAGTCGAGCGAGTTGGTGATGACCATGTCGTCTAAGCCACGCACAGGCGTCTGAACGCCAGTCCTTGCTCGGAGTGTGACTTGAGGCGGACCTGCAATTCCCTTCTTCATTGTTTCGATCAGCACCACGCCGTTGCCAGCGCGTGAGCCGTAAATCGACGCCGCCGACGCATCCTTCAATACCTGAATCGATGTGATGTCATTCGGATTCAGGAAGTTGAGGTAGGAGTCGGAAACCGCCATTCCATCGACGATGTAAAGCGGGTCGTTGTTCTGGAACGAGCTGATGCCACGGATACGAACCGTGTTGCGAGCTCCAGGGGAGCCGCTGGTCGACACCGTTACCCCCGGAACGGTTGCATCAAGCGCCTTGAGCACACTCGACTGAGTCTGCTTCGTCGCCCGCTCGACGTTCACGCTAGAAACAGCGCCGGTGATATCGCCTCGCCGCTGCTCCGTGTATGCGGTGACCACCACCTCCTCGAGGTAGGTGACGGCTGCCATGGTGACGTCAACTGTCGTGCGTCCGGCGATCGTTGTCTGAACAGGACGCTGGCCGACGCGGGAAAAGACCAGAACCGCATCGGGGGGAGCAGTGAGACGATACTGCCCGGCTGCGTCCGTGACCGCGCGCGCATCCCCTCCTTGCACACGTACCGTAACTCCCTGAAGGG